>CAUJJX010000046.1 GCA_963205165.1 Pseudomonadota bacterium | reverse complement strand
GTCAGAATCCTTCGAGGAATTGCGGCGGCTGCGGCATGCCCGGGCGCGGTGCCGGCACGGGCGCGGCGCGCATCGCGGGGGCCGGTTCGGATGCGGGCGGCACCGCCGGCGTGGCGGGCGCGATCTCTTCGGCCACCGTCGGTGCCACGGCACCGGAGGCGGGCGACGACTCGCGGGGCACCACCGGCTGGAACTCGCGGACCGGCGCCGCCGAAGGTTCCGGGGCGGTGGCGGGCGTCGATGCGCCCTCGAGGTGTTCGTTCAGCTGCTGCGTCCGGACCGCGAGATACGCGACGCAGTACTCCACCGCGGACCGTCGTTCAGGCGATGTCGCGACCGCGGCGTCCTGCACGACGCGCAGGCATTCGAGCGCTGTGTAGTCGGTCCCCGGGGCGATGACGGCGTCGGGCGCGGCGCGGACGAACGCGGCAGTGGTCATGCAGACGAACGCGGCGGCGAACGATCGGAGTCTCATGGGCAGGTCCTGATGGCGAGGCGTGTGACGGCGGATGCGACCCGAGAGTAGCGACGCCGGCGCGGCATGCAAAGCGCGACGGCGGATTCCACGGCGCGGCCCGGCGGACGACCGAGAGCGATTCACGACGCCGACGCAGCCGCGCAACACGGCCGCCTGTACTATCGAGACCGACACGCGGTGCCCGCCCGGCGCACCCGGGCGTCCCACACCACCACGACACTGCCGCGCGCATCGTGCGCGGATCGGAACGCTTCCATGACCGCCCGCATCATCCAGGTCGACCCGTTCGACCTCGTCGTCTTCGGTGCGACCGGCGACCTCGCCCGCCGCAAGCTGCTCCCCGCGCTGTTCCAGCGCGATCTCGCCGGGCAGCTGCCCGACGCCGCACGCATCGTCGGCGCCGCCCGCTCGACGCTGTCGCGCGACGCGTATCGCGCGCAGGCCGCCGAGGCCATCGCCCGCGATGCCGCGGAACATCCCGAGGCCGCCGCGCGATTCCTCGCCCGCATCGACTACCTCGCGCTCGACGGCGTGTCCGACGGCGGCTGGTCCGAACTCGCCACGCGGCTCGCCGAAGCGCCCGACCGCATCCGGGTCTTCTACTTCTCGACGTCGCCGGAACTGTTCGGTCCGCTGTGCGAACGCATCCAGGCGCACGGCCTCGCATCCGCGCAATCGCGGGTCGTGCTCGAGAAGCCGATCGGCAAGAACCTCGCGTCGTCGCGCGCCGTGAACGACGCCGTCGGCCGCGTGTTCCCGGAAGCGTGCGTCTACCGGATCGACCACTACCTCGGGAAGGAGACGGTCCAGAACCTGATGGCGCTGCGCTTCGCCAACGCGCTGTTCGAACCGCTGTGGCGCGCCGCGCACATCGATCACGTGCAGATCACGGTGGCGGAAAGTCTCGGCGTGGAAGGCCGCGCGGGCTACTACGACACGGCCGGCGCGATGCGCGACATGGTGCAGAACCACCTGCTGCAGCTGCTGTGCCTCGTCGCGATGGAACCGCCCGGCCAGCTCACGGCCGACGCCGTGCGCGACGAGAAGCTGAAGGTGCTGCAGGCGCTGCGGCCGGTGAGCGCAGCGAACATCGCGCAGACCGTCGTGCGCGGCCAGTACCGCGCCGGTGCCGCGAACGGCGGGGCCGTGCCGGGCTACGCGGACGAACTCGGCGCATCGAGCGGCACCGAGACCTTCGTCGCGGTGAAGGCCGGGATCGAGAACTGGCGATGGGCCGGCGTGCCGTTCTACCTGCGCACCGGCAAGCGGCTGCCGGAACGACTCTCCGAGATCGTCATCGCTTTCCGGCCGATCCCGCATTCGGCCTTCTCGGAACGCGCGGGAACGATCCACTCGAACCACCTCGTGATCCGCCTCCAGCCCGACGAGGGCGTGCGGCTGTGGCTGATGATCAAGGACCCCGGCCCCGGCGGGATGCGGCTGAAGCAGGTGCCGCTCGACATGAGCTTCGCGGAGGCCTTCGGCGTGCGCAATCCGGACGCCTACGAACGGCTCCTGATGGACATCGTGCGCGGCAACCAGACGCTCTTCATGCGCCGCGACGAGGTCGAGGCCGCGTGGTCGTGGGTCGATCCGGTCATGGCGCTGTGGCGCGATTCCGAAGACACGCCGAAGCCTTACGCCGCCGGCACGTGGGGTCCGTCGGCCGCCATCGCGCTGATCGAGCGCGACGGTCGCACGTGGCACGAGGACGCCAACTGGAATCGCGATGCGCGTCTCGCTACATAGCTTTGCGGACGGCGCGGCGCTCGCGGCCTCCCTCGCCGCACTCGTCGCGAATCGCCTCGACATCGCGATCGCGACACGCGGCGCGGCGTCGCTCGCCGTGTCCGGCGGACGCACGCCGGTGCGCTTCCTCGAAGCGCTCGCCACGAAGCACCTCTCCTGGGACCGCGTCACCGTGACGCTCGTCGACGACCGCTGGGTGCCGGCGTCGTCCGGACGATCGAACGAGCGACTCGTGCGTGACCACCTGCTCCAGGGACGCGCCGCCGCTGCGCGCTTCGTCCCGCTCGTGCACGGCGGCGCCACGCCGGAGGACGATCGCGACGCCGCGGAATCCGCACTCGCCCGCATCCCGTGGCCGCTCGCGATCGCGGTGCTGGGCATGGGCGACGACGGGCACACGGCGTCGTTCTTTCCCGGTGGCGACCGGCTCGACGCGTGTCTCGATCCGGGCTCGAAGCGCAAGGTGGAAACGCTGCGCGCGCCGGCCGCGGACGAGCCGCGCCTCACGCTCACGCTGCCCGCGCTGCTCGCCAGTTGTGCGATCGCGCTGCACATCGAGGGGGCGTCGAAGAGCGCTGTGCTCGAACGCGCGCGGGCCGGCGGACCCGAGGCGGACATGCCGATCCGCGCCGTGCTCGAACGGGCCGACGTCGACGTCTTCCGGTGTCCGTGACGGCATCGAACGAATCCGACCGGACGTCGGAAACCTGCGCCAGCACAGGATGAACAACATGAAGCCGACACCGCTCCACCCCCGCATCGCCGAAGTCACGACACGCATCGTCGAACGCAGCCGCGCATCGCGACGCGCGTATCTCGACCTCGTCGACCGGGCGGCCGCCGAGGGTTCCCGTCGCGCGAAGATGGGCTGCGCGAATCTCGCGCACGGGTTCGCGGCGTGCGCGGCCGACGACAAGGCGCGGCTGCGTGACGGCAACGCACCGAACCTCGGGATCGTCACCGCGTACAACGACATGCTGTCGGCGCACCAGCCGTTCGAACAATTCCCCGCGCTGATCCGCGAGGCAGCCCGCGAGGTCGGCGCGACGGCGCAGGTCGCGGGCGGCGTGCCGGCGATGTGCGACGGTGTCACGCAGGGCGAGGCCGGCATGGAGCTGTCGCTGTTCTCGCGCGACGTGATCGCGCTCGCGACGGCCGTCGCGCTGTCGCACCAGATGTTCGACGCGGCCTGCTACCTGGGCGTGTGCGACAAGATCGTCCCCGGGCTGCTGATGGGCGCGCTGCGCTTCGGCCACCTGCCCACCGTGTTCATCCCGGCAGGGCCGATGCCGTCGGGCATCCCGAACGACCAGAAGGCGAAGGTCCGGCAGCTCTTCGCGGAGGGCAGGGTCGGCCGCACCGAACTGCTCGAATCCGAGGCGCAGTCGTACCACGGTCCCGGCACGTGCACCTTCTACGGGACGGCCAACACGAACCAGATGCTGATGGAACTGATGGGCCTGCATCCGCCCGGCGGGACCTTCGTGAACCCCGGCACGCCACTGCGCGATGCGATCACGCGGGCCTCGGTGCAGCGCGTGCTGTCGCTCGTGCACGGCGGCGACCACTTCGCGCCGCTCGGCCACGTCGTCGACGAACGCGTGATCGTCAACGGGATCGTCGGCCTGCACGCGACGGGCGGCTCGACGAACCACACGATCCACCTGCTCGCGATGGCATCGGCGGCCGGCATCGCGATCACGTGGAACGACCTCGCCGACGTCGCGGAGGTCGTGCCGCTGCTCGCGCGCATCTATCCGAACGGCAACGCGGACGTGAACCACTTCCACGCCGCGGGCGGCATGGGTTTCCTGATCCGTGAACTGCTCGGCGCCGGGCTGCTTCACGCCGACGTGAAGACGGTCTGGGGCACGGGCCTCGACGGCTACCTCGTCGAACCGGGCCTCGGTGCGGACGGTGCGCTCGTCTGGCGAGAGGCTGCGAAGGTGTCCGGCGATCTCGCCGTGCTGCGGCCCGCATCCGATCCGTTCCAGGCGACCGGCGGACTCCGCGTGCTGTCCGGCAACCTCGGACGTGCCGTGATGAAGACCTCGGCCGTCGCCGCGGAGCGCCACGTGATCGAGGCACCGGCGCGCGTGTTCGATTCGCAGGACGCATTGCAGCGCGCCTTCAAGGCCGGCGAACTGACCGGCGACCTCGTGGCCGTCGTCCGCTTCCAGGGACCGAAGGCGAACGGCATGCCGGAACTCCACAAGCTGCTGCCGCCGCTCGCCGTCCTCCAGGACCGCGGGCAGCGCGTCGCACTCGTCACCGACGGCCGCATGTCGGGCGCGTCGGGCAAGGTCCCGGCCGCGATCCACGTGACGCCGGAAGCCGTCGACGGCGGCGCGATCGCCCGCGTGCGCGACGGCGACGTGATCCGGGTCGACGGGGTCGACGGCACACTCGAACTGCTCGTCGACGCCACCGAGTTCGCGAGCCGCGTGCCGGCGACGACCGACGTACGTTCGGACGAGGGCGTCGGCCGCGAACTGTTCGCACCGTTCCGCGCCCTGGCCGGCCGGGCCGACGCGGGCGCCACCGTGTTCGACCTGCTGCAACCGGCCAGGTCCGACGTGCGCGTCGCGTGACCATCCCGAAACTCCCATCGACCTCCACACCGCCATGACACAGAACGAACAGCAGGACGCCGTCGCCGCCCTCCTCGCCCGCGGACCGGTCGTGCCCGTCATCGTCATCGAGGACCTCGCGGACGCCGTGCCGCTCGCGCGCGCGCTCGTCGCCGGCGGGCTCGACGTGCTCGAAGTGACGCTGCGCACGCCCGCGGCGCTCGATGCCGTCCGCACCATCCGCGACGCCGTCCCCGAAGCGATCGTCGGCGTCGGCACGGTGCTGTCGCGCGAACAGCTCGATGCGGCCCACGCGGCCGGCGCGCGCTTCGCCGTGTCGCCCGGCGTGACCGACCGGCTGCTCGATGCGCTCGCCGATCATCCCGTGCCGCTGCTGCCCGGCGCCGCGACCGTGTCGGAGGTGATGCGGCTGCGCGAGCGCGGCTTCCGGCATCAGAAGTTCTTCCCCGCGGAAGCGTCCGGTGGCGCGAAGTTCCTCGCGGCTATCGGGTCCGTCATCCAGGACGTCCGGTTCTGCCCGACGGGCGGCGTCACGCCGGGCAACGCGTCCGGCTATCTGTCGCTCGGCAACGTGGTCTGCGTCGGCGGCTCGTGGATGATTCCGCGCGACGCGATCCGGGCCGGCGACTGGTCCGCGATCACGGCGCTCGCGGCGGAAGCGAGCCGGATCGGTCGGTAGATCCCCCCGCGCGAAGCTGTTCCACGCGCCCTCGCGACCTGCGACGTCCTGTCCGCAGTTCGACACTCAAGCCCGTCCACCCCCTGCCGATACCCACCCGACCCGCGAGCCCTGCGATCCGCACGGCACGCACTGATCGGAGGTGGTGATGTACGGACTGGTGAACAAGGCCATCCAGGACATGGTGGTCGGCAAGTTCGGCGAAGCCGCCTGGAATCGGATCCGGCAGGCGGCAGGCGTCGAGGACGAGGTCTTCGTCGCGATGGAACCCTACGACGACGCCGTGACGTACCGCCTCGTGCGCGCGGCGAGCGAGCAGCTCGGCGCACCCGCGGACAGCCTGCTGGAAGCCTTCGGCGAGTTCTGGACGCGCTACACGGCGCGCGAGGGATTCGGCGATCTGCTCCAGGCCACGGGCAGCAACATCACCGAGTTCCTCATGAACCTCGACAACATGCACGCGCGGATCGGGCTGATGTGTCCGCACCTGCGCCCGCCATCGTTCCGGTGCTCCGACGTGACGCCCGACTCGCTCACGCTGCACTACTACTCCGAACGCGAGGGTCTGGCCCCGATGGTGAAGGGCCTGCTGGCAGGGCTCGGCAAGAACTTCGACGTGGGCGTGTCGGTGGAACACACGCGGCAGCGCGGTGAAGGCATCGATCACGACGAGTTCAAGGTGCGCTTCGATGCCTGACGCGATGGAAATGCACGCCCCGCTCGTCGGGCTCTCGCCGTCGCTGTTCGCGCAGGCATTCCCGTTCCACATCGTCGTCGACCGTGACGCGCGTATCGCGCAGTTCGGCGCCAGCCTCCCGAAACTCGTCCCGGACCTCGCGATCGGCGATGCGCTCTCGCGCCACTTCACGATCGTCCGCCCGTCCGGCTGCGGGCTCGCATTCGACGACATCGCATCGACGCAGGGTTCGGTCGCGGTGCTCCAGTCCGTGCACGACCCGGTGCTGAAGCTGCGGGGCGAATTCGTGACGGAGGGTCCGCGGGCACTGTTCCTCGGCTCGCCGTGGATCGTCGATCCGACCGAGCTGTCGGCGCGCGGCCTCTCGCTGCGCGACTTCGGCACGCACGACCAGACGATGGACTTCCTGTTCCTGATGCAGAGCCAGAAACGCGCGCTCGCCGATGCGCGGGAGCTGTCCGATCGCCTGACGCATCAGGCGGCCGCGCTGCGCGCCGCGAAGGATCAGGCGGAGGCCGCGAACGGCGCGAAGAGCGATTTCCTGGCGAACATGAGCCACGAGATCCGGACGCCGATGCACGGCATCATCGGCATGACCGAACTCGCGCTCGGCGGTGAACTGTCGTGCACGCAGCGCGAGCAGCTCGAGACCGTGCGTTCGTCCGGCGAGGTGCTGCTGGCGATCATCAACGACATCCTCGACTTCTCGAAGGTCGAGGCCGGCCGGATGGATCTCGAGACGTCCGCGTTCGATCCGGAACGGCTGCTGCGCGAAAGCATCCTGCCCTTCGAGCACCGTGCGCGCTCTCAGGGCCTCGCCCTCGAATGCCACGTCGACACGCACGCCGTGCCGCCGCGGGTTGCGGGCGATCCGGGCCGGGTGCGCCAGGTGCTCGTGAACCTCGTCGGCAATGCATTGAAATTCACGGAACGCGGCTCGGTGCGCGTGACTCTCGGCGCGACGACCGCGGGCAGTCGCACGGCACTGACATTCTCGATCGTCGACACCGGCATCGGGATCGACATCCCGGCCGATCGTCCGCAGGCGATCTTCGAAGCGTTCCACCAGGCCGACCAGTCGATCTCGCGCCGCTTCGGCGGCACCGGGCTCGGACTCAGCATCTCGATGCGCCTCGCGCGGCTCATGGGCGGCGACATCACCGTCGGCAGCGCGCCCGGCGCTGGCAGCACATTCACGTTCACGGTGCCGTGCGACATCGTGTCCGAGGTGCGCGCCGACACGTCCGGCGTCCGGACCCGGCGTCCCGTCGCGCAACCGGCGCGGCGCCTGCACCTGCTGCTCGCCGACGACAATCCGGTGAACCGTCGTCTCGCGCGCGGCATCCTCGATTCGCTGGGGCATTCGTGTGTCGCCGTCGCGGACGGCCGTGCGGCAGTCGAGGCGTCCGCGCACGAGACCTTCGACGCGGTGCTGATGGATCTCGAGATGCCCGACATGGACGGACTCGCGGCGACGCGGCTGATCCGTGTCCGCGAAGGCGACGGTTCCCGCATTCCGATCGTCGCGCTCACGGCCCACGCGATGGAAGCGCATCGGCAGCAGTGCCTCGCGGCCGGGATGGACGGCTACCTGTCGAAACCGTTCGGCCGGGACGATCTCGCGGCGGTTCTCGAGAAGGTCGTGGTCGGGTAGTCAACGGGGCCGCCGCACGGACGGGGCCGACGAGGCACGTGGCAGGAACGTGCGTCGCCGGCCCCGTGCCGTTGGTGTCGTCGCGACCGAATCCGATCACGTGACACGAGGCCCTGGTCCGCCGATCTTCCGCCCCGCGGGCATCGTGATCGACAATGCCGCCCCCGAGACAGGAGACACCGATGCATCCGACGTTCCGCAGATCGATCGCATCGCTGCTGGCCGCCACGCTCGCAGCCCCCGCGCTGCCGCTTCATGCGGCGGAGCCCGCCGTGAAGGGTCCGGAGTCCGTGGCCGACTGGTACGACAGCGGCCAGCAGTTCATCCGCGACGCGAAGCAGGTGCTCCCGAACGTACGCCGCGCGAAGAACATCATCCTGTTCGTCGGTGACGGCATGGGCGTGTCGACGATCACGGCCGCGCGCATCCTCGAAGGCCAGATGAAGGGCGGGCCGGGCGAGGAGAACAGCCTCGCGTTCGAGCGCTTCCCGCATGTCGCACTGTCGAAGACGTACTCGTGGGACCAGCAGACGTCGGACTCCGCGCCGACGATGACCGCGATCGTCACGGGCTACAAGGCGCGCGAGGGCCAGCTCTCGGTGAACCACACGACGGCGCGCGGCGAGTGCAGCGCCGACGTCACCGCATCGAAGGCGCTGCCGACGATCCTCGAGCAGGCCGCGGCAGCCGGCAAGTCGACCGGCGTCGTGTCGACGGCGCGGCTCACGCACGCGACGCCGGGCGCCACGTACGCACACATCTCCGTGCGCGACTGGGAAAGCGATCGCGACATCCACCAGTACGAGACGGCCAACGGACTCCCCGAACGGTCCTGCACGGTGAAGGACATCGCGGCGCAGCTCATCGACGTGTCGCCGGTCGTGCGTTCGAGCCTGAAGGTCGCGATGGGCGGCGGGCGCATCCACTTCTACCCGAATGCCATGAACGACCCGGAACGCAGCGCGCCCGGTGCACGGCTCGACGGGCGGCACCTCGCGAACGAATGGGTGAGCACGCGCGGCGGCCCGTCGAGGGCGGCGTACGTTTGGAACAAGGCCGGGTTCGACGCGATCGATCCGGCGAAGACGGAGCACCTGCTCGGCCTGTTCGAGAACTCGCACATGCAGTACGAAGTCGATCGCGCGAAGGATCGGTCGGGCGAACCGTCGCTGACGGAGATGACCGAGAAGTCGATCCGGATGCTCGCGCGGAACCCGGCCGGCTTCTTCCTGCACGTCGAGGGCGGACGGATAGACCACGCGCACCACGCCGGCAACGCGAAGCGCGCACTGCTCGACACCATCGAGTTCTCGAACGCGATCCGGAAGGCCGTCGCGATGACGGATCCGCGCGACACGCTGATCATCGTGACGGCCGATCACAGCCACGTGTTCACGATCTCGGGCTACCCGCATCGCGGCAACGACATCCTCGGTCTCGTGAAGGACGTCCCGCACGTCGACGGGCATCCGACGGCGCCGCTGAAGGACAATCTCGGAATTCCGTACACGACGCTCGGCTACCAGAACGGGCCGGGCTGGCGCGACGCGATCCGCACGGGGCGCAGCCGTCCGGACCTCGCGACGATCGACACTCGCGAGACAGGCTATCTCCAGGAAGCCGCGATCCCGCTGCCGTCCGAGACGCACGGCGGCGAGGACGTCGCGATCTTCGCGACGGGTCCGAAGGCGTATCTCGTCCACGGCGTGATGGAGCAGCACTGGATCTACCACGTGATGCGGGAGGCGTTCGGGTTCTGAACGCCGGTGGCCGGCGATGGGAGTCGAGCGCCGCGCGTCGGTGGACCCGGAGCATGAGTACTTGCGCAACTGGCGGGGTCGATCGCTTCGCGTAGGTCGGATTAGCGCTTCAAGCGCGTAATCCGACGCAGACGGTTGTGCGAGCGACGGCGTCGGATTACGCGACTGCGTCGCTAATCCGACCTACGCCTGCTGCGCCTGCGTCCGTGAAATTCCGGAATCCTCCCGGACCGACGCCGCCGGCTGCGACGCCAGCGCGAACCGCTGCTAGGGCCTGTTAACACTACGGATGCCAGTGCGAATGAACCTCTCGGCGTGCAGGGCAAGGCGGACGACGCCGCCCGGACTGGACGTCCGGGCCAGGAGGACAACGCCGCCATGCGCGCCGAGAGGTTCATTCCCTCCGGG
>CAUJJX010000045.1 GCA_963205165.1 Pseudomonadota bacterium | reverse complement strand
GTCTGTTGCTGGACCCCAGCGTTCGCTGGGGTGACGGAATTGGCAATGCCCAGTACCGAAGATCCGGCTGGCAGCGTCGCTTCGCGATGCGATGCTGACAACGCCAGCCTCGACCCGGATCTCGGTATCCACTCGAACCGGTCGGAACCAGCGTGTCGCGGCTGCTTCCGCACGCCCGCTCGCGGGATGGCCAGCCGCGCCCTGCCGCTTCCAGAACCGCTACACGACTTCCGCGTCGACCGTGTCGACCGGATGCGCTCGCCGGACAACTTCTCCCCCGAGATCGTGTGTTCGGCACCGGTGCATCCGGGACAAGTTCCCTTCGTCGTTCGTGACGCCAGCATCAGACTGCCGGCCGGGGAGATCCATCCGAAACGGCGACACACAAAGCGTCGACCGACCTCACGGTCCGATCACGCACAGGCGCATGAATACAAGCAGAACAAGTGGGGACGCGCCCCACGCGAGGGAAAGGCGCGTACTGATCGCGCACGGTGTCGCGCTGTACCGCGCCGGCGTCCGGCACGTGCTCGCGGGCGATCCGCGATTCGTCGTCGTCGGGGATGCGGACCGTGCGGACGTCGCGTACCACGCGTTCGTCGAGATCGATCCGGATGTCTGCGTGATCGATCACGAACTACCGCCCGGCGGCTGTGCCGAGACCATGCGGCGGATGCTCGCCCGCAAGCCGGACATCGCGATCGCCGTCGTCGGCGTGAAGGGCGACGGACTGTCGGCGCTGCGCCTGATGGAGCAGGGCGCGCTCGCCTGCCTCGGTCGCGAGAGCGACGGCGACGCGATCCTCCGCGCCGTCCGCGAGGTGGCCAGCGGACACCGCTACCTCACCCACGACCTCGCGCAGCAGGTTGCGATGCTGCGCCTCAAGCCCCGCCAGGACCTCCTGTCGGCGCTGTCCCCCCGGGAGTTCGAGGTGTTCCGCCTCGTGTCGCAGGGCATGGCGCCGCCGGACATCGCGCGCTGCCTGACGCTCAGCATGCGGTCGGTCGCCAACTACACGTGCCAGGTGAAACGCAAGCTGGGCGTCACGACGACCGCGGAGATGGTGCATCTCGCGGTGCGCCACCGGGTCATCGAGATCTCGGACTGACTCATGGGAATCCTTCTCGATGCTGTCCGCGCAGCGGGCATCTGTGTGTGCGTCGCGCTCGCGTCCCTGCCCGTCACCGTTCGCGCGGCGAATGACGCGGAGATCGTCGAGACGAAGGTGCTCCGGCTCGTCAAGGCGCACTCCCAGATGGTCACCGCGTCGGGGCCCGTCGCGTCGGTGGCCGTGGGCTCGCCGGCGGTGGTGCGCACGACGGCGCTCTCGTCGACGCGCGTGCTGGTCAACGCCGTCGCGCCCGGCACGACCTCGCTGATGCTGCTGCTGCGCAACGGCCGGATGGAGCAGTACCGCGTCGTCGTGAGCCATGACCTGACGCATCTCCAGCGCCACCTGTCCGGCCTCGATGCCCGCATCCGCGCGGAGAGCGATCCGAACGGCGACGCCGTGATCCTGAGCGGCGTCGCGGCGAGCAAGGCCGTCGTGGAGCGCGCCGCCGAGGCGGCCTACCGGTTCTTCGGACGCGCGACGATCGAACACACGGTCGATGCAGCCGAACGTCGCAACGCGGTGGCGCGCAGTGGTCGCCGCCCCGGTGCCGAAGGCGCGGGGGCGGAGGGGGAGTCGACCACCGCCGCCGTCGAGGGCGCCTCCGCCGACGAGCCTCGATTGCGCGAGACCGTCCAGGCGGGCGAGACCCGGGTCATCAACCTGCTCGTCACGGACGACCAGATGGCGCCTGCCGCGTCGCGACTCGAGGCGGTGCTGAAGCGCGTCGATGCCGCAATCCGGGTGGAGGAAGTGAACGGCGTATTCATCCTTCGCGGCCGGGTCGCGTCTCCCACGGTGCTGAGCCGGGCCATCGCCGTGGCGGACCGTTTCGTCACCGGCAAGGGCGATCTCGAGATCCAGGTCTTCAGCGATCGCGGCGGCGTGCTCGCGGGCAACCTCGACGCCGACGAGACGGCCGAGGCGATCAGCGATCCGCTGCGCCTGCAGCGCATCGGCGTCGGTGGCGCAGCGGGCGCCGGCGGCGCGGCCCGGACGAGTGCCACGACGGGTGGTGGTGCGGGCGGAGCAGGGGGTGGCGCGAGTGCGCTCTCGATCGTCCCGCGGTCGTCGCCGCCGAAGGGCAATCTCGGCCAGAACATCTCCCGCGGCGACGTCGTGACGACGGCCGGCGGACGCGTCGTCAGCCTGCTGACCGTCGCGGACCAGCCGCGCATCGAGCTGAAGCTGAACATCGTCGCCGTGGACCGCGATCGCACCGACCGCCTCGGCATCAACTGGCGCATCGACGGCTCGCGCGTGCAGGTCGACACGCCGGGGGCGACGGCGTCCACATCGACAGGGATCGCCGCGTCCACGCTGCCCGCCGTCGCCCGCGGCGGCATCACGGCGCTCACGAAGCTGCCCGTCGGCGGCGTGAACATCCAGACCTTCCTGCAGGCGCTGGAGCAGTCGGGGGCCGGCCGCACGGTGTCCGAACCGCTCCTCACGGCCGTGAGCGGCGAGGCCGCGACCTTCCTCGTGGGCGGCAACCTGCCGATCCCGGTGACGACGATCCTGCCCGGCACGCCGACGCAGAACGCGCTCATCGCGACCAACGTCGCCTTCATCGAGTTCGGCCTGCGCATCGTCGCCCGGCCCACGGTGCTGGAGAACGGGCGCATCGGCATCGTCCTCGACCAGATCCTCACCGAGCCCGACGACACGGCGGCGATCGTCCTGAACGGCGCGCGCATCCCGGGTTTCAAGCAGCGCTCCGTGCGCACGGTCACGGAGTCGTTCGATGCCGAGACGTGGGCCGTCGCGGGGCTCGTCGCGGACACCGACACGCGATCCGCCGCGGCCGTGCCGCTGCTCTCGCGCATCCCGATGCTCGGGGTGCTGTTCCGCAACCGTTCCGAGGAGAAGACGCGCTCGGAACTCATCGTGACGATCACCGCCCGGAAGGTGCCGGAGCGGTCGGAACCGCGGGCGTCGGCGGTCGAATACAGGGAGGGAGAGAAGCGATGAATTCGAAGTGGCGTCTGATGGGTGTTGCCGCCGTGGGGCTGTCGATCGTGGTCGGGGGCGGCGTGTGGTGGCAGGGCAGGCAGGCCCGTGCCGCGCAGTTGTTCGACCGGGCACTGAAGGCGGCGCAGGTGGGCGCACGTGCCGGCGCAGCGGGTGCGGAGTCGTGCAAGGCCGCACTGCCGCCGCTCGAGACTGCGCTCGCAGGGGGTGTCGATGGCGGCCGGGAGGAGGTCGTCGCGCGGGCCGTGGGCGAGTGCTCGATGCTGCTGCAGCGGCATCCGCAGGCGGCCGAGGCGTTCCGCAAGGTGACGGTGCTTCAGCCGCAGCAGGCGCGCGCCCATGCCGATCTCGCACGCGCGCTGTCGCGGGCCGGACAGCACGCGGAGGCGAAGCGCAGTGCGCAGCTCGCGGTGCAGCTCGCCCCGGACGCATGGCAGTCGTACCGGACGCACGCGATGATCCTCTCGGCCGCCGGCGACACGCAGGGCGCCGTCGACGCATTCACGAAGGCGCGATCGCTCGCGCCGCCGAACGAGCACGCGGCAGCCGATCAGGTGATCGCGCAACTGCGCGCGAAGCTGCCGGGCGGCGCCGGATCGGCCCCCGCCGCGCCGTCCACCGTCGCGGATCGCTGAGCGCTTCGCGATGATCCGTTCCGCGATGTTCGCGACCACGCTCGTCGTGCTGCTGCTCGCCGGCTGCACCGGGGCGCGTCGCGCACCGTACGGCCCGGTGCCGTCCGTCGAGAATCCGCCGGCCACGTCGCTCGTCCGCGTGCAGTCGGTCGCGCACTGGGACGCCCTGGCGGCGCGCCTCGTCGACGGCATCCGGCCCGGCCTGCACACCGAGTGCTATCCCGATCGCTGCCGCATGCCGCTGCGCGTCGACGTGCCGGCCGACACGCCGTTCGCGACGGCGTTGCGCACGACGTTGCGTACGCGGCTCGCCGCGACAGGGGATCTCGTCGACACCGCGGGCGCCTCGCAGGCGTTGCCGGTGCGCGTCGATATCCAGGCACTGCGGTTCGGCCTCGGTCGTCGCACGCCGTGGCGCCCCGAGTCGTCGCGCGACGACTTCGCGGACGAGGTGCGCCACGAGGGCGGACGCACGCCGCGGCTCGAGATCGTCGTGACGGCGACGGTCGAGCGGGCCGGCCGGATCGTGGCCCGCGCGCAGCAGATCGTGTACGCACGCGAGGAGGACGCCGCGCTCTACGAGCAGCGTCCCGGCAGCCTCGCCGACACGCTGCGCGTCCACGAGCAGCGCCGCCTGAAGGGCGAGGCGGGGCGGCTGTCCGACGATCTCTCGGGCACCGCCTGGAACGACTGAGCGCGCGAACACTTACCCCATGCGTGTCCTCGTCATCAGTGCCCACGAGTCCTTCCGGCTCGCCGTCCAGACGGCGTGCATGCGATTCGACGGCGCGATCATCAGCCTGCGCCTTGCCGACACGGTCGGGCAGGGCATGGAGCTGGCGCACCAGATCGAGGCCGAGACGGTCTTCATCGATCTCACGCGAAGCGTCGAGGCCGGGCTCATCGCGATCGGCCAGCTCGCGGAGGTCCGTTCGCGACTCGTCGCGGCGAGCATCGACAAGCTCACGCCGGACGTGCTCCAGCGGGCCGTGCGTGCCGGCGCGCAGGAGCTGCTCGCGCAGCCCGTGGCGGAAGAGGAGGTCCACCAGATCCTGCGGAAGGCGCTGCGGCACCAGGGCGTGGATCACGGCCGCGAGGAACGCGCCGGCCGGCTCGTCGTGACCTTCAGCAGCAAGGGGGGCGTCGGCAAGACGACGCTGACCTGCAACCTCGCGCACGTGCTCGCGCAGTCGCTCGGTGACCATCGCGTCGCGATCGTCGACGCGAACACGCAGGCGCCGAACATCGCGTCCATGCTCGACCTGCGGCCGGAACGCTGGCTGAGCGACGCCGTTGCCGAGTACCGCCGCATCGATGGCGAGATGCTGCGCGGCTTCATGACCGCGCACCCGGGCGGCATGGACGTCCTCGCGCACAGCGCCGACAACCCGCTCGAGGTCGACTTCCAGGAGGACCAGCTCTCGAAGATCCTGCTGGTGAGCAAGGGCACGTACGACTTCACGATGGTCGACACCTTCCCGATCCTGTCGAGCCTCAATCTCGCGCTGCTCGACCTCGCGGACCAGGTGCTGCTCGTGACCGAGGCCGTCGTGCCCGCGATCCGCAGTGCCCGCTACAACCTGCAGATCCTGCGGCAGGCGGGCTACGGTCCGAACCGCATCACCGTCGTCGTGAACCGCTACACGCGCTTCCGTGGCAACGTCCCGCCGGACCTCGTCGCCGCGGCGCTCGACTGGCCGGTGGACGTGGTGCTCGGCTACGACGTCCACGCGACGATCGCGGCGAACGCGGGCCGCACGCTCATGGACGCCTTTCCCGATCAGCGCCTCGCCGACGAGATCCGGCTGCTCGCCGGTCGCCTGACGGGCGAGGTCCCCGCGACGCCGTGGACACCTTCGCTCATCGAGCGCATGACGCGCTTCGTGCGCGGTGTCTGAGCGGACCGTGAACGAGACCGCGAACCGGGAGGGCAACCGCGAGGCCGTCGCCTTGCGCGAAAGCCTGCGGCGCCATGAACACCGGAACGACCCGATGTTCGTGGAGCGTGTCCGCGCGCTCGTCCGCCCCGGCCACGAAGTCGCGCCGCAGCGCGAGGAGGCCCACGGATTCGGGTACGCCGACATCCGCCACCGGCTGCACCGCGGGCTCATCGAGATCCTCAATCCGCAGGCGGTGGCGCAGGCATCGCAGTCGGCGGTCGAGGCGGCCGTCACCGAGTACGTCGACCGCGAGATCGAGGGCGAGACCGTCACGCTCTCGCGCGTCGAGCGCAGCCGGCTGAAGAACGATCTCGTCTACGAACTGCTGGGCCTCGGTCCGCTCGCGCCGCTGCTGTCCGATCCGACGGTGGCCGACATCCTCGTGAACGGACCGCACCAGGTCTTCGTCGAGCGGCACGGCGTGCTGGAAGGCACCGACGTCCGCTTCCACGACAGCGAGCACCTGATGCTGACGATCGAGCGGATCCTGTCACGCATCGGACGGCGCGTGGACGAGAGCTCGCCGATGGCGGATGCGCGGCTGCCCGACGGCAGTCGCGTGAACGTCATCATCCCGCCGCTCGCGCTCGACGGACCCGTCGTGTCGATCCGGCGGTTCATGCGCGACATCCTGCGCATGGAGGAACTCGTCGCGACCGGATCGCTCTCCGCGGAGGCCGGCGAGTTCCTCGAGCTCGCGGTCCGCGCGAAGCTGAACGTCGTCGTGAGCGGATCGACGGGGGCCGGCAAGACGACGATGCTCAACTGCCTCTCGCTCGCGATCCCGCGGAACGAGCGCATCCTGACCGTCGAGGACACCGCCGAACTGATCCTCAATCACGATCACGTCGTGCGGCTCGAGGCGCGGCCGCCGAACACCGAGGGCCGTGGTGCCGTCGTGATCCGCGATCTCGTGCGCAACGCCCTGCGGATGCGGCCCGACCGCATCATCGTCGGCGAGGTGCGTGGCGCCGAGGCGCTCGACATGCTCCAGGCCATGAACACGGGCCACGACGGCAGTCTCACGACGCTGCACTCCAACAGTCCGCGCGACACGCTCTCGCGGCTCGAGACGATGATGCTGATGGCCGACCTCGAACTGCCGCAGCGCGTGCTGCGCGAGCAGATCGCGTCGGCGCTCCAGCTCGTCGTGCATCTCACGCGGTACGAGGGCGGGCAGCGGCGCGTCGCGGCGATCACCGAGATCTCGGGCATCGATTCCGGCGTCGTGCTCACGCAGGACCTCTTCCTGACGAAGCGCGAGGCGGGCGGGAAGCTCGTGATGCGCGCGACGGGCATCGTGCCCTACCACCAGTCGTCGTTCGAGGAACGCGAGGTGGCGCTCGACCCGAAGCTGTTCCGCGCGACGTGATGGCCGCGCGGATCGATCACGCGGTGGCCAGTCGCGCCGGGCGCGATTGAGACGATGGCGTTCCTCGTCGCACTCGCCGTCGTCCTCCTGCTCGCCGGGCTGTGGGTCCGCCACGACATCCGCACCGAGAACCTCCGCGATCGCCTGCTGGCCGGCCACGAGGAATCCGTCGCGGACGACACCCCGCTGTGGCGCGACGCGCTCGAACTGTTCCAGGTCGAGAAGCTGCGGCGGCTGCTCGACCGCTCGCCGTACGCGCGCAGTTTCCAGAACCTGCTGTTCCGCGCCGGCCTGCCGCAGTCGCTGCCCCGGGCGGTCTTCGTGCTGATCGTGGGCGGCAGTGTCGTGGGCGCAGGTCTCTGGATCGGTTTCCGACGCGTGGACTTCTCGCTCGGCGGCGCGCTCGGGCTGATCGTCGTCATGCTCCTCGTGCTGCGCGGATACGCGCACCACCGGGTCGGGCGCCTCGAGCGGCAGCTGCCGGGCCTCGTCGCGCAGATGATCGCGAACCTGCGCTCCGGTTCCACGCCGCTCGCATCGGTGCGCAACGCGTCGCGCCACGCGCCGAAGCCGGTGGGTCCGAGCATGGGCGAGGTGGTCCACGCGATGGAACTCGGGCGACCCGCGGCCGACGCGTGGCGCGAGTGGGCGGCGCGGTGGGGCAGCCCGGCGTGCCGGCTGCTGTCGACGGGCGTGCGCATCAAGTGGGAGACCGGCGGCGAGATGAGCTCGATCCTGGAGTTCATCCTCGATGCCCTGGAAAGCCGGCGTCGCATGGAGCTGCGCATCCAGACACTGACGGCGCAGGCCCGGCTCTCGACGTGGGTGCTGCTCGCGCTTCCGTTCGTGATCGGTCTCATCACGTGGTCGCTGAACCCGACGCTGTTCGAGGAGATGATCGCGGACCCGACGGGGCAGGATGCGCTCGCGGCCTGCGGTGTCCTGATGATCGTCGGCTATTTCTGGCTGCGGCGCATCGCGAACCTGCGGCGCTGAGGAACGGA
>CAUJJX010000044.1 GCA_963205165.1 Pseudomonadota bacterium | reverse complement strand
CGGCGACGCGACGGTCTCGCGGCGGATCACGACGTCGTCGACGGCGGCCGCCGGGATCTTCTTCAGGACATCCGCGAGGAAGGCGCGGAGCTGCGGATACGTTCCCTTCAGCGGCAGCTCCAGCTCGTAGCGCGCGAGCCGCGCACCCGGCGGATGCTGGAGCCGGTATTCGCCCGTTTCGAGCACGAGCCCGGGACGCGCCGCCGCGAGATGCACTTCGCCGAGCCAGTCGGGCAGCGTGCCGACCGCGGGGAAGAACGCGTAGAAGTTCTCGAGCTGCGTGCGGCCGGCGGGCCGGACCACGGCGTCCTGGGCGCCGGGCGCCGACGCCGATCGCAGCTTCGCGCGGAGCGCCGCGACGTCGTCGCGCAGTTCGACGGTCTCGCGGTGCGTCGGGCGCAGCACGCCGATCGCGAGGACCACCGCGACGACCGCGAGCGCGATCCCGGCGATGCCGCGCCACTTCAGCCGCTGCGCTTCGCGGCGCAGCCACCAGCGGGCGTGGAGGTTCAGCGTGCGGGTGTCCATCGCGACTCGAAGGTGAAGGCCATGGGTCGGTGCGGATCGTCGGACCGCCACGCGTGCTGTTTCAGGTGCGTCTCGGCGATGCCGGGCGCGGCATCGAGGCGGGCAAGGAAGGTGAGCATTCCGTTCAGATGACGCGCCTCGCCCGCGACGACGACGCGGCGGTTGCGCGGATCGGGCAGGACCTGCGTCAGCGCGACGTCGGGCGTGATCGCGGTCTCGATGTCGCCGAACAAGGTGTCCCACGGGAGCGCGAGCTGGTCGATGACTTCGTTCGCGGCATTCACCTCGGTGGCGAGTGCCTGGCTGTCGGGACCGGGCGCGACCTTCGTCTCGACGGCGAGCGAGGGCATCGCGCGGCGCGCAAGTCGCGTCGTGTCTTCGAGGCGCGTCACCTGACGGTCGCGTTCGTCGCGGGCGTCGGCGATCTGCGCGAGGACCCACAGCAGCGCGACAGCGCCGAGGCCCGCGAGCACTGTCCCGAGGACGCGACCGCTGCGGGGCGGCTGCGCGAAATCGATGGCGAGCGGACGCACGGTCACGGGCGGCTCCCGGCGAGGCGCGCGAAGAACGAACGCGCGGGCGCGGCACCGGCCGAGACGACATCCCACGCGCCGATGCGTCCGGGGAGCGCTTCGTCGGCCTCGTCGAACACGACGTGGAGTCGCCGCGGTTCAGCCGTGCCGGCGCCGAGCGCTTCGGCGTGCGCGAGCTGCGCCGCGAGCACGTCGGCCGCGCGATCGCGGATGCGGTCGGACCCGAGATGGCGCCAGCGTCCGCGCTCGACGATCGCGAGCGTGCAGCGGCCGGATTCCACGAAGGCGAATGCCGCGCTGTTCGCGACGAGTGCGTGACGATGACGGTCGAGCGCGACACCGAAGGCCGGCGCGGTGCCGACGACGCGCACACCCGCGACCCGCGCGATCTCCTCGAGCCGCGCCATCAGCGATTCGTCGACGGCGCAGACCGGCGAGGCTTCGCCCGGCCGTGTGTCGGCGATGCGCAGGCGCCAGCTGCGGGCGCGCTCACCGTGGACGGATTCGAACTCGACCTGCGCGTACGCGATCCGCTCGGCGTCGGTCGCGATGGCGGCGTTCCACGGCAGGAGCATCCAGCGCGCGAAATGGCCGGACAGCCGGACGTCGAGATCGGCTCCGCGCCAGCGCGGCGACTGCAGGACCGTCGCGAGCGTGTCGGTCGCGGGCGCCCACGGCGCGGATTCGGTCGACCCCGCGACGGGTTCGGTCGCAGACGCCACGATGCCGGACCGCAGCCCGCCGCGATGGCGTTCGAGCCGCAGCGCATGCGGCGCGAGATGCACGACGACGCGGTCACGCCACGAGAGTGACACGGTTCACCTCCGTCAGCGTGGTCTCGCCACGAGCCACGAGATCGAGCGCGGCCTCGCGCAGGAAGCGCGTGCCGGACGCCCGCGCGACTTCCTTCACCTTGCGGATCGGTTCCTTCGCGGTGATCAGTTCGCGCATCTCGTCGGTCAGCAGCAGCATCTCGGTGATCGCCTTGCGTCCGCGATAACCGCTGCCGCGGCAGTGGCCGCAACCGCGACCCGCGCGGAACACGTAGCCGGCGACAGCCGCACGATCGAGGTTCGACGCGGCGAGCAATTCGTCCGTCGGGACATCGTCGGCCGTGCAGTGCGGACAGTTCACGCGCACAAGCCGCTGCGCGACGATGCCGTTCAGCGCGGCGACGAAGCTGTAAGGGTCGACGCCCATGTGCGTGAAGCGGCCGATCACGTCGAACACGTTGTTCGCGTGGACCGTCGTGAACACGAGGTGGCCGGTGAGCGCGGCCTGCACGGCGATCTGCGCCGTCTCGGGATCGCGGATCTCGCCCACCATGATCTTGTCGGGGTCGTGCCGCAGGATCGAGCGCAGCCCGCGCGCGAAGGTGAGGCCCTTCTTCTCGTTCACGGGAATCTGCAGCACGCCGGGCAGCTGGTACTCGACGGGATCCTCGATGGTGATGAGCTTGTCGTGACCGTGGTTGATCTCGGAGATCGCGGCATAGAGCGTCGTCGTCTTGCCGCTGCCGGTCGGGCCGGTGACGAGCAGCATCCCGTAGGGTTCGGACGACAGCCGGCGCATCCACGCCTTCGCGGGTCCGTCGAAGCCGAGGCTGTCGAGCGACAGGCCCTTCACGGCGTCGGCGAGGCTCTGCTTGTCGAGGATCCGGAGCACGGCGTCCTCGCCGAAGATCGACGGCATGATCGACACACGGAAGTCGATCTCGCGGCCCTGCGCCCGGACCTTGAAGCGGCCGTCCTGCGGGACCCGCCGCTCGGCGATGTCGAGCTCCGCCAGGATCTTCACGCGCGAGATCACCTGCTCCGCGGTGTCGGTGCCGGCGACCTGGCTCACGTGGCTCAGCACGCCGTCGATGCGGTACTTGATCGTCAGGCCGGCGTGCGTCGTCTCGAGGTGGATGTCGCTCGCGGCGCTCTTCAGCGCGTCGTACAGCGTGGCGTTCACGAGGCGGATGACGGGGCTCGCGTCGGCACTGATCGAGCCGAGCGAGAGATCCTCGGCGACGTGCCGGTCGGCGCCCTCGCCGCGCGATTCGACGACGAGACTCTCCATCGCGCGGAGGTTCTCGCCCTGCCGCGACAGCCACGCGACGAGGTCGGCGTGATGCGCGAGGTGCGGCGCGAACGGCACGTCGATGCGTTCGTCGGCCCAGAGCCGGAAGCGTTCGTCGAGCGGATCGCCGTGCACGACGACGAGCGCGCCGCCGGCGGTACGAACGGGCGCGCATTCGCGGGCGAGTGCCTCGGCGTAAGGGAGAACGTCGAATGCGGGCGTCGCGGCGTGGAGCGCGTCCATCGGCATCACGGGCAGCGCGAGCGTCGCGCCGAGCACGGCGACGAAGGCCTCGGCGTCGAGTCCGCTGTCGGCTTCGAGGCAGTCGACGACGCGACGACCGCTCGCATGCGCCGCCTCGCGGGCACGCACGAAGTCCGCGGCGGCGAACACGCGGGCCGTGCCGAGATCGCGCGGATTCACTGCACGCTCCCGGCAAGCTCGAAGATCGGCAGGTACATGAGCACGACGATGCCGCCGATCACGACGCCGATGATCGCCATCAGCAGCGGCTCGAAGGTCTTCGTGAACCAGTCGACCCAGCGCGCCATCTCCTCGTCGTGGAAGGTCGCGATGCGTTCCATCATCTCGCCCATCTGGCCGCTGCGTTCACCGACGCGCAGCAGGCGCAGCGCGACCGACGTCGTGAGGCCGGCGGACTCCATCGCGACGGACATCGAGCGTCCCTCGCGGACCATCCGGGTCGCGGTATCGAGGCGCGCGCGGAGGTCGGGGTCGAGCAGGCCCGCCACCATGCCGAGCGCCGGCACGACACTGATGCCGCCGGTCAGCAGCATGCCGAGCGTGCGGTAGAAGCGCGTGAGCTGGTACACCCGGACGCGCTCGTCGAACCCGGGGACGCGGCGCAGCGCGCGGAGCATCCGCGACCGTGTGCCCGGCTGCGTGAGCCACCAGAGCAGCGCGGCAGTGCCGCCGAGGAACACGCCGGCCGTCAGCGTGCCGTGGCTGTCGATGAGTGCACCCCACTGCAGCAGCAGGCGCGACAGGAACGGCAGGTCGCCGCCCATGCCCTCGTAGACGTGGCTGAAGCGCGGCACGACGTAGCCCAGCAGGAACATCGTGACGAGGCCACCGGCGATCACGAGGATCACCGGGTAGATCGAGGCGCTGACGAGCTTCTTGCGGACGAGGTCGATCTGCGTCTGGTACGTGACGTAGCGGGCGAGCGCCTCGGACAGGTCGCCGGTGCGTTCGCTCGCGCGGACCGTCGCGACGTAGAGATCCGGGAAGGTGTCGCCGGAGGCCTGGAGCGCCGTCGAGAACGGCTTGCCTTCGCGCAGCGAGACGAGCAGCGCCTCGAGCGCGGCACGGGTCTCCGGCCGGGATTCCTTCTCGGCGAGCGTCTCGAGCGCCTCGACGAGCGCGATGCCGGCATTCAGGAGTGCGAGGAGTTCCTGCGTGAAGAGCAGCAGCGGGAACCGGTGGCGCCGCCCGGGCAGCGACAGCCGCGCGCCACCCGCCCCGCGCACGGACAGCACGGCGTACCCGCGGCCCGACGCCTGGGCGCGGGCATCGCCGGCGTCGCGGGCGTCGAGGTCGAACGAGACGACGCCTTCGCCGGCTTTCATGGCCTTGACCTGGTAGCGCATGGTGTCGTGACGGGGCTTCGGATCGGGGTGGGTCGGTCGGGACGATTCACGCGGCGCGGCGTGCGCGCACCGCGGACATCAGTTCCAGTTGCCGACGTCGGCGTCCTCGCCCTCGCCGCCGGCCTTGCCGTCGCGTCCGAGCGAGTAGATGTCGACCTCGCCCTTCTCGCCCGGCAGGCGGTAGAGGTAGGGCTTGCCCCACGGATCGACCGGGACGGCACGCTTCAGGTACGGCCCGGCCCAGCGCGTCTCGTTGTCGGGCCGGGCATCGAGCGCACCGAGGCCCTGCTCCGTCGTCGGATAGCGACCCACGTCGATGCGGTAGGCGTCGAGCGCCTTCTCGAATCCGTCGATCTGGGCGCGCGCGACCTTCGTCTTCGCCTTGCCTTCCTGGGCGAAGTACTTCGGACCGACGTAGCCCGCGAGCAGGCCGATGATGACGATCACGACGAGCAGTTCGAGCAGCGTGAAGCCGCCGGTGCGGATGGTGCCGGCGCGCGTGGCGCGGCCGGTCTGGATGCGGGGATTCATCTTGTTCATGGAGTTCGTTCAGGTCTCTCGAATCCTTCCGGGGAAACGGTACGCGCGGCAGATGACAGCCCGGTGAAACCGTCACGGAAGCGTCACGGACAGTAAGCCTTTCGACGAATCCGGCGCAACCGGACGCCTGCGCGGACGGCGTCGCCGATCCGTAACGGTGCCGAGGTTGCAAGTGCGGCGCAGCTGGAATAGCCTCCGGTCGAAGTGGGTGTTCCAGAAGCATCCACATAAAAACAGTTCGGAGACCTGCCATGCATTCCAGCCAGTCGAGCACCCGCCAGGGTGCGACGTCGTTTCGCTCGTCGACGTTTCGTTCGCACCTCGTCCGGCACCTCGCCCGCGTCGCCTGCGGACTCGCCCTCGCGGCGACCAGCGCCGTGCAGGCAGCGCCCATCGTCCAGGACTTCGAGTCTTTCTCCGACGGCGACATCGTCGGCAGTTCGCTGGCCGGGGTGACCTTCATCTCGAACGGCACGGTGTTGGCGGCCGGCATTTCGCTCAACGAATTCGAGTTCCCGCCGCGGTCCGGAACCAATGTGGTCTTCGAGGGTGGCGGTGGGATCACCGGTGCAATCATCATCACGTTCACCACGCCCGTGAATTCGGTCGGCGCCTTCCTGACATACACGTCGACGATCACGCTCGCGGCATACGACGCTTCGTTCGGCTTTCTCGGCTCCGTGACCTCCCTCTTCGGATCGAACACGACGACCACGGGCGACCCGGGCTCCTCTCCGAACGAATTGCTCGAGATCACGAGCGCTGCCGGCATCAGCTTCGTCGCCTTCAACGGGAGTCCGGCAGGCGGCTCGTTCGTGCTCGACGACCTCACGTACGACCGTCGCGGCGGTGGCACGGTGCCGCTGCCGGGGACCGCGCTGCTCCTGGTCGCTGCCGGTGGCGCCGCAGTCGCCGCCCGTCGCCGTTCCAGCTGATTCCGTACGCGCCGCGACGGTCGCCCGGTCGGGCGGCTGCGCGGCGATGGTGGCAACGCGGTCCGGATCCGTCCCGATCGCCGCTCGAACGCAGTAACCCGCAGTCCCGACTTCCGCAGTGCCTGCCATCCAGCGGCAGGGGTCCGTCCCGACGATGTCGCGACACCCCCGGCCGCCGATGGCTCGTCCGGCGGCATGGCATATCCATAGCGCGTCCCCGCGCAACCGGGTCGACACCGGTGCAACGGGCATGAGGAGAGGTGTGATGGCATCCCCCCTGTTTCGGTTCTTCGCCCGCCTCGCTTCGCTGCCCGGTGCAGCGCGACTCCCCCGCTGGCTCGCTGCAGGGGCGATCGCGTTGCTGTGCGTCGCCGGCGCCCAGGCCCAGACCCTGACCGGTGCGATCACGCCCACGTCGACCCCGGTCGGTCTCTCGGCCAACGTCACCGTCAACGTCTCGATCACGGACCCGCAGCTGATCGCGTCGTCCGTCAATCTCCAGCGGGTCGATCCGCTGGGCCGCGCAACCGTCGTCGGCAACCTGCACGACGACGGCCTCGGCGGAGACGCCATCGCCGGTGACCGCATCTACGCGATCCGCTTCCCGGTCTACGAGGAACGCCCGACCACGCTGTCGTTCCGGGTCTCGGCCGCCTTCCAGGGACGCATCACGCGCGTCTTCTCGAATCCGCTCGCCTTCAGCGTGACGGGGGGCTCGCCCACCGGCGTCACGATCACCAGCCCGGCCCCGCTCGCCTTCGTCAACACGCCCGCCGTGATCGTCTCCGGCACGGCCGCCGACCCCGACGCGACCGTCTCGGTCAACGGTGTCCCGGCGGTGCGCAGCGGCACGGGCTTCCAGGCGTCGATCCCGCTGATCGAGGGCACGAACACCATCACGGCCGTCGCCACGAACCGCAACGGCTCGGCCTCGACGGCGTCGATCCAGGCGACGCTCGACACGACACCGCCGCGCGTCACGATCGACTCCCCGCCGAACGGCTTCACGACGCCGGAACCGACGATCGGCGTCTCGGGCATCGTCAACGACATCGTCGTCGGCACGATCAATCCGCAGCAGGCGCGGGTCACGGTGAACGGCGCCGTCGCCGACGTGGCGAACCGCACGTTCTCGCTCGCCGCCGTGCCGCTGCAGGTCGGCGCCAACGTGATCCGGGTGACGGGTCGCGACCAGACGGGCAACAGTTCCACGGCCGAGATCACCGTCGTGCGCCGCGCCGCCGACAAGGTCGTCCGGATCGTCTCGGGCAACGCGCAGTCCGGCCCGATCGGCACGCGCCTCGCCGCCCCGCTCGTCGTGCAGGTGTCGAACGCCGGCGTGCCGGTCGCCGACGCCCCCGTGATCTTCAAGGTCACCGAGAACGACGCCTACTTCGAGCCGATCGCGCTGCGCCAGCAGTCGATCGTCGTCCGCACGAATGCCCAGGGACAGGCCCAGGTGCAGGTGGTGCTCGGCAACCGCGCCGGCGCCGGCAACAACACGGTCGAGGCCTACGCCGTCGGCTACGAGGGCACGGCGCTGTTCGTCGCGTCGGGCCGTCCCAAGACGGCCGCGATGATCAACGTCGACTCCGGCAACAACCAGTTCGGCGCCGTCGGCCAGCCGCTCGCGCTGCCCTTCGTCGCCGTCGTCACCGACGTCGGCTACAACCGCCTCGGCGGCGTCCCCGTGACCTTCACGGTGCGGCAGGGCAACGGCCGCATCAACGGGCTGACCACCTTCCAGACCACGACCGACAGCGACGGCCGCGTCCTCGCGACGCTCACGCTCGGTCCGCTCGACGGGCAGGACAACAACGTCGTCGAGGCGACCTTCCCCGGCAACACGGGCTTCGCCGCCGCGTTCGCCGCGAGCGGCTGGGTCCCGGGGAATCCGGCCGACACGGTCATCAGCGGCGTCGTCCTCGACAACGCGAACCAGCCGATCCGCAACGTCACGATGCGCATGTTCCGCATCCATCTCGGCACCGCGAACAACCAGCCGGTGCAGGTGGGCACGCCCGTCCTCACCGACGCGAACGGCGTGTTCCGGATCACCGGCGCGCCCGTCGGCTTCGTGAAGCTGATGGCCGATGGCACGACCGCCACCGACGCCGGCCGGCTCTTCCCGACGCTCGAGTACGAGATGGTCACGATCGCCGGTCGCGAGAACACCGTCGGCGCGCCCGTCTACCTGCCGGAGCTCGATCCGAACGCCCGCGTCTGCGTGAGCGAGACCCGCGGCGGGACGCTGCGCATGGCGTCGTCGCCGGGCTTCGCGCTGACGATCCTGCCGGGCTCCGCGACCTTCCCCGGCGGCTCTCGGACGGGCTGCGTCACCGTGACGCCCGTCAATCCGGACAAGGTGCCGATGGCGCCCGGCTTCGGCCAGCAGCCGCGCTACGTCGTGACGATCCAGCCGGTCGGCACGACCTTCAATCCGCCCGCCGCCATCAGCATCCCGAACGTCGACGGCCTCGCCCCCAACGCGAAGACCGAGATGTACTCGTTCGACCACGACCTCGCGGCGTTCGTCGCGATCGGCTCCGGCTCGGTCAGCGCCGACGGCGCCGTCATCGCCTCCGATACGGGCGTCGGCGTCATCAAGGCCGGCTGGCACTGCGGCGGCAACCCCGCGACGACGGGCAGCGCCGGCACCTGCCCGACGTGCCAGAAGTGCGTCGGCAGCAACTGCAATCCGGACAATGCCCAGGTACCGCCGCAGAGCTCCCCGACCGACTGCAAGAAGGAGATCTGCTCCGGCGGCGGCATCGTCAGCCAGAACAACGATACCGAACGACCGTCAGGCTTCTGCAAGACCTGCAAGGACGGTCAACCGAAGGACGTTGACCTAGGCGACTGGAAGGCAGACGCCGCGATCGGGGCGAATGCCAAGCTCCCGGACAATCTGAAGAACCTGCTGGAAGGCGGTATCAATCGCATCCCCGGGGTCAATATCCAGCTGGAGGAGCTGAAGTTCGGGGTGCAGGGCAAAGCCAAGGACTGCTGCGATCCGGCGAACGGTGACACCGTCAGTCTCGGCAAGAAGGAAGGTTCGGCGTCGGTACAGGCAACCATCCGGTTCCGCAACGTCCAGATCTGGCCCCTGCCGCCGACGGTGATCGACAAACGCTGGCTGCAACCGGTGTTCGGCGAGATCGTGGAGGTCCGCATCCTGTTCCTCGCTGGCGCATTCCTCCGCAGCGACCTGATCTTCGGAGGAGAAGGGGGCATCCGGACCGACGCGTGCGGATCGGAAAACTGCGCTTTCGGCGGACTCACTGCTGATGTGACCGCAGGCATCGCGCTCGAGGCAGCGGCGCAGGGATGCTTCTCCACGAGCCTGAGCAACACCGACTACTGCAGCCCAACGATCGACGTGAGCTTTGCTCCCCTGACCGTGAACGTTCAGGGAAGGGCCGGATTCAATCAGGCAAATTGCAGTGCCGGACTCAGCGGCTCCCTGAAGCTCGTCGGCGTCAAGGCGTCGTTCGAATTCAAGCTGCCCCTGCTGCCCACGTTGTCCGCCGAGTACGAGTTGTTCGGCGGCGTGTGCATTCTCGGTTCGTGTTGAGGTCCGGCCATGGGTGCAACGTCAGTCAGACACCGGATCCTGGCCTTGGGTCTCGCATTCGCGTCGTGCATGGCCTCCGCGGATACGCGCGTCTTCCGGCTTCCGTTTGAAGGCCGGGATGGCCGGATCGCGTCCGACGTCTACCTCAAGATCGAGTACCTGCCTGCGAACATCCCGCTGGGTGCAGATGCGCGGCCGGCGGCGCAGTCCGATGCTGTGCAAACCGCGAAAGCGCTCCTGCTCGCCGTCCGTGACGGCAACGTCGCGGCGGCGACGCCGTTGATCGAACCCCGGGCGATTCCGCCAGGATACAAAGGGATTGACGAGTACGTCGAGGCGTTCCGGGGTGCGCTTCAGCGGATGGACGCAACGGTCATCGATGGCCACATTCCGCTCGGCAGCACTGCGATCGTCGTGCTGCGGTCTTCGGGCGCGAAGCGCGGATTCCGCGCACTTACGTTCCGGAAGAACCCCGGCGGGCGATTCCTGTTCGACGAGCGGATCCGCGGTGACGTGATCGAACTGGCCCTGAACTCGATCTTCCTGGGCCTCTCGTCCCTCGACCTCGAAGTGAGGTCGGTTCCGGCGACTGGGTACACGAGGGTCCCGATGACTTCCGGCGGATCGAACGGCAATGTGGACTTCTTCGTGAAGGCCACGCCGCTTGGACGCAGATTGAGCGACATGGGCGCCGACTCTGCGAAGCCTGCGATGGACTACTACCGAAGCTGCCACGGTCAGGACGCCGAACAGGCGAAGTCCGCGTATTTCGCCTGTTTCGATGACGACACACGCGCCAGGCTGCTCGCGTCGATCCAGAAGCTTCCCGCCGCTCAGCGCGACGATGTGATGAAGGTCGGCATCGCGTCCACGAAGATCATCGACTACGTGATCGATGCCGGAAGTGCCATCTACATCGCCTTCTCGATCGACGGGAAGAGCGGACGAGGTTTCGACATCGTCGAGCGCCAGGCAAAGGGACGTTGGATTCTCAGGAGTCCGTTGCTGCAGACGAGTTTCGGTGAAGTCCTGGCGGATCCCGTACTCGCGGATGCCACCCGGAAAGCACTCAAGGGTGCAGCCAGATAGATACCGCCCCCTGTCCACCACGTGGTCGACAGGAATGATCCCCCTCCATTCGGATTGACTGGGAGAGGCACGATGCTTCGTCGCAACAGAATTCTTTCACGGGTGATGTCCGCTTGGTGTCTCGCCGCCGCGGCCCTTGGCACGTCGATCGACGCCGCCGCCCAGCTCAACGACCACTGCGTCGTCAGCGTGCTCAACCGCACGGTGCAGGTGAAGCCCGACGGCACGTGGGTGCTGCCGAACATCCCCGCGAACTTCGGTTCGGTGAAGGCCCGCGCGACCTGCGTCGAGAACGGCATCACGCGATCCGGCGAATCGGCGGCGTTCACGATCCCGACGAACGGTTCGGTGAACGTGCCGCGCATCGTGCTCGGCGCGACGACCCCGATCCCGTCGCGCGTCGTCCTGACGGCGCCGACCGTGCGCCTGACGACGCCGAGCCAGTCGGTGCAGATCGTCGTCGCAGCCACCTACCCCGACGGCCGCGAGGCGAACATCACGGCCTCGGCCACCGGCACGCAGTACCTCATCAGCAATCCGGCCCTCGCCTCGATCACCCCGGACGGCGTCGTGACGGCGCGGCAGAGCGGCACCGTCGTCGTGCAGGCGATCAACGAAGGCACGCAGGGCCTGCTGCAGATCACGATCGCGCTGTCCGGCGACTCCGACGGCGACGGCATCCCCGACGACATCGAGGTCCGCGAGGGCCTGAATCCGTCGAACCCCGTCGACGCCCTCGAGGACCCCGACCACGACGGCCTCACGAACCGCGACGAGATCGCGCGCGGCACGGCCATCCGCATCGCCGACACCGACGGCGACGGCATCCTCGACGGCGAGGAAGTCATCACGGGCGTCGACGGCTACATCACGAATCCGCTGCTGCCCGACACCGACGGCGACGGCATCCGCGATCTCGTCGAGATCCAGACCGGCAGCGATCCGACGAACGCGAACAGCACGAACCTCCCCGCGGCCGTCACGGCGCTCGAGGTCACGCCGCCCGCCTTCACGCTCGTCGTGAACTCGATCTCGGGTGTCGCCTCGGTGCAGCTCACGGTGCTCGGTCGTCTCCGCGACGGCACGACCATCGATCTCACCGACACGCGCCGCGGCACGAACTATTCGAGCAGCGACATCAATGTCTGCAACTTCGGCTCGCCCGACGGCCGCGTCTTCGCCGGCAATCGCGGCACCTGCACGATCACGATCACGAACGGTGCCTTCACGGCGCGGGTCGGCGGCGAGATCCAGGACTTCTCGCCGCAGGCGCTCTCGTTCGTGGCCATCCCCGGATACGCGAACGACGTCGCCGTCACGGCCGACCACGCCTGGATCGCCGCCGGTTCGCGCGGCCTCCAGGTGGTGAGCCTCAGCACCGACCGTCGCACCCCGAGCGTGCTCGCATCGCTCACGCTGTCCGGCAACGCGAACGCCATCACGCTCGTCGGCAACCGCGCCTACATCGCCGCAGGCAGCGCCGGCCTCCACGTCGTCGACATCTCCGTACCCGCGACGCCGCGCCTGCTCGGTTCGTTCGGCACGGGCGGCAACGCGCTCGGCGTGAAGGTCGTCGGCAGCGTGGCCTTCATCGCGAACGGCTCGAATCTCCGCGTGCTCAACGTCGCGAACCCCGCGGCCATCATCTCGGTCGCGACGCTCGGGCTGTCCGGCACGATCTGGAACCTCGACGTCGACCCGGCCCGCAACCTCGCGGCCGTGGCCGGCGGCAGCGGCGGCCTGCACCTCGTCGACATCTCGAACCCGACGACGCCGGTCGTGCGCGGCCGGCTCGCGAGCAGCGACGCACGTGGCGTCGTGCTCCGCGGCAGCTACGCATTCGTCGCCGACTACGCCCAGAGCATCCGCTCGGTCGACATCGCCGATCTCGCGAATCCGCGGGCACTGTCCGGCAC
>CAUJJX010000043.1 GCA_963205165.1 Pseudomonadota bacterium | reverse complement strand
AACAGCTTCCGAAATGCGGCAAGGCGGGCGCCGGACGGCCGGCCAAGTGCCGACGAATAAAAGAAAATTGCTTGATTTTCCGGCGGACGGGGATGGTACAGGACCGTCCGGGGCCGGACAAAGGACTTTCAGGACGCGGGTGCGACCGGCTCCACGCAATCACGGTAGGCATGCCACGAACCGTGGGCAACGAGCGGTACCGTGACGATCAGTCCGACGTACCAGGTCGCTATTCCGACGCCGACCAGCACGACGATCGACGCGCCCCAGACGAGCATCGTCGGAAAGTTCGCCCGGAGCGCCTTGAAGCTCGTGATCATGGCCGTCAGCGTATCCATGCTGTAGCGATCGAGCAGCATCGGCACCGAGACGGCGCTCGTCCCGAAGACGAGCAGCGCGAACCCGGAACCCGCCGCGACGTAGGCGGCCATGAAGACCCACCCCTCGGGCGTGGCCGCGAGCTGGGCGAGCACGCCGCCCTCGCCGGGCAGGTCGCCAGTGAAGAACAGCGCGACCACCACGACCGACACCCGGATCCAGACGGCGAGCAGCAGCGCCAGGATCAGCGCGTAGAACCCGATGGCCGGGGCGTTGCCCTGCCACGCGACGAGGGTGTGCGAGAAGACGACGGTCTTGCCTCGCGTGCGGTGCCGGCTCACGTCGTAGAGCCCGATCGCGAGGAACGGCCCGACGAGCAGGAAGCCGGTGACGAGGGCCAGCTCCAGCGCCGCCACGCCGACGAAGAAATCGATCGCCGCGCCCATCAGCGCGAAGACGGTGCCGTAGAAGAGACTGGCGCCGGGCGCCGCCTTCATGTCCGCGAGTCCGAGCGCGATCCAGCGCCAGGGGGCCCCCGGCGCGACCTTGCGCACCGTCGGCCAGACGAACGGCTGTTCTTCGACAGCGCGGTCGGTGTGCTCACTCATCTGGAATTCCCCTCCCGATGCGCCCCGCCGGTCGATCGCCGTCGGTGTGCGCCGAGCCCGGACATTACCCGCGCCGCGTCGATGGTGAAAGCATGGACGGCGCGCTCAGCTGCCGGCCACCTTCGCTTCCAGCGCTTCCCAGCGGACGTACGCATCCGCCAGTTCGCGCTCGACCGTCGCGAACCGCTCCTGCGACATCTGCATGCGTTCGGGGTCGGTCCGGTAGAGATCGCCGTCGCCCAGCAGCGCCGTCAGTTCGGACTGCTCGCGTTCGAGCGCCTCGATCCGGCCGGGCAGCGCCTCGAGTTCCTTCTGCTCCTTGAACGGCAGCCCCGTCTTCGCCGGACGCGTCCGGGGGGCGCGCGTGTCCTCCTTCGGCTTCGCCGGCTTCGCGGATTCCGCGACGACCGGCGCCGGACGCTGCCGTACCCAGTCGTCGTAGCCGCCCGCGTATTCGGCGAGGCGACCATTGCCCTCGAACGCGATGACCTGCGTGACGACGTTGTCGAGGAACTCGCGATCGTGGCTCACGAGGATCAGCGTGCCCGGGTATTCCGCGATCAGTCCTTCGAGCAGTTCGAGCGTGTCGACGTCGAGGTCGTTGGTCGGCTCGTCGAGCACGAGCAGGTTCGCCGGCCGCGCGAAGAGTCGAGCGAGCAGGAGCCGATTGCGCTCGCCGCCCGACAGCGCCTTGACCGGCGACCGCGCGCGCGCCGGCGGGAACAGGAACTCGCCGAGATAGCTCATCACGTGCTTCTTGACGCCGCCGACCTCGACCCATTCCGAGCCGGGGCTGATGACCTCCACGACCGTCGCCTCAGGGTCGAGCTGCTCGCGGAACTGGTCGTAGTACGCGACCGCCAGGTTGGTCCCGCGGCGCACGCGTCCGCTGTCCGGCTGGAGATCGCCCAGCAGCAGCTTGAGGAACGTGCTCTTGCCCACGCCGTTCGGCCCGACCAGACCGAGCCGGTCGCCGCGGAGCAGTCGCGTGGAGAAGTCGTTCACGATCACGAGATCGCCGAACGCCTTGCTGACGTGCTCGAACTCCGCGACGAGCGCGCCCGAACGATCGCCCTGCTCCAGCGTGATCTTCACCTGCCCCATGCGGTCGCGGCGCTGGTTGCGCTCGAAGCGCAGTTGCTCGAGCCGCCGCACGCGACCTTCGTTGCGGGTGCGCCGCGCCTCGATCCCCTTGCGGATCCAGACCTCTTCCTGCGCGAGCAGCTTGTCGAAGCGCGCGGCTTCCTGCGCCTCCGCCGCGAGCTGGTCTTCCTTGCGGATCTTGTACTGCGCGTAGTTACAGTCGAAGACGCGCAGGATCCCGCGATCGAGTTCGACGATCTGCTTCGCGACCCGCGTGAGAAAACGCCGGTCGTGCGTGACGAAGATCACGGCGCCATCGAAGCCCTGGATCAACTGTTCCAGCCACTCGATCGACTCGAGGTCGAGGTGGTTCGTCGGCTCGTCGAGCAGCAGGAGGTCCGGCGCCGAGACCAGCGCGCGCGCCAGTGCGACGCGCTTGCGCTGCCCGCCGGACAGCGTGCCGGTCCGCGTGTCCGGATCGAGCGCGAGGCGCGACAGCACCGCATCGACCTTCGATTCGAGCCGCCAGCCATCGCCCGCTTCCAGCACGGCATGCAGTTCCGACATTCGCACGAGCTGCTGTTCGATGTCGCCCTCGCCCGCCGCGACCGCATGCGAGAGCGCGTGGTGTTCGACGATCGCGTCACGCACCTCGCCGAGCCCCTCCGCCGCGACCTCGAACACGGT
>CAUJJX010000042.1 GCA_963205165.1 Pseudomonadota bacterium | reverse complement strand
GCGCGTGCTGCGCGAGGAGATCATCGACCTGCTCGACGCCGGCGCGGCGCTCGTGCAACTGGACGAGCCGGTGCTGTCCGACGTGGTCTTCAGCGGCGCGAAGAACAAGCGCAGCTTCATGTGCGGCGCGCTGTCGGAGTCGCAGGGGCCGGCGCACGAACTGGCCTTCGCGCAGGAACTCGTCAACGCTGTCGTGGAAGGCCTTCCGCGCGAACGCATCGCGCTGCACGTCTGCCGCGGCAACTGGACGCCGGATGAATCCGTGGCACTGGCGGGCAGCTACGCACCGCTGATCCCCACGCTGGCCGGGATGAAGGTGGGCGCGTACCTGCTCGAAGCCTGCACGCCGCGCGCCGGCGACATGGCGCTGCTGCAACAGCTGCCGGCCGATGCCCGCATCGGCGTCGGCGTGGTGAACCAGAAGGACCCGGCCATCGAGCCGGTCGACGAGATCGCGGCGCGGGTGGGCCGGGCGATCGACCTGTTCGGTGCCGACCGCCTGCTGCTGCATCCGGACTGCGGGTTCGCCACGTTCGCGGACAACCCGATCTGCTCGGCCGGCATCGCGGAAGCGAAGCTCGCAGCCATCGCGGCGGCGGTGGAGCGGTTCAGGGACTGAGCGCACGCAGCAACCGCGGGCGGGTCATGCCGAACCCGCGGCGCTCGGTGGTGCCCATCGTTTCACGACATTGGTCATGCGGCCCGCCAGCCGGCGATGCCGCTGGTCGGGCCATCGCATGAAGCGCATCCCGGTCGACTGACGATTCGCGGACGCGCATCTCCGATCGCCGCACAAACAACGAGGGCCTGCCCACCCACCGGTGAACAGGCCCTCGTCACATCCACGACCCGACGAGCGATCGCCCGTCGAGCCTCATGCGGCAACGCTTACTTCGCGGGTTCCTGCTGGATCCCGGCGAGCAGCCAGCCATCGCGACCGGACAGCGGCTTCACCAGGTTCCAGACTTCCGCGAACGGTTCGGCCGCGGCGTCCGGCGCTTCGCGAAGGCTGCCGGTGAAGCGGACGCTCGCGAGCGCCATCGAACCCTGCTCCTCGATGCCGAGCATCTGCGCGTCGACGTTGACGACGTCGGTCTGGTTCTTCGCGGCACCGCGCTCGGTCAGGTCGACCTTGATCTCCGCGAACATCTCGGGCGTCGTGAACTCGCGCAGGTCGGCGAGATCGGCGGCATCCCAGGCGGCCTGCAGGCGGACGAAGTAGACCTTCGCGCTGCGCAGGAACGCGTCGACGTCGAAGTCGGCCGGGATCGTCCACGTGGCCGTGCTGCCCGGCGCGGCGGAATTGAGCGACGCCAGCGGCTGACCCGTGACGCTCACCGGACCCGACGCATTGGACGGACCGACGTGCGAATCGAGCGACTCGCGACGCAGCGGGGCGACGGTCTCGTCGCGGCGCGGCGCATTCCACGCCGGCTCGGCTGCACGCTGTTGCGCACCCGCATAGGCCGGCTGCGGCCCCGCGGCGCTCTTCGAGTTGCGGAACATCCGGAACAGGAAGATGCCCGCCATCACGACGAGTCCGATCATCAGCATCGAACCGATGCCCTCGGCGAGCCCCGCGCCCATGCCGAAGTGCGAGAGCAGCGACGCGATGCCGATGCCGGCGGCGATGCCGGCGAGCGGTCCGAGCCAGCGATTGCGGGACGGCTGCGCCTGCTGCGCGGGCGCGCCCTGCTGGCGCGACGGCGACTGGTACTGCTGCTGCGGCGCGGCTTCGCGCTGTGTCACGTTGCTGGACTGGCGTCCGACGGAACGGCCGCCGCCGAGGCGCTTGGCTTCGGCATCGGCGAGCGGCATGGCGATGCCGACGAACAGGACGAAGAGGAACAGGAAGATCTGACGCGTGCGGCTCGTTTTCATGTTGTACCCGTGAGGATGGACCGGCCGAGGGTAACACCCCGCAAGCGCGAGGCGTGCGGAGTGGCGCGATGGCCGAGAGCCCTCGGACCCCGGGCCGGCGCAAGCGTTCCGTCACGACCGCCTGCCGCATCCCCGACCGATGTCTTTTGATTTCGCGCAAACACGATGGATACTCCGGCGGCAATCGATGAAGCGCCCTTTTCCCGGGGAATCCACGCGCCATTCCGGTGCGCCGCTCCAGGAGGAGGCCGAAGTGAACTCTCTCTCCTGGAGGTGCTTTCATGATGAAGAAATGTCCGGGCATCCGCCCCCGCGTCGGACCGATGCGGCCCGGCGCGTGGCTCGCCCTGCTGTTCGCCAGCCTGCTGACGCTGCCGATCCTGGCGCAGGCGCAGTCGTTCAGCTGGCTGCAGAACCGGTGGAAGCCCGACCAGTACATCCACATCGAACGCGGCGCGCCCGAGGCCGGTGCGATCGAGCCCGGCTGGTGGAGCGCCCAGTGGATCATCGAGCCGGCGCCGGAAGGCGGCTTCCAGCGGCTGCGCAACCGATGGAAGCCTGACCAGTATCTGCACATCGAGCACGGCGCCCTCGCCGCCGGCCCGATCCAGCCCGGCTGGTGGAGTGCCCAGTGGACGCTCGACCCGGTCCCCGGCACGAATGCCCGGCAGCTGCGCAATCGGTGGAAACCCGACCAGTATCTGCACATCGAGAACGGCCGGCTTGAAGCCGGTGCGATCCAGCCCGGCTGGTGGAGCGCGCAGTGGGTCATCGCGATGAAGCCGCCTCGCGTCGGCACGGCAGACAGGGCCGAGCCCGCCGCCCCGCCGCCACCGCCCGTCGCCGCGCCTGAACCGCCACCCCCGCCACCTGTCGCACAACCTGCGCCGCCTCCCCCGCCGCCCCCGGTCGCGCAACCTGCACCGCCGCAGCCGGCCCCGCCCGTGGCCCAACCCGCCCCGCCTCCCCAGCAACCTGCACCGCCGGCGCAGCCCGCGACGCGCACGGCGCAACTGCGGACGATCTTCACCGGCGCGGGCAAGTGCCTCGACATCGTGAACGACGGGAAGAACAACCAGGTGCAGATGGCGAACTGCGGCAACTACTCCGGACAGATGTGGCAGATCGAACCCGCCGACGTCGCGGGCGCCTTCCGCATGAAGACGCTGTTCACGGGCGGTGAACGCTGCCTCGACATCGTCAACGACGGAAAGAACAACCGGCTGCAGATGGCCGCGTGCGGTCGCTACTCGGGGCAGATGTGGCGCATCGATCCGTCGAACCAGGCGGGCCACATGCAGCTGCGGACGATGTTCACGGGCCAGAACAAGTGCCTCGACATCGTCAACGACGGGAAGAACAACCGGCTGCAGATGGCCGATTGCGGCAACTACTCCGGGCAGTTCTGGAGCATTCGCTAGTCGACGCCGGTCGGCGCCACGGTGGCGTCGACCGGCACCGCGCGGGTCCCCGGGCCACGGGCGAACCGCGCATCCATCACCCCGGCGTCATCCGCCGGAGCGCTTCACCACGAGGCCTTCCTTCTGCAGCGCCTCGACGATGCGATCGCAATGATCGCCCTGCACCTCGATCACGCCGTCCTTCACGGTCCCGCCGGACCCGCACGCCGTCTTGAGTCGCTTGCCCAGCGCGGCCAGCCCGTCGGCATCGAGCGGCACGCCCCGGATCACCGTGACGCACTTGCCACCGCGACCCTTCGTTTCGCGCGAGACCCGCGCGACGCCGTCGAACGCGGGCGCCGACGGCTTGCGGCCGCAGATGCATTCGGCCTGCGGCCTGCGGCATCCCGGGCACATGCGTCCCTGCAGCGTGGAGTAGACGAGCCCGCCGGCAGCTTTCTTCATGGGTTGTCTCCGTCCTCCAGGTGGGTCGGCGAATGGCGCGGCGCGGAACGCCCGCGCGGCATCGCCCGGAAAGACGCGGATCGGACGCGAGTCCGGGCCGGCCGTCAATGTCCTCGCGCGCGCGCCGGACGCAACGTCGTTCCGGACGCCGGATCGTCGATCGCAGCCGATGCGGACGGCATCCGCGCGATGTCACCGGCCGGCCGTGCGGCCCGCGTGCCGGCGCTCCGGATTCCCGACGACGACGCGTCCGCGCCCGGCCTGCCGCCAGACCCTAGCCAACGCGTGTCCAGTCGCGTAAAAGGCCCGGCGTGACCCCCGGATTCCACCATGCACCGCCCGCCCCCGGATTACGCGCAGCGACCCGGCGCACGGGCTGTCGCCGTCCATGAGCGTCATCGCCGTCTTCAACCAGAAGGGCGGGGTCGGCAAGACGACCACGACCTTCAACCTGGCCGCCGCCCTCGCCCGCGCGGGCCGCACGCCGGTGGCCATCGATCTCGATCCGCAGTCGCACCTGTCGCTCGCCGCGGGCGTGAGGAACGTGCCGTCGGCCGAGAGCGTCTCGGCCTTCTTCCAGCACTCGGTGCCGCTCGCGCAGCTCGAGCAGAACGTCGCGCCGGGCATCCGGCTCGTGCCGGCGTCGCTCGACCTGTCGAAGATCGATTCGCTCTACGGCGCCGACGTATCGATGACCCGGAAGTTGAAGACCGGCATCGAGGAAGCCGGCTGGACCGACACACCGAACGTGCTGATCGACTGCTGTCCGATGCTGGGCGTGCTCACGCTGAACGCGCTGATCGCCGCCGACCGCGTGCTGATCCCCGTGTCGGCCGATTACCTTTCGCTGCAGGGCGTCCACCGGATCAACGCGGCGCTCGACGTGCTCCAGCGCAAGCTCGGCCGGACGTTCGTCCGCCGGGTCGTGGTGACGCGCTACGACGCGCGGCGCAAGCTGTCGTTCCGCATCTACCGCGAGGTGCAGGAGACCTTCGGTCCGATCGTCTGCGAGACACGCATCCACGAAAGCGTGTCGCTCGCGGAGAGTCCGATGCACGCGAAGGACATCTTCGCGTTCGCGCCGTCGAGCCAGGGCGCGACCGACTACCGGATGCTGCGCGAGGAACTCGACAGCACCGGTTTTCTCGCGCCGTGAACGCCCGCGACGAACGATCCGCGGCCCGGTGGGCATCGTGATGCCCACTCGTCCGCCGGATCTGCGACCGACGTGCAAGCGACGCCGCAACACCGCGACCCGGCGCATCGATTCGCGCATGGGCATGTGCGGCACGACCACTCTCGAGGAGGGAACACCATGAACACATCTCTGCAACGCATCGCGCGCACGCTCGGAATCGGGGCGGCGCTGTTCGTGGCCGCGACGGGTCACGCGAACATGGGCGCGAAGGACACCGACACGCAGGACGATCCCGACATGGACGCCGGCCGCTCCGCCATCGAAGCCCGCGACTGGGCCGGCGCCGTGAGCGCGATGCAGCGTGCCGTGGCCGCGAAGCCGCTGAACGCAGACGCGCACAACTGGCTCGGCTTCGCGTACCGCAAGCAGGGCAATCTCGATGCGTCGTTCGCGGCGTATCGCGAGGCGCTCCGGCTCGACCCCGGGCATCGCGCGGCGCACGAATACATCGGCGAGGCATTCCTCCTGACGGGTCAGCTCGCACAGGCCGAGGCGCACCTCGCCGAACTCGCGCGGTTGTGCACGCCGATTCCCTGCGAGGAACATCGCGAGCTCCGGCAGGCCATCGACGACTACAAACGGAAACCGAAGTGAACCCGAACCCCGCACTGCGCGCCGTCATCTGGGATTTCGGCGGCGTCTTCAGCACCAGTCCCTTCGACGCATTCGCCCGCTACGAGCGCGAACGCGGCCTGCCCGCCGGGCTGCTGCGCACCGTCAACACGATCAATCCGGACGACAACGCGTGGGCGCGGCTGGAACGCGCCGAGATCACCGTCGACGAGTTCGACGCCGCGTTCGACAGCGAGGCGCGGGCACTCGGGCATTCGGTCCCGGGGCGCGACGTCGTGCGGCTGCTGTTCGGCGAGATCCGTCCGCCGATGGTCGAGGCGCTGCGCCGCTGCCGGCAGGTGTTCCGCACCGCGTGCATCACGAACAACTTCGGCGACGTCGGCCCCGACATCGTCTCGCCCTGCCGCGGCGCCGCGTGGCGCGAGGTCGTCGGCCTCTTCGACTTCGTGCTCGAATCGAGCAAGGTCGGCGTGCGCAAGCCCGAACCGGCGATCTACGAGATGGCCTGCGAACGCCTCGGCATCTCGCCGCACGAGGCCGTCTACCTCGACGACCTCGGCATCAACCTGAAGCCCGCGAAGGCGATGGGCATGGCGACGATCAAGGTGGCCGATCCGGATGTCGCGATCGCGGAACTGGAGCAGTTGACGGGGTTGTCGCTGAAGTAGGTGTGGGCGCCGGGCAACAGGGCTCTCGGCGATTTTCTCCCCTCGCCCGCCTGCGGGAGAGGGATGCCTGAAGCGAAGTGGCGCAGATGCCGTGATCCGAGTCGACCGACCTGGAGTTCGCGTAGATACCGTGATCCGAGTCAAGGCGGGTGTTGCTCGCATCGCATCGCGGAGCGACGCTGCACGCCGGATCATCGGAACCGGGCATTGCTCATTCCGTCACCCCAGCGAACGCTGGGGTCCAGCAACGGACGTCGCACCGGCCAGCGCCGGACTGGATTCCAGCCTGCGCTGGAATGACGGGGGGTGAGCAGTCCCGCAGGTCGGATCAGCGACGTAGTCGCGTCATCCGACGCGAACGGTTGTGCGTGCGACGGCGTCGGATTACGCGCCTGCAGCGCTAATCCGACCTGCGCAGCCTGGGCCACGGAGGCCTCGTTCGGGTCGGTGCCGTGATCCTGGTTCAGCGGCGCGTCGTGTTTGTCTCCCCTCGCCCGCGCGCGGGAGCGGGGCCGGGGGAGAGGGCAAGCC
>CAUJJX010000041.1 GCA_963205165.1 Pseudomonadota bacterium | reverse complement strand
GCCATGTCGCAGCCCGCGTCGAGCGCTGCGCGCGCGCGGTCGACGATGCTGCCGGCGCCGTGCGCGCCGACCATCGACAGGTCGTCGCTGAAGATCACGCCGTGGAATCCCATCGCGACACGCAGTTCGTCGTGCAGCCAGCGACGTGAAAATCCTGCGGGCGACGGATCGATCTTCGGGTAGATCACGTGCGCCGGCATGAGACCTGTCAGCCCGTTCGACACCAGATGGCGGAACGGGATGAGGTCGGCGGCCGCGATCTCGTCGTACGTCCGCTCGTCGACGGCCGTCGCGGTGTGCGAATCCGCGGACGCGAAGCCGTGCCCCGGGAAATGTTTCGCGACCGCGCCCATGCCGCCGTGCGCGAGTCCGCGGACGACCAGCAGCGCAAGCTCCGCGACGACCCGAGGATCGCTGTGGAACGCACGATCGCCGATCACGCCGCTGTTGCCGTGGTCGAGATCGAGGACGGGCGCAAAGCTGAAATCGACGCCGTGCGCGCGAAGCTCGAGCGCGAGCACTTCGCCGACGGCGTGGGCCGCGCGACGCGCCGCTGCGGGATCGGTGTCGTGCAATCGACCGAGATCGCGCATCGGCGGCAACCGCGTGAAGCCGTCCCGGAAGCGCTGGACGCGCCCGCCCTCGTGATCGACGGCGATCAACAGGGGCGGACTGCGCAGCGCGTGGATCTCGCTCGTCAGCGCCGCGATCTGCGCCGGGTTCGAGTAGTTGCGCGCGAACAGGATGACGCCGCCGACGGCCGGTTGCATCAACACCTCGCGTTCGTCGGCGGTGAGCGTTGTCCCGGCGACGTCGAGCATCACGGGTCCGAGCGGCAGGGGCTTCGAGAGCATGCTCAACGGGGCGCTCCGGTGGCGTTGGTTTCCAGGACGACGAATGCGATGGCGGCGTCGCGCTCGTCGCTCAGCGAGAGATGGTGGCGATCGACGCCGCGGGTCGCGAGCCACTGCGCGAGGACCGCGTCGAAGCCGAAGCCCGGGCGTCCGAGGTCGTCGTGCTCGATCCAGATGGCGCGCAGTGTTGCGGGTGCACGCACACCGGTGCCGAGTGCCTTGCCGAAGGCTTCCTTTGCGGCAAAGCGTTTCGCGACGAATGCCGCGGGCGCGATGGCCGCGCGGAAGGCGTCCCATTCGACGTCGGCGAGGATGCGTCGCGCGAAGTTGTCACCGTGCTCCGCGAGACCGCGTGTGACGCGTGCGATCTCGACGATGTCGACGCCGACGCCGGTGATCACGCAGCGGCTCCGTGGCCGCGGCGGATGGCGTCGAGATAGGCGCGGACGGCACCGGCCATGCCGAGTTCGAGCGCATCGGCCGTGAGCGCGTGCCCGATCGAGACTTCCTCGATCTGCGGCGCGGCTGCGAGCAGCGGCGGCAGGTTGTCGAGATTGAGGTCGTGGCCAGCGTTGACACCGAGCCCCGCAGCCGTCGCGGCCCGCGCCGTCGCTGCGTACAGCGCGAGCGAAGCGCCCTCGCCCGCCGTACCGAACGCCTGTGCGTAAGGCTCCGTGTAGAGCTCGACGCGATCGGCACCGATTGCCTTCGCGGCCGCCATGGCTTCCGGCACGGGGTCCATGAAGAGACTCACACGCACGCCGAGCGAACGGAGTTCCGCGATGACCGGACGCAGGCGTTCGCCGTCGCGCGCGAGGTCCCAGCCGTGATCGGACGTCGGTGCACCGGGATCATCGGGCACCAGCGTGCACTGCTGCGGGCGAACGGCGCGCACGAGTTCCATCACGTTGTGGAACGGATTGCCCTCGATGTTGAACTCGTGGGCCGGATCGTCGCGCAGCAGCGCCGACAACGCGTGCACGTCGTCCGACCGGATGTGTCGCGCGTCGGGGCGCGGATGCACCGTGATGCCGTGGGCGCCGGCACCGAGCGCGAGCCGCGCCATGTGCACGACGCCGGGGATGGCCAGCGGTCGCGCGTTGCGCACGAGCGCGATCTTGTTGAGGTTCACCGAGAGTCGCGTCATGGCTCAGAGCTGCTGGAGGTCCTTGAGGAGTTGCCGTGTGTGGAGTTCCGCGTGGCCGAGATACGCGCCGAGGAGACCGCGCATGAGGCGCTTGCTCTCGCTGGCGGTGACGGGGTCCGTGTAGTCGTCGCGTGCCATGTCGAGGAGCGTCTTGCCGCGCACCGACAACGCATCGCCCTGATCGTGCGGCGCGACCCGCCGCGGCCCGCGGTCCGGAAGATAGCGGTAGCGCGCGTCGTCGATCAAGGGCGTGCCGGCGTCGGCGTCGAGATCGAGTTGAAGTCCGTAGCCCAGCTCGGCGAGCAGCGCGCGCTCGAAGATGCGCAGCACGGTGGCGTGGGCCGACGACGTCGCGAGGCGCGTGATCGCCTGCGCGTACGCATCGAAGAGCGCCTCGTGCGGATCCTCGCGGGCGAGCGCGGCGAGCAGGAGTTCGTTCAGATAGAAACCGCACATCAGCGCGACGCCGCCGAGCTGCGGCGTGCCACCCCGCCATTCGACGGAATGCAGGAGCCGCAGTTCGGACCGTCCGGACCACGTGGCCAGCAGCGGCTGGAACGGCAGGAGCACGGGACGCAGCGCCGAATGCGGACGCCGGGCGCCCTTCGCGACGCCGGCGATACGGCCGTGATTCCGGGTCAGGAGATCGATGACGAGACTCGTCTCCTTCCAGGGATGCGTGTGCAGGACGAACGCGGGCTCGTTGGCGATCCGCTGGCGTCCGGCAGATGCGGTGCCCGGGGCCGACGGCCCCGGGCCGCCATCAGACATAGCCGTACTTGCGCAGCCGTCGCGGATCGTCGATCCAGTCTGCGTCGACGCGCACGTGCACCTCGAGGAACACGGTGCCGCCGAACTGGCGTTCCATGTCCTGGCGGGCCTCGGTCGCCACGCGCTTCAACTGGGAGCCACCGGCCCCGATCACCATGCCCTTGTGGCTGTCGCGCGAGACGATGATGTTGCAGCGGATCCGGCGCAGTTCGCCCTCCGTCTCGAACTGGTCGACGACGACGACCATGCCGTAGGGCAGTTCGTCGCCGGTGAACCGGAAGAGCTTCTCGCGCACGAGTTCGGCGGCCAGGAAACGTTCGCTGCGATCGGTGACCTGCTCGACGTCGTACAGCGGCGGACCTTCCGGGATGAACGGCACCAGCACGTCGAGCAGCGTGTCGCACTGGACGCCGGTCTCGGCGCTCACCGGGACGACCTCCGCGAAGTCCCGGAGCTTCCGCAGCTTGTCGATGTACGGCAGCAGCAGTTCGCGCTTCTCGAGCATGTCGACCTTGTTCACGACGGCGACGACGGGCACGCGCTCGGGGATGAGCCGGAGCACCTGCTCGTCGCGCTCGCCGAACGTCGTGGCATCGACGACGAAGAGGACGACGTCGACGTCGCCGAGGCTGTCGGTCACGGCGCGGTTGAGCGCCTGGTTGAGTCCGCCGCGATGGCGCGTCTGGAAGCCGGGCGTGTCGACGAGGACGAATTGCGCGTCGTCGCGGGAAATGATGCCGATCACGGCATGGCGAGTCGTCTGCGCCTTGCGCGAGGTGATGCTCACCTTCTGCCCGACCAGCCGGTTCACGAGGGTGGACTTGCCCACGTTCGGGCGTCCCACCACCGCGATGAAACCGCAACGATGCGTCATCGTGCCTCCGGGTCCGTGAAATGAGAGAAGCGCGCGCCGACCGGGTGTGAGAACACGACCCGGATGACGCGAAGCGAACTGCGGTGGCAGCAACCGGACAAGGGCGGTCTGGCGGGCCGAATGGATCGGGTCACTGCGTCTCCGTCATGGCGCCGAGGCGCTCGAGGGCGGCCTGGGCGGCCTCCTGCTCGGCCGCCCGGCGACTGGCGCCCGCGCCCGAGGTCCGGAGATCGAAGCTCGGCACGATGCAGTCGACGCGGAAACGCTGGCTGTGGGCCACGCCCGACGTCTCGGCGAGGCGGTACTCCGGCACCGGCCGACGGCGGGCCTGGAGCCATTCCTGGAGTGCAGTCTTGGGGTCCTTGCCGAAGGTCTTCGCGTCGATGCCATCGAGCGTCGGCCCGAACAGGCGACGGACGACGTCCGCCGCAGCGTCGAAACCGCCATCGAGGAACACGGCACCGATGAGCGCCTCGACGGCATCGGCCAGCATGGACGGACGATCGGCACCGCCGCTGCGGACTTCACCGGCACCCAGCAACAGTCGCGCGTTCAGTGAAAGTTCGCGGGCGCGCTCGGCGAGCGTCGGCTGATTGACGAGCCGTGAACGCAGCCGCGAGAGATCGCCTTCGGGAGCATCGGGAAAGCGCCGGAACACCTCGGCGGCAATCACGCAGTTCAGGATCGAGTCGCCGATGAATTCGAGCCGCTCGTTGTGCGGCACGCTGTGGCTGCGATGGGTCAGCGCCTGCTGCAGCAGCGCCGGGTCGCGGAAGACGTACCCGAGATCGTCGGCGACGCCCGCGTCTGCCATCACCGTGGACCGGATCTCTGGCACTACTTGCCGGCGTGCATCTCGAAGTCGAAGCAGAGGCTCACGGGCCCGAACAGCTCGACCTTCTTGGCGTACGTGAGGGTGATGTCGTACCCCTCGCCACTCTTCACGAACTCGAGATCTTCCCCGTTGACCGACGTGATGTCGTCGATGGTGGCACGCTTGTCGAACGTGCCCTTCAGGTCACCCGGCGTGCTGCCCTCGCTTTCGCGGGCCAGTTCCTTGAGGTGGCGCTGGATCGTGAAGTACTCGAGGTAGGTCGGCACGACCTTCATGCCGAGCAGCGCGACGAAGAAGAGCACGCCGCCGACGAAGATCAATCCGACGAGGCTGAGGCCCCGCTGCCGCTGTCTGAGGTTCATGCCGCGCCCGCCTATTTGATGGGCGTACCGATGCGCCCGAACTGTCCGAAATTCCACCAGATGAGGAATGCCTTGCCGACGATGTTCTCGTCCGGCACGAAGCCCCAGTAGCGACTGTCGCTGCTGGAGTCCCGGTTGTCGCCCATCATGAAATAGTGACCGGCCGGCACCTTGCAGCGGAAGCCATCTTCATTGTATTCGCAGTTTTCGCGGTGGGGGAACGAGTGGACGCCCGCCAGCTGCACCGACGGCGCATCGAGGTTGACGATCGTCGAATGCCCCGCATCCCCGAGCTTCTCGCGATAGCGTTTCGTCGTGATGAAGTTGAGTCCGCCGGACTCCAGATAGCTGTAATCGGGCTCCGTCTCGACATCGACGAGCTGGCTGTTCACGGTCAGGCGCTTGTTGCGGTACTCGACGACATCCCCCGGGACGCCGACGACGCGCTTGATGTAATCGAGCGAAGGATTCTCCGGGAAGCGGAACACCATCACGTCCCCCCGCTTCGGATCGTTCATCTGCACGAGCTTCCTGTTCGCGACCGGCAGCCGGATCCCGTAGGTGAACTTGTTCACGAGGATGTAATCGCCGACCAGCAGCGTCGGGATCATCGACCCCGAGGGGATCTTGAAGGGCTCCACGAGGAACGACCGCAGCATGAACACGACCAGGATCACCGGGAAGAAGCTCACCGGATACTCGACCCACCACGGCATCGGCTCGCCTTCGCCGCGACGCTTGCGAAGCACCAGCTTGTCCAGCAACCAGAACCCACCCGTGAAGACGAGCAGCAGCAACATGATCAGTGCGAAATTCATGAAAGACCCGGGCCTCCGGCCGCCTACTTGTTGTCCACCTGCAGGATGGCGAGGAAGGCCTCCTGCGGGATCTCGACGTTGCCGACCTGCTTCATGCGTCGCTTGCCGGCCTTCTGCTTCTCGAGCAGCTTCTTCTTGCGGGTGATGTCACCGCCGTAGCACTTCGCGAGCACGTTCTTGCGCAGCGCCTTCACGTTCTCGCGGGCGATGATGTGCGACCCGATGGCCGCCTGCACCGCGATGTCGAACATCTGCCGCGGAATCAGTTCGCGCATCTTCGCGGCGAGTTCCCGGCCGCGGTATGCCGAGCTCGACCGGTGGACGATCAGCGAGAGCGCGTCGACCTTCTCGTTGTTGATGAGGATGTCGAGCTTCACGAGATCGTCGGCCCGGAACTCCTTGAAGTCGTAGTCGAGCGAGGCGTAGCCGCGGCTCGTCGACTTCAGCTTGTCGAAGAAGTCCATCACGACTTCGTTCAGCGGCATGTCGTACGTCAGCATGACCTGCCGGCCGAGGTACTGGAGGTTGCGCTGGTTGCCGCGCTTCTGGTTGCAGAGCGTGATGACCGAACCGACGTATTCCTGCGGCACCAGGATCGACGCCGTGATGATCGGCTCACGGATTTCCTCGATCTTCGATGCGTCCGGCAGGCGCGAGGGGTTCTCGACCTGCACGACGGTGCCGTCGCGCATCACGACCTCGTACACGACGGTCGGCGCCGTCGTGATGAGGTTCATGCCGTACTCGCGCTCGAGGCGCTCCTGCACGATGTCCATGTGCAGCAGGCCGAGGAAGCCGCAGCGGAAGCCGAAACCCAGCGCCTGCGAGGTCTCGGGTTCGAACTGCAGCGACGAGTCGTTCAGGTGCAGCTTCTCGAGCGCGTCGCGCAGCGACTCGTACTCGTTCGATTCGACCGGGTAGAGACCCGCGAACACCTGCGGCTTGATTTCCTTGAAGCCCGGCAGCGGTTCGGCCGCCGGACGGTTCTCGAGGGTCATGGTGTCGCCGACCTTCGCGAACTTCAGTTCCTTGATGCCGGCGATCACGAAACCCACTTCGCCGGCCGACAGCGATTCCATCGAGCGCGACTTCGGCGTGAAGACGCCGACCTGCTCGCACAGATACGACGTCTGGCTCGCCATCAGCAGGATGCGGTCCTTCGGGCGGAGCTTTCCGTCGACGACACGCACGAGCATCACGACACCGACGTAGTTGTCGAACCACGAGTCGATCACCAGCGCCTTCAGCGGACCGTCCGGATCGCCCTTTGGCGCCGGTATCTTCGTGATGACGGCTTCCAGGATGTCCTGGATGCCCAGACCGGTCTTCGCGCTGGCCCGCACCGCGTCGTCCGCGGGGATGCCGACGATGTCCTCGATCTCTTCGATGACGCGCTCGGGCTCGGCGGACGGCAGGTCGATCTTGTTCAGGACAGGCACGACCTCGACACCCTGTTCGAGGGCCGTGTAGCAGTTCGCGACGGTCTGCGCCTCCACGCCCTGTGAGGCGTCGACGACGAGCAGCGCACCTTCGCACGCGGCGAGCGACCGGGACACCTCGTACGAGAAGTCGACGTGGCCGGGCGTGTCGATGAGGTTCAGCTGGTACTTCTGGCCGTCGCGCGCGGTGTAGCTCAGCGCGGCCGTCTGCGCCTTGATGGTGATCCCGCGCTCACGCTCGAGGTCCATCGAGTCCAGGACCTGGGATTCCATCTCCCGGTCGGACAGCCCGCCGCAGAACTGGATGAACCGGTCGGCCAGCGTGGACTTCCCGTGGTCGATGTGGGCGATGATGGAAAAATTACGGATGTGGCGCATGAACACGAAAAGGGGCACCGAGGTGCCCCTGTTCCTGGAGAGCTTTTGGAGCCGGCGATTCTAACGGAACGGGATGCTCCCCGCCCTGACTAGTTCGCACCGAGACGCAGCGGAACGTAGAGATTGGAGTCCCCGCGGCGGATCAGCAGGGCGACGCTCCGGGATTTCTCGAACTGCCCGATCATCCGGTTGAGCTGCTCGACACTGTTCACGTCGTTGTTGTTGATCGCCAGCAGGATGTCGCCACGCCGGATCCCGGCGCGCGCCGCATTGCTCTGCGGTTGGACCTCGTCGACGAGCACGCCGTGCCCGACGTCGAACTCCTTGCGCTGCTCGGCCGTCAGTTCGACGAACGACATCCCCAGGCGGGTCGCGGCCTCGCCGCCCTTCGAACCATGCTTGCGGGGCTTCTCGGCGACCTTGCGTTCGTCCGACAGCTCGCCGACCGTGATCGGAATCTCGCGCGCGGCACCCTTGCGCCACACCTGGATCGTCGCCTTGCTGCCCGGACGCGTCGCGGCCACGAGTCGCGGCAGATCGGCGGAAGAGGTCACGGGCTTGTCGTTGAATTGCAGGATGACGTCGGACGTCTCGATGCCGGCCTTGTCCGCCGGACCGCCCTTCTCCACCGAATTGACGAGCGCGCCCTGCGCCTTGGCGAGCCCGAACGATTCGGCGAGCTCCTTCGTGACTTCCTGGATGACGACACCGATGCGGCCGCGCGTCACCTTCCCCGTCGCCTTGAGCTGGTTCGCGACGTCCATCGCGACGTCGATCGGGATGGCGAACGAGAGGCCCATGGAACCGCCCGTGCGGCTGTAGATCTGCGAGTTGATGCCCACGACCTCGCCGCGCTCGTTGAACAGCGGCCCACCGGAATTGCCCGGATTGATCGCGACGTCGGTCTGGATGAAGGGAACGAAGTTCTCCTGCGGCAGCGAACGACCCTTCGCGCTCACGATGCCCGCGGTGACCGTGTTCTCGAAACCGAACGGCGACCCGATCGCCAGCACCCATTCGCCGACGCGCAGCTTCGTGGCGTCGCCGATCTTCACGACCGGCAGTGCCGAGGCGTCGATCTTGATGAGCGCGACATCCGTGCGCTTGTCGCTGCCGATGACCTTCGCGCTGAATTCGCGCTTGTCGTTGAGCCGCACCGTAACCTCGTCGCCGGCCTCGACGACGTGGGCATTCGTCAGGATGAATCCGTCGGCGCTGATGATGAAGCCGGATCCGAGCGACTGCCCCTGATTGTCGCGGGGCGCCTGTCCGGGCGGGGGACGACGGAAGAAGTCGGACGGGTCATCGTCCGGCCCCGGCACACCGGGCGCGCCTGGTTGCGTTGCACGTGCCGACGTGGTGCTGATGTTCACGACGGCGGGTCCGTGTTCCTCGACGAGATCGGGGAAGTCCGGAAGCTCGCGCGCGACTGCCGGCACGGCCAGGTTCAGGAACAGCGCGAGGGACAGGATCAGACGGTTCATGGAAGCAGAGGTCCGGGGTGGGATGAACATGCGGAACGACTGGGTCAGCGCCCCTTGGGCACCAGGGAATTCGCGATCTGGACCACGGTGTGGGCCGGCGTCTCGCCGAGCACCGTGACGCGCTGGTCACCGACGACGCGCATGAAGATATGGATCGGGCCCTGCTGGATCAGACGCCCCTCGGGCACACCTCGGGCGCGCACCGAGACGGGTTCGATGAAGATCGAAATGGCCGCGAGGCCGTCCGACAGAACGATGTGCGTGAGCATCGCACCCTGCACGCCCGCCCGGGCGCGACGGACATCCATGATCTTGCGGAAACCGGCGGGCTGGTCGCGGATGATCCAGCCGGAATCGGTCTGGGCGTCCGGCAGGGGCTGCACTGCCGGCAGCGGGGGCGGCATCGGCATGCCGGACTTCAGCAGGTCGCGCGAGATGTGGCCGCCGATCTGGAGCTGCGTGAACGCGAACAATTCCATCGCGTGCGCGCGCTCATCGACGACCTTTGCCTTCAGCAGCAGACCCGTCGCGGTATCGGCCCAGAACTTGTGTCCGTAGCGCAGACCGTCGCGCGGCACGAGCATGAGAGACTGCGCTTCGAATCCGGCCACGCGTTCCAGCTCACCGCGGCGCATCTCGTAGTGATCGGTGATCGTGCTCAGCTGGTCGGGCAGCAACTGCGGGAAGCTGCGCCCGGGCTGGCGCCGGTCGACGCGCAACGCCTTGGTGTCGGGGTGGTACGTGACGACGACATCGTTCGTCCGAAGCACTTCGCGACGCGGACCATCGAGCGTCTCGAGCTTCTCGATCTCGCCGGTGGGCTCCACGAGGTGAACGATCCGGGAGGTCTCGACGGTATCGCCGTGCTGATAGACGAATGTGCCGGCGTAGTTGAGTTGCCGTGCGGCGCCGGCGATCCGCTGGAGCCAGTTCAGACCCTCCTGCGGCGACAGCACCTGGGCCTGCACCTGGATCGCCGCACAACAGCAGGCGACTCCGACGAGGACGCGGCGCATCACGGAACGAGGCGACGATCGATGCGCAGCCAGATGCGCCGGGCGCAAGTGCCCCGCCCGGCCGGGTGCTGGCCGGTGCTCCATCGAGCCGTTCATCGGCCGTCGATCGATTCTTGGGTCGTCACGGTCCGGATGTACGAGGCGACCCCGTGCATCGCGGCCGTCGGCGAGACCTCCTGGTGAACCCGCAGGTATTCGCCCATCTCGGGGCCTGCCTGCGCCACCGCAGCGACGGACGAACCACCACCGGTCCCTGCGGTGCCGTCACTGCCGACCGGCTGCTGCAAGAAGGCGAGCCAGCCGACGACTGCGATTCCGGCGACCGAGGCCGCGGCGGACATCGCATACCACTGGAGATTGCGCTTGCGCGGCACGGCGGCCGGCGGCGCGAGGACCGTGGGTTCCTGGGCGAGTGCCGCGCTGAACCGCCCGGTGAATCCGGCGGAGAGCTGCGTGCGCTCGCCGCGCAGGACATCACCGATCAGGTGATATGTCGCCCAGTCCGCTGCATGTTCATCCGACTTCAGCCGGCGCACCTGGCCGTCGACTTCGTCGTCCCCGAGTTCGCCATCCATGAAGGCGGAAATCCGTTCGCGTTCTACCATCGCTTGTCCTTGCTGGTTCCCAACAGCGGCCGCAACCGCTCGGCGATCGTCTCACGGGCCCGGAAGATCCTGGATCGCACCGTACCGATGGGGCAATTCATGATCGTGGCGATCTCGTCGTAAGACAATCCTTCGATCTCGCGCAGCGTGATTGCCGTGCGCAGTTCCTCAGGCAATGCCGCCATCGATTCGTTCACGACATTTGCCATCTGCTTGCTCTCGAGCTCCGCCTCCGGCGTGTTCACGTCCCGCAGCAGGTCGGCGTCCTCGTAGCCCTCGGCGTCGGCATTGTCGACAGCGGTCGACGTCGGCGCCCGGCGCCCCCGGGCCACGAGATAGTTCTTGGCCGTGTTGATGCCGATCCGGTAGAGCCACGTGTAGAAGGCGCTGTCGCCCCGGAACGAGGGCAGCGCGCGATACGCCTTGATGAAGGCTTCCTGGGAGACGTCCTCGACCTCGCCCGCATCGCGGATGAACCGGGACAGGAGTCGGCCCAGCTTGCGCTGGTACTTGGACACCAGGAGTTCGAAGGCGCGCTTGTCGCCCCGTTGTGCCCGTTCGACCAGTTGCTGGTCGATTTCCCGATCACTCATGAATCATGTCCCGAACCGCTTTGTCCCCGGCCTGATGGCGCGCATTGTCGATGAAGCGGCGCGAGTATAGCGGCGACCAGCCATGCCCGTAACCGCCGTTCACCGCCGTCGCGGCGAATCAGCGATGCTCGATCGCATCGGCCTGCGGCGCCGCCTCCACGGCCGACGGCAACACCCAGCGAACCCGGACGCGCAGCCGCCGGAAGTCCTCCGGCGTGCACCGGTCGCGAGCGAGCGCGGCTCCGACCATCGGTCCGTCGTCGAGTTCGAATCTCAGGAAGACAAACCACGGCCCCAGGGTTCGCGCCTCCACGACCCGGCCGCCGGAGGCGATCCCGGCGTTCGTGAGCAGCCGCGCGCGGCCCTCGTCCTCGAGCAGGATTTCGACGACGGAATCCGGACTGCGCCCGAGCGCGTGACGCCGGACCTGCACCACGCCCCAGCCTGCGACGACGCAGGACATCGCCGCCGCGAGCAACGGGGGCATCCCGACGCTCCACGGGATCGCGGCCGCGACACCGTGGACCGCCGTGAGGACAACCGCGAAACTGCGCGACGGTCCGATGCGCAGTCGCAACGAAGAGGAGTCCTGCATGGCCGATGAACGGGTCGACGGAAGGAAGGTCTGGAACGGGTCGCCACTATAATCCGCCGCCTTCCGCGTCCACGGCCCAGCCTCCATGACCACGACCCTCAGCGCGCCCCCTGCAACCGGCACCGCACCCGCCATCGCGCCGCCCGCGTTCGCTTCCCGTTACGACCTCGGCGTCATCTCGATCGCGGGGGTCGACGCCGAGGGCTTCCTCCAGGGACAGTTCACCGCCGACGTCGCCGCACTCGCGCCCGGCAGGTGGACGTGGACCGGCTGGTGCACGCCGAAGGGACGCCTCCTCGTCGTCTTCCGGCTCGCGCGCCTCGCCGACGGATTCGCGCTCCAGTTGCCGGTGTTCCAGACGGAGTCCATCGCAACGCGGCTGCGCAGGTACGTGATGCGCGCGAAGGTCACGATCTCGGTGCCGACGCCGGCGCCTGCCTGCCTCTGGCTGCGCGGACCCGCCGTTGCCGCGCTCGTCGACCCGACACTTGCCGAGGCGCCCGCCGACCGTGTTCTCGGCAACCTCGCCGCTCCCGTCTTCGTGACGCCGGAAGCCGTCGTCGCCCACCTCGACCCCGTGCAGGCCGCGGCACTGCACCCTGCCCTCGCCGCAGCCGCGCGGGAACTCGCCGGGTCCGAGGTCTCCGCCTGCGAAATCGCGGCCGGCATCCCGTGGCTCGCGCCCGGCACCGAGGAAGCTTTCATCCCGCAGATGATCGGGCTCGACGTCGTCGACGGCGTGAGCTTCTCGAAAGGCTGCTACCCAGGCCAGGAGATCGTCGCCCGGACCCGCTATCTCGGCACCGTGAAACGCACGCTCCATCGCCTCCGGCTGTCGACGCCGGCCGCGCCCGGCGACCCGATCCTCGCGGACCCGGACCAGTCGGTCGGCACGGTCCTCCGCATCGCCGCAGCGCCGGAGGGCGGATTCGTCGCACTCGCCGTCCTCGACGTCGAAGCCGCGAGCGGCGCACTCCGCACAGCGACGGGCACGGTGTCCGACGTCTGCGCGATCCATCCGCCTCCCGCGGTCTGACCGTGGCGGTCCATCTGTACATCTACTACCGCGTCGCCGACGCCGCCGATCGTGCGGCTGCCGAAGCGGCGGATGCCGTGTTCGAACGCGTCCGGAGCGCCACCGGCATCGACGGTCGCCGCCGTGTCCGGCGCGACGAACCGCAGCTCTGGATGGAGATCTACGAAGGCATCGACGACGCCGACGCCTTCGCGAGCGTGCTCGACGCGGCCGTCACCACGTCCGGGCTCGCGCGCCATCTGGCGTCCGGCGAACGACGCCACGCGGAATGGTTCCGGGATCCGCCGCCGTGTGCCTGATCGTCATCGCGCTCGGCAGCCATCCCGATCTGCCGTTCGTGCTCGCAGGCAACCGCGATGAATTTCACGCGCGTCCGACGCGTGCCGCCGGCCCGTGGGACGACCACCCGGACATCCTCGGCGGACGCGATCTCGAACAGGGCGGCACGTGGCTCGCCGTCTCGCGCCGCGGCGCACTCGCGACGGTGACGAACTACCGTGATCCGGCGAACCGCGTGACCGGCGCCCGATCGCGCGGGCTGCTGGTCGGCGACTTCGTCGCAGGCAACGAACCGGCCGGACGCTACGTGCCGGCGCGCACCGCCGAAGGCCGCCGCCACGACGGTTTCAATCTCGTCGCCGCCGACGCCACCGGCGTCTGGTGGGGTTCCAACCGCGGCGGCGAATCCACCCGGCTCGGACGCGGCATCCACGCGCTGAGCAACCACCTGCTCGGCACGCCGTGGCCGAAGGTGCGCAGGCTCCGCGAAGGCCTCGCCGACGACCTCGACGCACCGGCCGCGACGGCCATCGAATCGCTGTTCGATCGGCTCCGCGATACGCGCCCCGTCGACGATGCCGACCTGCCGAGCACCGGCGTGAGCCTCGAATGGGAACGCCTGCTGGGCCCGCCGTTCATCGTCTCGCCGACATACGGAACGCGCAGCACGACGGTCGTCACGATCGACCACGCCGGCCAGCTGCGCTTCGAGGAACGCAGCTTCGGCCCCGACGGCGCCGAGACCGGACGCACGGTCCATTCACTGGCGCTGCCGCGACCGATCGGGCCGTGACGACCCGATGCATCCCGGATCTGTCGTGCCTACGCGCCCCGATGGCGATGCAGCCTGAGCGTCATCGTCCGGTGCGGAATGCCCGCGTCGTCGAACACCGGTCCGTGCGCCACGAATCCGAAGCGCGCGTAGAAACCGATCGCGTGGAGTTGCGCTGCGAGTTCGACGACATCGTGTCCGCGCTCGCGCGCCGCCTCGATCAGGGTAAGCAGCACCGCTGCGCCGACACCCCGCCCACGATGCGACGCGAGGACGGCCATGCGACCGATGTGACCGTCCGGCAGGAGTCGTCCCGTGCCGATCGGCGTGCCGTCCGGCGCGAGCGCGAGTGCATGCACGTTGTCGACGTCGGCATCGTCCCATTCGAGTGCCTCGGGGACATCCTGCTCCTCGATGAACACGGTGCGACGCACGGCCGCGAGTCGCGGCGCCTCGTCGCGCCACGACACCAGATTCACCTCGATGAATTCGTCTTTCGCCATGTCCACCGAGTCTAACCGCGACGCCCCGCGCCATCGCTGGCGCACCCGCTGGAACGACGCCGACGCCGCGCGATTCGGCGAGCCGCTCGATCTCCGCGCCTACGGTTCCCGGCTGCTCGGCGGCGACCGGTCGCTCGTTCTGCAGGGCGGTGGCAACACCTCGCTGAAATCGACGTGGACGGACGGTCGCCCCTGCGTCCACGTGAAAGGCACCGGTGCGGATCTCGGTCGGGTCACGGCCGCGGACTTCACGCCAATCGACCTCGATGGCGCACGCGCGCTCCTCGCGGGGCCGACACTCGACAACGCAGCGCTGATGGCCGCACTCGAACCACTGAAGCGCGACGCAGCCGCGCCGCGTCCGTCGATCGAGACGCTGATGCACGCGTCGCTGCCCGCGCGGTGGGTCGAGCACACACACGCCGACAGCGTGCTGGCCGTGCTCGACACCGCCGACGGCGAACGCACCGTGCGCAAGGTGTTCGGTGCCGCGGCGCCGCTCGTGCCCTTCCGGCATTCCGGGTTCGATCTCGCGCAGGCGTGCATGGCGACCTTCGATTCCGAACGTACCGACGCGACGCAAGGACTCCTGCTCGCGGCCCACGGTGTCGTCGCGTTCGCGGACGATGCACGCACGTCGTACGAACGGATGGGCGCCCTGATCGCACGCGCCGAGGACCACCTCGAACGCCACGGCGCATGGACGCTGCCCGTCGCGACGCCGGCACCGCGCGACGCCGACGGCGCCCGCCGCCTCGCCACGTTGCGCCGCCGGCTGTCGGCGATCGCCGGCTTCCCGCTCGTGCTCGCCGTCGACGATTCACCGGAGGCCGTCGCGTTCGCGCGCCGCGCCGATCTCGCGGACATCGCACTGCAAGGCCCGCCGACGCCGCAGCACGCCGTCTTCACGAAGCGCGTGCCGTCACTCGGATTCGACGTCGACACTTACGCCGCCAGCTACCGCGACTACCTCGCCCGGCATCGCGGCGAGTTCACGCCGGACCGCCTGCCCGACGCCGCGGCACGTATCGTCCTGGATCCGGCATTCGGCGCGATCGCTGCGAGCGTCGACGGACGCCGCGCGTGCGACACGGCCGAAGTGCAGTCCCACGACATCGCGATCATCAGCCGCGCTGCCGCACTCGATCGCTACGTGTCGCTGCCGCCCGCCGACATCCTCGTCGCCGAAGTGCACTACGGCGGATTCGAACGCCGCCTCCTCGCTCGCCGCGCAACCGATCTGCCGCTGCTCGGCTGCGTGATCCTGCTGGTCGGCGCGCCGGACGACGCGCTGCGCACGAGCCTCGAATCCGTCGGCGCCGACGTCGCCATCGCCGACGATGCGAGCGAAGCCGTCGCCATCGATCTCGCGTGGCGTTTCGGCGGGCTCGACGCAGTGGTGTACGCGGCGACGCGATCCACCTCCACACTCGTCGACACGCTGCTCGCCGAATCACCGGCCGGCGGTGTCGTCATCCACACCCGCGACGCGGACGACGCGATCGCGCGACTGCGCCACCACTGGTTTCCTCCGGAGCATCCGACTTGAGCATCACCACCATGCGCTGGCCCGCCGGCGCCGACTTCGAGATCCTCGACCAGCGCGCCCTGCCTGGCCGCGAAGTGTTCATCCCGCTGCGGTCCGCGACCGGGACGGCGCACGCGATCCGCGATCTCGCCGTGCGCGGCGCGCCAGCCATCGGATGCACCGCTGCGTTCGGCATCGCAGTCGAGGCGCTGAATGCGGTCGACGTGCCGCCCGCGATGTTCGCTGCGCGACTCGAAGCCGCGTTCGTGGAACTCGCGGCGAGCCGACCGACGGCCATCAATCTCTTCTGGGCGCTAGACCGGATGCGCGCCGCGTGGAAGACGTGCGCCGCCGAATCCACCAGGAGCGTCGCGACCCGCCTCCGCGCGGAAGCGCAGACGATCTTCGACGAGGACATCGCGGCGAACCGTCGCATGGGCGAATTCGGCGCCATGCTCGTGCCGGATGGCGCCCGCATCCTCACGCACTGCAACGCCGGCGCGCTCGCGACCGCGGGCCACGGCACCGCGCTCGGCGTGATTCGGTCGGCCGTCGCCGCGGGCAAGAAAGTGGAAGTCTTCGCGGACGAGACACGCCCCGTCCTGCAGGGCGCCCGGTTGACGGCGTGGGAACTCCATCGCGACGGCATCCCGGTGACGCTCCTGCCGGACGTCGCGGCCGCCTCGCTGCTGGCGAGCGGACGCATCGACCTCGTGATCGTCGGCGCCGATCGCATCGCGGCCAATGGCGACGTCGCGAACAAGGTCGGCACGTATCCGCTCGCGGTGCTCGCACGCCGCCACGGCGTTCAGTTCCACGTGGCCGCGCCGCGCTCCACGTTCGACTTCTCGATGCCCGATGGGGCGTCGATCCCGATCGAGCAACGCGGCGCCGGGGAGGTGCTCGGCTACGGCACCGAACGCTGGGCGCCCGACGTCCCGGTGTTCAACCCGGCGTTCGACGTGACGCCGGCCGGGCTCGTGTCGACGATCATCACCGAGGACGGTCTGATCCCCGGCCCCGACGCGTCGAAGGTCGCGGCGTTCCGGGTGGGCGCGACGGTGCGGGAGACGCGCATCCGGTAGGGATCGACGCCACCGGCGCGAACGACATCGCCACCGGCGTCGACACCCCGACCCGGAATCAGATCGTCGCCCCGCCGCTCACCTCGATCACCGCACCGTTGATGTACGCGGCCTCGTCCGACGCGAGGAATGCGTACGTGTTCGCGATGTCCTCCGGCTTGCCGAGGCGGCCGAGCGGCACGCGGGCGCGCATCGCGTCGAGCACCTTCTCGGGCACCGTGTCCAGGATCGGCGTCTCGACGAAACCGGGGCACACGGCGTTCGCGCGGATGCCCTTCGGGCCGAGTTCGCGCGCCCACGTCTTCACGAAGCCGATCACGCCGAACTTGCTCGCGGCGTAGTTGCTCTGGCCGAAGTTGCCGAAGATCCCGACGATCGACGACGCGTTCAGGATCACGCCAGAGCCCTGCGCGACCATGATGTCGACGACGGCGCGCGCACAGTTGTAGGTGCCCTTCAGGTTCACGTCGATGACGCGGTCGAACGCAGCGTCCGACATCTTGCGCAGCTGCGCGTCGGCGACGATGCCGGCGTTGTTCACGAGCGTGTCGATGCGACCGTGCGTCGCCATCACCGCCTCGACCATCGCGTCGATCTGCGCGCGTTTCGTGACGTCGACGACGAAGCCGTCCGCCGTCCCGCCTTCCGCCCGGATCGCGGCGACCGTCTCGTCGACCGAGGCCTGCCCCATGTCGCACACGATGACGATCGCGCCCTCGCGGGCGAACTTCAGCGCGGTGGCCTGGCCGATGCCACGGCCCGCGCCGGTGATGATGCTCACCTTGTCCTTCAGTCGCATGCTGCGTTCCTTTCGTTGGGGTTCACTGCGTTTCGGTGTCGGCTGCCGCGTCGGCAAGCGGACCTTCGATGATGTCGACGGGCGTGCCGGCCGGCACGGCGTCGAAGAGTTCGACGAGATCGGCGTTGCGCATCCGGACGCAGCCGATCGAGCCGGGGCGGCCCAGCTCGGTGCTGTCCGGCGTCCCGTGGATGTAGATGTAGCGGCGCATCGTGTCGACGTCGCCGCCGCGGTTGAAGCCGCGCTCGCAGCCCGACAGCCACAGGATCCGCGTCAGGATCCAGTCGCGCCGCGGGTTCGCCGCCGCGAATTCCGGTGTGTGGATCTCGCCCGTCGGACGCCGCCGCACGAACACCGCGCCCGGCGGCTGGTCGGCGCCGATCTTCGCGCGGATCACGTGCCGGCCGCGCGGCGTGCAGTAGCTGCCGTTGCGTTCGCCGGCACCGTTCGATGCCGTGGATACCGGATAGCGATGCGTGACGACGCCGTCGTCGACGACTTCGAGCGCCTGGTCCGCGATGGAGATGCGCAGTGCTTTCATGTCGGGGCTCCGCGGCGCGCGCGGAAGAAGCGCCGCAGCGATTCGGCACAGTCGTCGAGCAGCACGCCGCCCAGCACCGTCGCGTGATGATTGAGTCGTGGCTCCGCGAAGAGATCGACGACGCTGCCGCACGCGCCGGTCTTCGGATCGGGCGCACCGAACACGACGCGTCCGACGCGCGCATGCATGATCGCGCCGGCGCACATCACGCACGGTTCGAGCGTCACGTAGAGCGTCGCGCCGGGCAGGCGGTAATTGCCGACGCGGGCAGCCGCATCGCGCAGCGCACGGATCTCGGCATGCCCCGACGGATCGTGCGTGCCGATCGGCGCGTTGAATCCGCGGCCAACGATCTCGCCGTCGACGACGACGATCGCGCCCACCGGGACCTCGCCGATCGCCTCGCCTTCCGCTGCGAGCGCGAGGGCTTCGCGGATGAAGCTTTCGTCTTCGGCGGACGCCGCGGGCGGCAGATCCCCGGCGTCGGGCGGGAGATCGGAAACGGGTTCGGCGATGGCCGGAGATTCCATGGAGCGATCGGTGACGAGGGGGACCGGAAACGGGATTGCCGCGTTGCAGCAGGCGCGGATTCTACCCGCCGCGATGGAATCCCACGATGCGCGACGCGGCCCGTGCCGCACTCACTCCGGCGTGCCCGCCGGCAGCACCTCGAGATTGCCCTCGACCCGCATCCGCAGCCCCTGCACCGCCACGATCTCGCCCCACGAACGGAACGGTGGACGCGGCACGTACGCGTGGACGTCCGGAAGGTAGCGCCCTTCCACGCCGGTCATCGTCGCCATCGAACTCGTCGCGGCCGCCTTCACGCCGTCGTCCGTCGCGCGCGATCCGCCGTAGAAATCGTTGCCCGGCCACGAGACGTGATCCCACGCGACCATCGAGAACAGCAGGCAGTCCTGGAAATCATCACCGCGCTCCTCGTACCGGGTGGGCGCGCAGAGTTGCGGCGTGCCGGCGTTGCCGCGCGCGAGCGGACGCACGCGGAACACCACGCCGCCGAACACCGATTCGGCGTTCTCGCATTCGCCGTAAGGGTCGAAGCGCACGAGGGCGATGCGTTCGAATGCGCCCGAATGCTTCCGGAGCAGTGCGGCGATCGCGTCACGCAGATGCGCGCCGAGGCGCCCCGCGAACGGCCCGGCGAACTGTCCGCAGCCGAGCCCCGGCACCGTCACGACGGCGCGCCCGCCGACGGCCTGCGCCCGCGCGTTCGCGTGGAGCAGCAGCGGCAGGAGGCGCCGTTCGTAGAGCGCCTGATACGCGGCGATGTCGAGCTCGCCGTCGCGGACGACCTCCGGCCAGTCCGCGGGTGTCGACCCGGACCGACTCCGAAGCAGCGCCCCGGGGACATACAACAGCGTCGCGGGGAATGGCACGTCGTGGACGGCCGGACCGTTGTGGCGACCGTCGTCGAACACGGTCACCGGCACGGAGACCGCGAGATCGCCGAGCAGCGCCAGCTCGGTCATCGTCCAGTCGCTGCCGTCGCCGTGGACGGCGGACTCCGCGAAGATCATCGGCAGCTTCGTCGCGAAGAGCCGTTCGACGAACCGGTCGAGCGGCATGGCGGCGAGGTCGTCGCCGTCCAGTTCGCGCCGGAGCCGCGCGCCGCAGGCCGCGAGTCCGTCGCGGGCGAGTGCCGTGCGATACGCGACGACGCGGCGGAGCGCGTCGGGATGCACGAGGATGCGATACGAGTCCATGGATGGGCGGTACCGTGATGCGGTCGAAGGCGCGGAGCATCGCACTTCGACGCCCCTGCCGGCACATCGACGTGCACGGCGTGCGCGACGGAACGGCCGCGCTACGGAATCCCGAGGACCTTGTGCGTCTGCACGCTCAGCCGCCAGCGCGGATGCGCGAGGCAGTACTCGACGGCGAGCTGCGTGTTCCGGACCTGGTCGGGACCGTCCATCGGCTGCAGGAAGAACCGACCGAAATCGAGATGCTCGAACTGCTCCGGCAGCGCGTCGGCCTGCGGGTACACGAGCTTCAGTTCGTCACCATGCGTGAGCACGACGGGCGCCGTCGACTTCGGGCTCACGCAGATCCAGTCGAGCCCCTCGGGCGCGGGCTGCGTGCCGTTCGTCTCGACGGCGACCTCGAAACCCTCGGCGTGCAGCGCGTCGATCAGCGCGCCGTCAAGTTGCAGGAGCGGCTCACCGCCGGTGCAGACGACGTAGCGCTTTCCCGCCGTGTCCCCGGCCGGCCAGTGCGATGCGACGGCCTTCGCGAGGGATTCCGCGGTCGCGAACTTGCCGCCGCCCTCGCCGTCCGTGCCGACGAATTCGGTGTCGCAGAACCGGCAGACGGCCGTCGCACGATCGGCCTCGCGCCCCGACCAGAGATTGCACCCGGCGAAGCGGCAGAACACGGCCGGCCGCCCGGCGTGCGCACCCTCGCCCTGCAGCGTGTAGAAGATCTCGCGGACGGCGTAGGTCATGGCGTCAGATCGGCAGCGCCGGACCGTCTTCGGCCCAACCGAGGATCGCGCCGCAACCGCGCGTCTCGTAGAGATCGATGCGGTCGAGCACCGGCAGCAGCGGCGAGGCCTGCGCGCGGATCCAGCGGGCCAGACTCGCGGTGTCGTTGTCCGCGACGCCGGGCAACTCGTGCAGCGGATGGTGGTCGAGCCGCGTGAAGATCGGTGCGAACAGCGTCTTCACGTCGCCGAAGTCGATCGTCCAGCCCATCACCTGATCGAGCGCCGCGTGCAGGTGCAGGCGCAGCGTGTAGGTGTGACCGTGGATGCGACGCCGCGGATCGCCCGCAGGTGCACGCCCGAGCCGCACGGCGCTGTCGAGCGTCATCTCCTTCCAGATCCGGTAGTGCGATCCGTCGAAGTGCGCGCCGCAGCTCGCGGTCTCGTAGACCGTGACCCACGACAGCTCGGGCAGCCGCGGCTTCAGCCGCGCCCAGATCCACGCGGAGATCGTCTCGCTCGTCGGGTTCGCGAGCCCCGGCAGGTCGTTCAGGCACGCGTGATCCAGCTCGGCGTGGATCGGTGCCCACAGCGCGTCGATGCGATCGAAGTCGACTCCGAGGGCGCGGCCGACGAGGTCCTGATCGGCGTGGAGGATCACCTCGAATCCGTGGCCGTGCATACGTCCGCACTTGTGGCCGGCCGGCACGTTCGGCAGCTGGTGCGCCGACTGGAAGCGGTACCGCCGCCACAGATGCACGTGGTCGTTGCCGTCCATGTCGGCGCCGCTGTCCGCGGTGCTCTGGATGCCCACGTTGCGGATGCCCGGCACATCGAGCCGCGCCCGCACCCAGCGCGCGATGTTCTCGTCCGTGGGTTCGTCGAGATGGTCGTTGAGGTGCGCGTAGTCGAGCGGCGCGATGCAGTCGGCGAGCCGCGCCTGCAACTGCTCGACCTCGCCCCCCGGGAACGCCGCCCAGCCCGTCGGGAGTTCGGCCCGGATCTTCGCGAGGAAGCTGTGCCCGTGAAGCTGCCGCGAGCGATGGCCGTCGGGCAGGAGCGGGATGCTGCACGCGGCCTCGAAGCCGGCGGCGGCGGCGTGCCAGAGGTGCTCGGTCATGGGCGGGAATCGGGGCGGGAAGACATCATGGCGGGGGTTCGGTGCGGGGCCGAAAAAATGGGCGGGAAGGGTAACACCGACGGCGGCGAAGTACGCGCGTCGCACTGGTCGAACTCCGAACCGCGAGCCACCGGCGTGTCGTCCGGGTAGGTCGGATTAGGGCCTGTTAACACTACGGATGCCAGTGCGAATGGCCGTATCGACGTGCAGGGCAAGACGGACGACGCCGCCCGGACTGGACGTCCGGGCAAGGAGGACAACGCCGCCATGCGCGTCGATACGGCCATTCCCTTCGGG
>CAUJJX010000040.1 GCA_963205165.1 Pseudomonadota bacterium | reverse complement strand
GGGATGCGCTGCTACATGGGCCGCACCGCCGTGCTCGACACCGGCGCCGCCGAGATCGTCGTGATCGAGCGCAACCAGGAACCCTGGGACCGCGGCGTGTTCACGAGCGTCGGCATCGACCCGACGGCGAAGCGCTTCCTGCTGCTGAAGTCGCGGATGTATTTCCGGCCGGTATTCCTGCCGATCGCGAAGGGCCACGTGTTCTGCGACGCGCCGGGCGTGGGCACCTCCGACTGGACGGCCTTCGAATACCGCAAGCTGCGCCGGCCGATCTATCCGCTCGACGACTTCCCCGCCGGGCACCGCTGACCCGCCGCATCGACGGACGCCCCGACAGCGCCACGGCGCGCGCGTCCGGGGCGTCCTGCGCACCGAACCACGTTCGTCCCTCCGCGCCGCGCATCCGGCGCCCGTCCATGCCCAGCACCACGAAACACCGTCCCGGATCTCTGCCCTCGCCGGGCATCCTGCTGGGACTCATCGCGGCCTGCATGATGATGCAGCCCCTCTCGACCGACCTGTACCTCGCGACGCTGCCGCACCTCGCGACGTACTTCGACGCGTCGCCCGCGCTCGTGCAGCAGACGCTGTCGAGCTTCGTGATCGCGTTCGGCACGGCGCAGCTCGTCGTCGGCCCCCTCTCGGACCGCTTCGGCAGGCGCCCCGTGCTGCTCGCCGGATTCGCGATCTACTTCGTCGCGAGCCTTGCCTGCGCACTCGCCCCGACGATCGGTGTGCTCATCGCCGGACGCTTCGCGCAGGCGCTCGGCGCGTGCTGCACCGTGCTCGTCGCCCGCGCCGTCGTCCGCGACGCGTACACGCCGGAGGACGGTGCGCACATCCTCGCGAAGGCCAGCTCGGTGCTGTCCGCCGCGCCGCTCCTCGGACCGATCCTCGGCAGCTGGCTCCAGGTCGCGTTCGGCTGGCGTGCCGCATTCGTCGCGCTGACCGCGTATTCCGTCGCGGCGGGCTTCGCCGTGTGGAAGCTCCTCGGCGAGACGAACAACCACCGCGACCCGCACGCGACGCACCCGGCCGGGCTCGCACGCAACTACGGCGGGATCCTGCGGTCGAGCGTGTTCTGGTCGTACGCGATCCCGGGGGCGCTGTCGTACGGCGCGCTGTTCACGTTCATCTCGGGCTCGTCGTTCGTGCTGATCCGGGTGCTCGGCGTGCCGACGCAGCACTACGGCTACTGCTTCGCGTTCGGTGTCACCGGCTACCTGTCCGGCACGATGCTGTGCAGGCGGTTGCTCGCGCGCGTCGGCGTGCAGCGCGCGCTGCGCATCGGCGCGACGATCGCGGCCATCGGTGGCACCACGTTCGCCGCGCTCGCCGTCGCCGGGTTCGATCACTGGACGACCGTCATCGGCGCGATGTTCGTCGTGCTGATGGCGCACGGCATCGTCTTCCCGTGCGTGCAGGCCGGTGCCGTCGCGCCGTTCGCGCGCCAGGCCGGTGCGGCGTCGGGATTCCTCGGATTCGTCGTGATGGCCTGCGCGTTCCCGATCGGCGCGTGGGTCGGCGCGAGCCACGACGGCACGATCCGCCCCCTTGCGTTCACCGTCGCGGCGCTGTGCCTGACGCTGCTCGCGAGCGCGATCGGACTCGCGCGGTTTCGCGGCCGGATCGGCGCGTCGATCGCCTGACTTCGTCGGACGCTGTACTGCGCCGCTCCCGCGACGAGCGACCGTCCACCTTGCACGCCGCTGCATCCGCCACGATGATCGACACCACCCACCCGGAGCGCCCCATGCCCGTCATCGATTCCGTCGCCCGCCTCCGCGAACTCATCGGCGATCCATCGCCGGTCGTCGCGCACAAGTTCCACGAGAAGCTGAACGCGCGGGCCCGGGACTTCATCGCGCGTTCGCCGCTGCTGTTCCTGGCGACGGCCGACGCCGACGGCCGCCCCTGCGTCTCGCCGAAGGGCGACGGGCCGGGCATCGCGATCGTCGAGGACGACGGCACGCTGCTGCTCCCGGAGCGCAAGGGCAACCGGCTCGTGTACTCGCTGCAGAACGTCCTCGCGAATCCGGCCGTCGAACTCATCTTCGTCGTGCCGCGCACGAGCGAGACGCTGCGCGTGCAGGGCCGCGCGACGCTCGTCGACGATCCCGATCTCTGCGCACGCCACGACAGCCGCGGCCGCCCCGCCCTGCTCGTGATGCGCGTCGCGGTGACGAAGTGCTACTTCCACTGCGGCAAGTCGCTGCTGCGCGCCGGCGTCTGGGATCCCGCGACGTGGCCCGATCCGGTGACGGTGTCGTTCGGCTGCGAGATCGCGGAGGAAGGCGGACTCGATTCGACGGAAGTCGAAACGTTCGATGCCGCCGTGCGGGAGCGCTATCGGCAGGATGTCTGACCGGCGGGCGGATCGCACGACCGCCCGACACCGGAAGCGAAATCGCCTCACGAGAAACGGAACGGCCACCCGAGGGTGGCCGTTCCGTTTGAATCAAAGCCTCATGATCGCCACATCCGCATCACCCCAGCGGCACCGGCACGAAGAAGCGCGTCGCGTTGCGCTGGACCAGCACTGCCACGCGATCACGCGAACGCTCGACCACTGCCTTCATCTGCTCGATCGAGTCGACCGGCTCGCTGTTGAGCGCCACGATCACGTCGCCCGCACGGATGCCCGCCTTCGCAGCCGGACCCTCCGCGCGCTCGACGACGACACCGTGCGGCGTGTTGAGCTTCGCCATTTCCTGCTGGGTCAGCGGACGCACGACGAGCCCGAGCTGTGACGGCTTGCCGGCCGCGGGAGTGACTTCCGCGACCTTCTCGGCCGGCGTCTCGCCGAGCTTCACGCCGACTTCACGCGCCTTGCCGTCGCGCCACACCTCGACCTTGATGTCCGCGCCGGGACGCCCCTCGCCGATCATGCGCGGCAGGTCGATGGACTGCTCGACCAGCTTGCCGTTCACGCCGAGGATCACGTCGCCGACCTTCAGGCCGGCGTGTTCCGCGGGGCCGCCCTTCTCGATCCCCGACACGAGTGCACCGCGCGGACGATCGAGGCCGAAGCTCGTCGCGAGATCCTTGTCGATCTGCTGGATCGTCACGCCGATCCGGCCACGCTGCACCTTGCCGAACTGCAGCAGGTCGTCCTTCACCTTCATCGCGACGTCGATCGGGATCGCGAACGACAACCCCATGTACCCGCCGGTGCGGCTGTAGATCTGCGAGTTGATCCCGACGACCTCGCCACTCAGGTTGAACAGCGGACCACCCGAGTTGCCAGGGTTCACGGCAACGTCGGTCTGGATGAACGGCACGTACGAATCGCTCGGCAGGCTCCGGGACTTCGCCGACACGATGCCGGCCGTCACGGTGTTCTCGAGGCCGAACGGCGAGCCGATGGCGGCGACCCAGTTGCCGACCTTCACGCTGTCGGGACTGCCGACGCGCACGACCGGCAGCTTCGTCGCCTCGATCTTGAGCAGCGCGACATCGGTACGCGAGTCGACGCCGATGACCTTCGCGGGGAAGTCGCGTCGGTCGGTGAGGCGCACCGTGACTTCGTCCGCACCCTTCACGACGTGGGCATTCGTGAGGACGTAGCCGTCGGCGCTGATGATGAATCCGGACCCCACGCCCTGCAGCGACGGACCATCGCCATCGGGACCTTCCCGGGGCGGCTGTGGCAGGAACTTGCGGAACTGCTCGGGGAGCTGCTCCATGCCGGGAATCTGCGCATCGGCCTGACGTGCCGCGCGCGCCACGCTGATGTTCACGACGGCCGGCCCCTGGGATTCGACGAGCGCGCTGAAATCGGGCAGTGCCAGGACCGGTGCTGCGGCGGCGGGCGTCGTGCCTGCAGCGGGAGCGGCAACGTCGGGCACCGCGTGCGAATCACCCACCAGGAAATCGTGCGCGCCGAACTGCGCCGCAAAGAGGCCGCCGGCGAAGGCGACGGCGATGGCGGATGCAACAAACGACTTCTTCATCGATCAATCCTCATGGAACGTTACGACGGGGCTTTGAACAACACGGCCTGGCGGAGGTTCAATGTCGTGCGACGAAACCCGGCCTGCTACCCTCGGCACCATGGCGCGAAAACTTTTCACGAATGCACGTGTCGTCTCGCCGGACGAGGTCTTCCTCGGCACCGTCGAACTGCTCGCGGGCCGCATCGTCCGGATCGAGATCGGCGCGACCGACCTGCCCGGCGCCGAGGACCTCGCGGGCGACTACCTCCTGCCCGGCCTGGTCGATCTCTGCGGCGCAGTCGCGAGCGATGCGACCGTGCATTCCGCCGCGATCGCGAGTGTCATCGACCGCGACGCGCGCGCGTCGGTGTGCGGCATCACGACGCTCGTCGATGCCTTCGATCTCCACACGCGCGAGAAGGCCGGGCTCGACGCGGCGTCCGCCTCGATGCGGGCGTGGCTCGACGACGCCCGCGCGGCCGGCATCCTGCGCTGCGACCACGGCATCCGGTGGCACCTCCGACCGGGCGATGCGCGGCGCACGCACTCCGCGTTCTTCGAGGACCGCCACACCCGGCTCGTCTCGTTCGACTTCGCGGACTGGTCGCGACTCGCGGCGCCGCTCCGCGAGGCACGCCGGCTCGGCATCGCGCTGGCCGCAACCCATGTGCGCAGCGACGCCGACCGCCTCGCCTGCGCGGAGCAATGCGTCGGACTGCTCTGGCATCCGGCCCCCGCGGCGTCCGTGGCAGCGACCGCGCACGGCGGACCCGCGGTGAGCTGCGAGGCGTCCGCCGTCGTCGAGGGGGCTCCCGCGATGCCCGACGTGATCGACTCGGGCGGCGATCCACTAGCACTGCTCCACGCGGCATTCGCGCGGCGCGACCGCGACGGCCTGTCGCTCCCGGATGCGGTCCGTACCGTCGCGATGCGCCCGGCGCGGCTGGCCGGACTCGCCGACCGCGGCGCGATCGCCCTCGGGCAGCGGGCGGATTTCGTCAGGGTCCGGGAAGTCGGCGGTGTCGCCGTGCCCCTGGCCACGTGGCGCGGCGGGGAACGCGTCGCCTAGGACCTGTTAACACCAGGGACGCCAGATACGTTGCCGGCGCGCACGCCTCGCCCCTGTCGGTCGGCACCGACGCGCACCTGTCGCCAATGCTTACAGCACGCGATGTTTTCGCAACCCCCGGGTGGGCTAAACCTCACAAGTTCAAGGTTTTGCGACGCATGGCACAACGCGTGCGAAAGAGGCCGCACACCCGGGGGCAGGAGACCTCTCACCCACACCAGATGGGCATCCGGATGCAAGTCACAAGTTGTCAGTGGTCGGGGCGGAGACCGACGAAAGCAAGGCCGCAAGCAGCATCGGAGACCGGCGGCCGCGAGATCCTCGACACGAGGACCGCTTTCGTACCCGACTTCAGCCAGTACCGACCCCGCGCGCATCGCGGGGTTTTTTTTCGTCTGTTCAACACGATGCACGCCTGACAGAATCCCGGCCCCATCCCGATCCTGTCTCCGTCGACCCGTGATTTCCGGCGCCTCCCACCGCTTCTGCGTCGCCCCCATGCTGGACCTCACGGATCGCCACGCCCGGCGCTTCCTCAGGGTCCTATCGCGCCGCGCCCGCCTCTACACCGAGATGATCACGACCGGTGCGTTGCTGTTCGGCGACGCCGATCGCTTCCTCCGGTTCGACCCGGCGGAACACCCGGTCGCGCTCCAGCTCGGCGGATCAGAACCGGCCGATCTCGCCCGCTGCGCGCGGCTCGCCGCAGATGCGGGCTACGACGAGATCAACCTGAATGTCGGATGCCCGAGCGATCGCGTGCAGAGCGGACGCTTCGGTGCGTGCCTGATGGCGGAACCTGCCCGCGTCGCCGACGGCGTGGCCGCGATGCGTGCGGTGTGCGACATCCCGGTCACCGTGAAGACACGCATCGGGATCGACCGCGACGAATCCGCCGAGCGCCTCCACACGCTGGTCGAGGCGACGAGCGCCGCGGGCTGCGACACGTTCATCGTCCACGCCCGCAACGCCTGGCTGGACGGCCTGTCGCCGAAGGAGAACCGGGAGATCCCGCCGCTGCGCTACGGCGTCGTGCACCAGCTGAAGCGCGACCGCCCGGACCTGACGATCATCGTGAACGGTGGCATCAGGACGCTCGACGAATGCCGCGACCACCTGCTCGCCGTCGACGGCGTGATGCTGGGTCGCGAGGCGTACTACAACCCCTGGCTGATGGCTGGCGTCGACGAGGCGCTGTACGGCGATCCCGCCCCGGTCGAGAGCCGGGCCGATGCCGTGCGGCAATTCATGCCGTACGTCGCGGCCGAGGTCGCGGCCGGTACGCCGCTCACGGCGATGACCCGCCACATGCTCGCCCTGATGCTCGGACTGCCGGGTGCGCGGGCCTGGCGTCGGACCCTCAGCGAGGACGCCCGTGCCCCGGGCGCTGGCGTCGACCTGCTCGAATCCGCGCTCGTCCGACTGGAAGAAGCCCGCGCGGCCATCGTGCCGCGCGCGGCCTGACGGGCGCATTCCGGCACCACCAAACGAAACGGGCCCCGGATCGCTCCGGAGCCCGTCTCTCGAATTCCTGCCGCGCCGTTCAGCGCAGCTGTTCGAGCATCGACACCTTGCTCGGCGTGCGGTCGAACGCGACCGGTGCCAGCTGATCCCCCGGGACGACGGCCACGACCGTATCCGGTGCGATCTTCACGGTCGCGAGACGCCCGCCGAGGGTCCGGCGGATGTTCACCGTGTCGCCGTGCGCCACGACGAGCCCGCGGTCCAGCTTCGCGCTCATCGTCGCCCGGCCGTCTTCCAGCGGGGTGCGCAGCTTCACGTTGGCCCACACGGGACGATCGGTACCGGCCGGCGCGAGGTCTTCATGCACCAGGACCCCGGGCTGCATCTCGACGTACACCCCTTCGACCTGACCGATCACTTCGCGCTCCGGGACGCCCCCCGTCGAGGCACACCCCTGAACCGCGACCACCACCGCCGCCGCCAACCAGATCCGGACATTCATCACCGCCACCCCCCGCACGAGACACCGGTCGGTGATGCGCGTCGAGACATTCGAAACCGCGAGCATCCGAACCGCCGGAACAGCCACCGCTGACAGAGGCGCCTTACGACAAAACCTATCGGAACTTGAGATTTTTTTGACGCAACGAGGCCGGGGCAGGCTCGCACCGGCGGTCGGCGCCGGGTCTCCCCAATGCCGCCAGCCTGGACACCACCGCCCGCCGCGGCGGTCACCGCCGGACCACGCGCCGAGAACCCGGGCGATCCCGTGGGACCGCTGACATAATCCCGGCCGTCCCCCTCCGCCGGCCGGTCCGCAGATGAAACTCCAGCAGCTCCGCACCCTCGTCGAGGTCTCGCGCCAGAACCTGAACCTGTCGCGGGCGGCCCAGACGCTCCACATCTCGCAGCCGGCGCTCAGCAAGCAGATCCTCCAGCTGGAAGACGAGCTGAACGTGAAGATCTTCGTGCGCAACGGCAAGCGCTTCGTCGACGTGACGGCCCCGGGCCGCGAGATCCTGACGATCGCCGAACGAATCCTGATGGAGGCGCGCAATCTCAAGGAGGTGACGGCCGAGTTCCATCACGAGACCAGCGGGTCGCTCACGATCGCGACGACCCACACGCAGGCGCGGTACGCCCTGCCGCCGGTCGTGCGGCACTTCATGACGAAGTACCCGGACGTGCACCTGTCGCTCAAGCAGGGCAGCCCGACGCAGATCGCGGAGCAGGTGATCCACGGGCAGGCCGATCTCGCGATCGCGACCGAGGCGCTCGACATGTACGACCAGCTGATCATGCTCGACTGCTACGAGTGGAACCGCTGCGTCGTCGTGCCGCCCGAGCATCCGCTCCTCGAGATGAAGCGCATCACGCTCGAGGCGATGGTGGAATTCCCGATCATCACGTACGACTTCGCGTTCACGGGCCGCTCGACCATGCAGCGCGCCTTCGAATCGCACGGACTCACGCCCGACATCGTCCTGACCGCCATCGACGCCGACGTCATCAAGACGTACGTCGAGCTGGGCCTCGGCATCGGGATCATCGCCCGGATGGCCTTCGACCCGAAACGCGACCGCGGCCTCCATGCGATCGACGCGAGCCACCTCTTCGCGCCGAACGTCACGCGCATCGGCATCCGGCGCGGCACCTACCTTCGCGGCTTCGTGTACGACTTCATCGAGATGTTCGCGCCGCACCTCACGCACGACGCCGTCGACACGGCCATCGCGGCCGCGACGGCCGCGCGCGCCTGACCGCGGCGCACGACGGGAGCCCCGCGCCGTGACCCTGGCCCATCCGATCACCGGCGCGATCATCGGCGCGGTGCTGGCCGCGTGGCTCGGACCGGACGACGCGATCCTTCCGGGTCTCGTCATCGGCGCCGTGCTCGGCCATCTCGCCCGGCGCATGAACGCGACGCCGCGATCCGACGCCCGGATCGCCGCCCTCGAAGCCCGTGTCGCGCAGCTTGGCGACGCGGTCGAACAGTTGCGCGAGCGGCTGCGGATGGCGGAAAGCCGCAGCGGCGCACCGGCCCCGATCGCATCGGACCCCGTCCCGACCGAGGCGGCAACGTCGACATCCCCCGACCTGCCACGGCTGCCGGACGCCGCCGTCGCGACCGCACAGGCCTTCGAGCCGCCGCGTTCATCGCAGGCACCGGACGTGTCGGATGCGTTGCCAGCCGACACCGCCACCGAACCTCCGCTGTCCGACACGTGGGGGACACCGCCCGCGCAGACCCCCGCCTGGATCACCGCGACGCTCGGCTGGTTCACGGGCGGCAACACGATCGTCCGGGTCGGCATCGTCGTGCTGTTCTTCGGCGTCGCCTTCCTCCTGAAATTCGCGTACGACCACTCCAACGTCCCGCCGGAACTCCGGATCGGCGGCGCCATGCTCGCCGGGATGGCACTCGCGGCGCTCGGCTGGCGGCTGCGCAGCCGACGCGCCGGGTTCGCCGTCGCGTTGCAGGGCGGCGGCATCGGGATCATGTATCTCGCGGTCTTCGCGGCCCTGCGGCTCTACGCCCTGCTGCCCGCCGGCTTCGCGTTCGGATTGCTGGCCATGATCGCCGCGAGCGCCGCGATCCTCGCGCTGCGCCAGCAGGCCCAGAGCCTCGCCGTCCTCGGGACGGCCGGCGGCTTCCTCGCGCCGGTGCTCGCGTCGACCGGCTCGGGCGATCACGTCGCGCTGTTCGGCTACTACGCCGTCCTGAACGCCGGGATCGTCGCGATCGCCGCGCGCCGGCCGTGGCGCGTGCTGAACCTCACCGGCTTCGCGTTCACGTTCGCGATCGGCGCCGCGTGGGGCGCGCGCTTCTACCGGCCGGACCTCTGGTCGACGACGCAGCCCTTCCTCGCGGCGTTCTTCGTCGCGTACCTCGCGATCCCGACGTTCTTCGCCCGCCACGCTGCCGATCGCGGTGAACGCGCCCTCGACGGCACGCTCGTCTTCGGACTCCCGCTCGCGGCCTTCGCGCTGCAGGTCCGGCTCGTCGCGCACTTCGAGTACGGTGCCGCGCTCTCGGCGCTCGTCGCCAGCGCGATCTACGTGGCCGCCGCACAGCATGTCCGTCGCCGGCACGACGCCGCCGAGCCCCTGCTCGTCCCGTCGTTCGCGGCGCTCGCGCTGCTCTTCGCGACGCTGACGATCCCGCTGGCGCTCGACGCCCGCTGGACCTCCGCCGCGTGGGCGCTCGAAGGCGCCGCCCTCGTCTGGATCGGGCTGCGGCAGTCGCGCGTGCTGCCGCGCATCGCCGGCTACGTGCTGCAACTCGGTGCCGCGATCGCTTTCCTCGACGGATTCCCCCGGGCCATCCCCGAGATCCCCGTCGCGAACCGCGACTGCCTCGGCTTCGTGTTCCTCGCGTTCGCCGCCGGGTTCACGGCGCTGCAACTGCACCGTCACGCCGACCGCGTGTCGAAGGTGGAATCGCACCTCCGGCCGATCGCGTTCGTCGCGGCGTTCGGCTGGTGGCTCGCCGGCGGACTCCACGAACTCGACAGGCAGGTCACGAACGACTGGCAGGCGACCGGCGCGCTCGCGTTCTTCGCCGCGACCTGCGCGGCATTCGAGGCCTTGCGGACGCGCCTCGACTGGCCCGCCGCGGGCCGCGCCGCCTTCGCACTGATGCCGCTCGCGTTCATGGGCCTGCTGGTGCAGATGCTCGGGCACTCGCATCCGTTCAGCCGGTTCGGATTCGTCGCCTGGGCCGCGATCTTCGGTGCCCATTTCTGGATGCTCCGCCGCCGCGAACCCGCGATCACGCGTGCCGTCCCGTGGCTGCACGCGGCCGGGGTCTGGCTCGTCGCGATCGTCGCCGGATGGGAACTCGGCTGGCTCGCCACGCGCCCGGACGGCATCGGTGCGGACTGGCGATCGGCGGCCGTCGGCGTGCCGGCACTCGCGCTCGTCGCGTGGCTCGCGACCGGCGCGCAGCGGATCGCGTGGCCGGTCGTGGCGCACGTCCGCCCGTACCTGCTGCTCGGCGCCGGACCCGTCGTCGTCGGACTCCTGCTGTGGCTCGTCGACCGCGCATTCGAAGGCACGGGCGAGACCGCACCGCTGCCGTTCGTCCCGTTGCTGAACCCGCTCGATCTCGCGAGCGGCGGCGCCCTGCTCGCCGTCGCCCTCTGGCTGCGCGCACTGCCGGCGCACGGACTCGACGCACTCTTCGCGAACCGCGTCTGGCTGCGCCATGGCGTGCCCGGCGCCGTGGCGTTCGTCGTCGCCAACGGCGCGCTGCTGCGTGCGCTGCACCAGATCGCCGACGTACCACTAGCCCTCGACGGCATCGCGGACTCCCGTCTCGCGCAGGCTGCGATCTCGCTCTTCTGGGCCGTCCTCGCGACGACCGCCATGGTCGTCGCGCACCGCCTCGGACGCCGCGCGCTCTGGATCACCGGCGCGACGCTGCTCGGCGTGACCGTCCTGAAACTGCTGCTCGACGCCATCGCGAGCCACGGCGGTCTCGAACAGAGCATCGCGTGCCTCGGGGCCGGTGCCCTGATGCTCGCGACGGGCTGGTTCGCGCCCGTGCCCCCGAAACGCCCGGAGGAATCCGCTTGACCCGTCTCGCCTCGTTCGCCCTGCTCGCCCTCATCGCCCTGCCTGCCGCCGCGCAGGATGTCGCCCCCGCCCAGTTCGCCTACGGCACCCTGATCGAGACGACCGGCGGCGCCGCGCTCTACTCGGTCCGGCTGCCGGTCGCCGTGTATCAGCGCAGCACGCGCGCCGACCTCGCCGACGTCCGCGTCTTCAATGCCGGCGCGCAACCCGTCCCGCACGCGCTCCGCCCGCAGGTGGTGCCCGACAGTCAGCCGCCCGCGGCCGTTGCGCTGCCGGTCTTTCCGCTGCCCGCGGTTCACGGGGACGACGGTCCCGCCGCGTTCGACGTCCGGATCCAGGGCGGCGGTGCGCTCGTGTCGATCCGCAGCACGACGAACGACGGGGCGCCGGCCGACGGCGGCTGGCTCGTCGACGCGTCGGCGCTGCGCACCCCGATCGCCTCGCTCGATCTCGCGTTCGCCGGCACGGCACCGCTCGTCGCGCGTGTGAACGTCGAGGCGAGCGACGACCTCCGCGCCTTCCGGCCGGTCGCGGCGAACGCACCGATCGTCCGTACGCAGGTCGGCGGACAGCAGCTCGCGCAGTTGCGGGTGGAGCTCGGTGGCGTGAAGGCAAAGTACCTCCGGATCACCGGTGTCGGCGGCGCCCTGCCCGCGGCGCTGCAGCAGGTTTCGGCCGTGCCGCCGCCGCAGGCCGGCATCGCAGCGCGCGAGCATCTCGTCGCCGCCCAGTCGAAGGCCGACGGATCGAGCCACGTCTTCGAGCTCGACGGCGCGTATCCGGCCGACCGCATCGGCGTCGAACTGAAGGAGGACAACAGCGTCGTGTCGTTCGAGGTCGAGGCCCGGACCGGCGACAGCGGCGAGTGGGTGCAGGTCGCCCGCGGCACGGCGTACCGGCTGAAGCAGAACGGCGTCACGGTGACGAGCCCGCCGCTCGCCGTGCGTCCGGGCGCGTGGCGGCAGTGGCGCCTGAAGACGATCGGCAGTGCGTCGACCGCCGAGTCACCGCGACTGCGGCTGGAATGGATCCCGGCGGAGCTCGTCTTCGCGGCCCGTGGATCCGGCCCGTTCATGCTGGCGTACGGCAGCGGTGCCATCCGCACGTCCGCCGCCATGCCGATCGACACGCTGATCCCCGGGTACGGCACGGACCAGGCCGTCGAACCGGCGGAGGCGACGATCGGTCAGAACGTCCAGCTCGCCGGGACTTCCGCCCTGAAGCCGGAAGCCGACGTGAAGCAGTGGGGCCTCTGGAGCGTGATGGCCGCGGGTGCGCTGATGCTCGGGATGATGGCGGCGCGGCTGCTGCGGAAGCAGTTCTGAGCGCCGCAGCTCATCGACGGCCGTGCGTCGCAACCTCGAAATACTTCATCGAACCCCCGAAATACTTCTTCAGTTCAGCACCGAGCGGCCGCTACGGAACGCGTACCCATCCGAGGTCGAGGTCCGTCATGTCCATCTCCAGCCTGGCCGGAAATTTTTCCGCGAACGTCGTCGCGAACCAGGGCAGTGCGCTGTCGGCAGGCCGACGCAGCGACCGTGACGGCGAAGGCGGCGGCGTCGACCGGCGCGTCGGCGGACCCGGCGGTCCGGGCGGCGCGTTCGCGCAGGCGGTCGGGCAGGCGCTGTCCCAGTCGGGATTGTCGGGCGCCGTGCAACAACCCGGCGGCCAGATCAGCGGCACGAAAGACGCCGGCAGCAATCGCGAAGGCCGGGAACAGAACAGCGGCGCCGCACCCGATGCAGGACAGGCGCTCAACGCCTTCATGCACACCCTCTTCCAGACGATGCAGTCAGCCGGCGCCCCGCAGGACGCGACCGGATCCGCACCCGCGGCAGATCCGACCGCACCCGAATCCGCGGCCGCAGCAGCCACGACGCCGCCCCGGTCCGGGTACAGCAATCCGGCAAGCGACCTCGAGAACGTGCTGCAGCAGCTCGGCGCGAGCAGCGGTGCGAAGGACAGTGGCGGTGGCAGTGGCGTCAGCGAGCTGAAGTCCGCGTTCGACAATCTCGTGAATGCCCTCGGTGCCGACGGCACGGACGGCACGAGCAGCCAGGGCTCGGCCCCGGACCTCCGCGCCTTCCTGCAGAACCTCCAGAAGGACCTGCCTTCCGAGGGCGGCTCGCGGCTCCCGCCGCCCACCGGCTCGGTGTTCCGCGCGTCGGCCTGACGCCGGACCTTCGTTCCGGTCGGGTCCCGCGGGCAACCGGGGACGCGCGACCGAGGCTCCCGAAATGACAACGCCCCCGCGGCCGATCTCAGGCCGCGGGGGCGTTTCACATTCCAGCGATCAATCCCGGGCAAGCAGATCCATCAGCGAACAGGTGTCCCAGCGACCACCGTCGCGCGCCTGCACCTGCGCGTAGAACTGGTCGATCAGGGCCGTCGACGGCAGGCGGGCACCGTTGCGCTTCGCCTCCTCCAGCACGATGCCGAGGTCCTTGCGCATCCAGTCGACGGCGAAACCGAAGCCGTCGAACTTCACGGCGTCCATCGCCTTCCAGCGGTTTTCCATCTGCCACGACTGCGCGGCGCCCTTCGAGATCACGGAGATCACCTTCTCGACGTCGAGGTTCGACTTCTTCGCGAAGTTGATCGCCTCGCCGAGCCCCTGCAGCACCCCCGCGATGCAGATCTGGTTGACCATCTTGCAGAGCTGGCCGGCCCCCGTCTCGCCGATCAGCACGCAGCTCTTCGCGTAGATGTCGAGCAAGGGCTTCACGCGCGCGAAGACGGCCTCGTCTCCGCCGCACATGATCCCGAGCTGGCCGTTCACGGCGCCGGCCTGGCCGCCGGACACCGGTGCGTCGATGAAGTCGACGCCCTGCGCCTTCGTCTTCGCATGCAGTTCGCGCGCGAGTTCGGCGGACGCCGTCGTGTGGTCCACGAGGACCGTGCCGGCCTTCATCCCGGCGAGCGCGCCGTTGTCGCCGTAGACCACCGAGCGGACGTCGTCGTCATTGCCGACGCACATCATCACGATGTCGGCACCGGCGGCAGCTTCACGCGGCGTCGGGGCGCTGCGACCACCGAACTCCGCGGCCCACTGCGCGGACTTCGCGGCGCTGCGGTTGTAGACCGTGACCTCGTGTCCCCCCTTCTTCACCAGGTGTCCGGCCATGGGATAACCCATGACGCCCATGCCGAGGAATGCGAGCTTCGCCATCTTTCCGTCTCCTGGAAGTGGCACGCGGACCGGACGGCCTGCGTGCGGAATCGATCGAGCCGGGACGCGCGTCCGCGGCGAGGGGCGGGATTGTCGCAGCGGGCGCCGCGATCGACCAGAGTCCCGCGCGCTCCGGTTGCACCGGGCACGCGTGGTGCCGCCCGTCAGCGCAGCACCGGCAGCGCGGCGACGCGTCCCTCGATGTCGTCCATCATCCGGCGATAGGCCGGCGCACCGACGCTGCCGAACCGCGCAATGAATTCCTTCTCCGACATGAACTCCGGGAGATCGGCCGTCGCCGGGAGGATGTCGGACTCGCCCACGCCCGCCGCGACGCGCGCCTGCAACGCCGCCGCCGTGCCCGGCTCGACCGCCCGCGCACCGAACGCCGTCCCGGCACGGTCGGCCGCGATGTCGTTGAACGAGAAACCGCTGCCCCCGCGGGAATCCTCGATCTCCTTCTGGAGCCCGATCGCGTCGGCCAGCGTCGTGTCCGCGAATGCCGCGAGGGCTGCCGACACCATGAAGTGCTTCGGGAAGTCGTCGCGGCCGGCGAGCGTCACGACACGTCGCGGCGGATGCGGCCACCCGCGCGCCTCCGGCTCGACCATCTCCAGCCTGTGCCCGAGCACGTGCATCGTCAGGACGAGCAGCGCAGCACGATTCTCGGCCGCGGCATCTCCACCCTGTTGCGCGGCACGTCGCATCAGCGGCACGAGCAGTTCCGGCAGCGCGACGCGCGCCCCCGGAATCGCCGCGAGCTGTTCCTGGTAGCGGCGCATGCGTGCGCGATCGGCCGGCGTGACGGTCGCGGCGCGCGTCCGGTCGACGAGATCGTCGGACCACGTGTAGACGACCTTGACCCCGCCCGCTGCGAACCGCACGGCCTGCAGCGCCTCGATGCCGGGACCCGTGTCCGGACGCCTGCGGAGCTGTTCGAGCACCGTGTCGCCGATGGCCGCCGCGATGCGACCGGGCAGCGGCACGCCGCCGATGCGCAGCGACTGCAGGCGCGGCAGCGTCTCGGTCTCCGCGAGCCCGGCTTCGATGTTCAGCCACGATCCGAACGGGTTCGACGGCAGCGGCACCGACACCGTCACGTGCGCCGCGCCGTCCGAAAGCGTCGCGCCGGCCCCGCCGTGGGCGAAGCGGTTCGCGAGGTAGTTCACGGCGAGGTCCACATCCTCGGGCGGGAGCGCCATCGTCGCGAGGGCGTGCTCGCGACGCTTCGACGGATGCTGTCCTTCGACGATCCGCTTCGCCCGCGCGATCTGCTGCGGCGTGATGACGATCGGCCGGTCGAGCCGCGGGACGTCCTCGACGGCGACGGCGACGAGCGCGACGACCCCGATCAGGAGTCCGGTGAAGAGCAGGGAGACGAGCGTGAACAGGAGACGCATGGAAGATGGGGTGGAGGGGTGTTCGGGGATGCAGGCGCCGGGATTCTTCGATGGCACCGTCGGACTTGGAAGATGCCCGGACGCCGTGTCTTTCGGACGAGGCTAGCAGGTGGACGTCGAGGACGCCGTGAAGTTCGTGCGAATGCGATCTGCGCCACGCGGATCACGGACGGCGCCGGCGTGTCGCGCCTTCGCGCCGCACGAGTTCCGCGATGCGGCGCGGCCAATGCCTGCACGACGCGCGTCGCGGCGATCGGCCGTTGCCGCCGCGACGTCGATGCGCGAGTCGCGCGGTATGTCATCCGGCCCGTCGCGGAGACAGATCATCGGCGCCGCGATGCATCCGATGCCACGCGACGCCGGCACCTCGGCAGCGTCGCTCACCCGCGCAGCACCAGCGTGATCTCGAAATCGCCCCGCAGGATGTTGATGCCGACGGGCCGCGGATTCGCGCGAAGCTGCACGCCGAGTTCCTCGATGCTGCGGACCTTGCGGCGATTCACGCCGACGATGATGTCGCCCGCCCGCAGTCCGTGGTGCCACGCGGCGCTGCCGCGCTCGACATCGACGACGACGACGGCCTCGGAGCGTCCGCCGCGTTCGAGATTGCCGACCTTCGCGCCGACGAGTTCCGGGACGCTCTGACGGCCTGCGGCGAGACCCGTGCGCGGCGGCTCGATCGTGACCTTCGCCGTCTGCGCCTTGCCGTCACGGAGGAAACGCAGTTCGACGACGTCACCGACCGGCACGAGGCCCAGCTGGTTGCGCAGATCGGCGGAACCGCGGATCGGGCGGCCGTTCATCGCGACGATCACGTCACCGCGCTTCAGCCCGGCCTTCGCGGCGGGTGCGTCGGCGACGACGTCGACGAGCATCGCACCTTCGTTCGCCGAGACGTCGAGCGCGCGGGCGAGTTCGGGCGTGACGTCCTGGGCGGTCGCGCCGAAGCGTCCGCGGCGCACCTCTCCGAATCGCGCGAGCTGCGCCGTCACCTTCTGCACCATCGCACTCGGCACGGCGAAGCCGATGCCGACGTTGCCGCCGGAGGGTCCGATGATCGCAGTGTTGATGCCGATGAGTTCGCCGCGCAGGTTCACGAGCGCGCCGCCGGAATTGCCCGGGTTGATCGACGCGTCGGTCTGGATGAAGTCCTCGTAGCCCTCGATGTTCAGGCCGGTGCGGCCGAGCGCGCTGACGATGCCCGAGGTCACGGTCTGGCCGATGCCGAACGGGTTGCCGATGGCGAGCGCGTAGTCGCCGACCGACAGCGCGTCGGAATCGCCGAACTTCAGCGCGACGAGATTGTTCGGCTCGATCTGGAGCAGCGCGATGTCGGTGCCGGCGTCGGAGCCGACGAGCTTCGCGGGGAACTGCCGGCGGTCCTTCAGGGTGACCAGGATCTCGCGGGCATTGCGGACGACGTGATGGTTCGTGATCACGTAGCCCTTCTGCGCGTCGATGATCACGCCGGAGCCGGCGCTCGTCTGCGGCTGACGGCGCTCGGGCACGTCGAAGTAGCGCCGGAAGAACGGATCCTGGAGGAGCGGGTTCTGCGATTCCCCGCCGCCCGCCAGCACGGCGATGTTCACGACGGCCGGCGTCACGCGCTGGAGCAGCGGCGCGAGCGTGGGGACCTTGCCGTCGACGGTGATCGGCGGAATGCCGGCGTCGGCCGCCGAGATGGCACCTGCGAACAGCAGCACGGCGAACAGGCGCACGGCGCGCAGCGCGCGTCCGGACAATCCGGCCCTCATGCGTGCACGGCCGCCCGGGTCGCGGCACTCCGGTACGTCGCGAAGAATTCGCCGACGGCATCGGCGAAGGCGTCCATGTCGGCACGGTCGACGTCGAGATGCGTGACGAGCCGGATGACGGGTCCGAGCGAGATGCGCATGCCGCGCGCCGCGAGGAAGTCCTTCAGCGCCGGGCCGGCGTCGAGCGGCACCTGCATGAACGCCATGTTCGTCTGCACGAGGTCGAGGTCCACGGCGATGCCGGGGATCGCCGCGAGGCGTTCGGCGAGCGCCCGCGCGTTCGCGTGATCGTCGGCCAGGCGGTCGACGTGGTGATCGAGCGCGTAGAGCCCGGCGGCGGCCATGAGCCCGGCCTGACGCATCCCGCCGCCCAGCACCTTGCGCCAGCGGCGCGCACGTCCGATGAGTTCATTCGATCCGACGAGCACCGAGCCGACCGGGGCACCGAGCCCCTTCGAGAGACACACCGACACGCTGTCGAAATGCCGCGCGATGTCGCCGACCGGACGGCCGAGCTTCACGACGGCGTTGAAGAGACGCGCGCCGTCGAGGTGCATGCCGAGGCCGCGTTCGCGTGCGAGCGCCTCGGTCTTCGCGAGGTAGTCCATCGGCAGCACCTTGCCACCGATCGTGTTCTCGAGCGCGATGAGCCGCGTGCGCGCGAAGTGCGGATCGTCGGGCTTGATCGCCGCCGCGATGCGTACGAGCGACAGCGTCCCGTCGGCCTCGTGCTCGATGGGCTGCGGCTGGATGCTGCCGAGCACGGCCGCGCCGCCGCCCTCGTACTTGTACGTGTGCGCCTGCTGTCCGACGAGGTATTCGTCGCCGCGCTCGCAGTGCGACATGAGCCCGATCAGGTTGCTCTGCGTGCCGGTCGCGACGTAGATCGCGGCCTCCTTGCCGAGCATCTCCGCGAGGGTGGCCTCGAGGCGGTTGACGGTGGGGTCCTCGCCGTAGACGTCGTCCCCCACGTCGGCCGCGGCCATGGCGGCACGCATCCCGGCGGTGGGCTGGGTGACGGTATCGCTGCGCAGGTCGATGAGCTTCATGGCACGGTCTCCGGAAACAGGAATGTTCAGCCGCGATGGTAACGGGCGGACACGGGGCGCAGCGCCTTCTCCGTGCGGATCTCGGGAATCATCCGCGCCTCGCGGGAATCGAGGTCCTCGGCGTACTTCAGCACGGCCTCGGCGTGTTCCGCGGGGACCACGACGACACCGTCTTCGTTCGCGACGATCAGGTCGCCCGGCCGGACGCGCACGCCACCGCACACGACCGGCACCTGCAGGCCGGCGCTGACGAAGCGCCCGACGCAGGCCGTCGGCGAGGCACCGCGCGCGACCACCGGCATGCCGAGCCCCCGGAGTTCCGTGACGTCGCGCACCGCACCGTCGCAAACGATGCCGGCCATGCCGCGCGCGTGCGCCGCGACGGCCATCAGGCCGCCGAGCCCGGCAACATCGTGACCATCTTCGAGCACGATCACGCCGACGTCACCGGCGGCCGACGTGTCGATCATCGTGACCGGATCCCGCAGCGACGCCTCGCGGGTCGCAACCTCGCGCGGTGCCCGGCGGAGCAGCGCGGTCGCGGCGCGGCCGACGATGGTGCCGTTCACGATCGGCCGCAGATCGGGCGCCATGCAGGCGCGCACGCCCACGAGGGCGTCCACGGCATCGGACACGGACGCCACGGCAACGGCGCGATAGCGCTGGATGAGGTGTTCCATCGACAAGCTCCTGGAGGTGGATCGCGCGGCGCGCGGATTCGGACGGTGGCGCGGAATCTAGCGGGCGGATCGCGTCGCGGACGGTCCGGCGCATGCCGATCGACGGCGCCCGGACTGTGCGATGCGCCGGTCCGGGCGTCCAGCGGACGGCGGCGGCCGTGCGGACCAGGACCTGTTCACACTACGGATGCCAGTGCGAACAGGCCCTGCACCCGGAACATCGCGAGTGACCTCGGTGTCGATGCCGCCGCTGCCTATAATCCGGCGCCCGTTCCGCCGCGGTCCGTCCCCGAGACGTCGATGCTCCGCTCGACGATCGATGCCGCCCGGCGGCGATCGACACGAACGCGACTTCCACACCCAGCATCGACCCGGAGAATGACCCTCTTGCGCATGCGCCCCCTCGTTCCCTGGCTCCTGTGCGCCCTCGTCGCGACGGGTTGCGCGACCACCCGACGCCCGCCCGTCGTCGGACCGTCCGTGCCGCCCGAAGACCACGTCTGGTACGACCAGAACGTGACCTCCCTGATTCCGGAACCGCCGCCCGC
>CAUJJX010000039.1 GCA_963205165.1 Pseudomonadota bacterium | reverse complement strand
CCCGAACGAGATCTCCGGCGACTTCCGCATCCTCGTGGCGAGCGATGTCGAGGGCCAGGTCTTCGAACGCGGGCTCGAAGCCAACAACACCTTCGCCACGCTGGTCCCGATGCTCGTGACGGTCGCGCCGACGGCGAACCTCGTCGCGTCCGGCGTCGCCGCACCGGCCACCGTGCTCGCGGGCGGCGTCGCGACGGTCGAGTGGACCGTCACGAACGCCGGCGAGGCCGACGCCTCCGGGCCGTGGACCGATCGCATCTACCTCTCGGTCGACGGCACGACGACCGGTGCGACGCTGCTGAAGTCCGTCACGCGGACCGACCCGCTCGCCGCCGGCGCGAACTATCGCGGCACGACGACCGTGACGCTGCCGTCCGTCGCCGACACGAACTTCCGGATCGTCGTAGTCACCGATGGCGCGGGGCAGGTCTACGAATCGCGGCGTGAAGCCGACAACGAGTCGGCGGGCGGTGCCCTGGCGATCGTCCACCACGATCTCGGCGTCGAGCCGCTCGTCGTCGCGTCGACGGCGACGTCGGCCGGCGCGCTGCGCGTGCAGTGGCGCGTCGTGAACGTCGGTTCGGCGCCACTGCCGCAGAACTGGATCGATCGCGTCTACCTGTCGCGCGACGATCGCGTCGACGCGTCCGACCGCCTGCTCGCCGAACGCGCTGCCGGCGGTCCGCTCGCCGTCGGCGCCGGCTACGACCGCGACGTCACGGTGACGCTGCCGGTCGACGTGTCCGGCGACTGGTTCGTGCTCGTCGCGACGGATGCTGCCGGTGCGGTCGCCGAGTTCGGCGCCGAGACGAACAACCTCCGCGCGTCGGCCATCTCGATCGCCCTGGCGCCGTACGCGGATCTCGCCGTCTCGAACGTGACGGCCCCCGCGCTCACCATCGCCGACCCGGCGTGGGTCACGGTCGGCTGGACCGTCACGAACGAGGGCACGGGCGCCGGCCTGACCGGCACGTGGACCGATCGCGTGATCGCGTCGCGCAACACCGTCGTCGGCGACAGCGACGACGTCGTGCTGGGCAATTTCGAACACACGGCGGGGCTCGCGCGCGGCGACAGCTACGTCCGCAGCGAGATGCTGCTGATGACGCCGCGGTTCGAGGGGCGCTACCACCTCTTCGTGCAGACGGATGCGCAGCGCGCCGTCTTCCAGAACGGCGCCCTCGCGAACGACGCCGCCGAGGCGCCGAACTTCTTCGACGTGATGCCCATCCCGTACGCCGATCTCGAGATCGCGTCGGCATCGGTCGAGCCGGCCGCGCAGTCCGGCGGCACGGTGCGCGTGTCGTGGCGCATCGAGAACCACGGCATCGCGGTCACCAGCACGGACAGCTGGGTCGACAGCGTCGTGCTCACCTCGGACCCGGAAGGTCGCTTCGCCGTTGCGGGTGCGTCCTTCGACCATCTCGGCGCACTCGCGCCCGGGGCCGGCTACGACCGCGCCGGCGACATCGCCATTCCCGACGGCTACACCGGGACCCTGTACGCGTTCGTCCGCACGGGCGGTCCGTTCGAGTTCGTCCACACCGACGACAACAGCAGGCGGGCGGACGGCAGCGTCGCCGTGTCGCTCGCGCCGAGCGCGGACCTCGTCGTCACCGACATCGTGGCGCCGGTTGCTGCAGGCGAAGGCGAGACGATCACGGTCACCTGGACCGTCCTGAACCAGGGCGACGCCGCGGCACCGGAAGGCTGGTCCGACACGGTGCAGATGCGCCTGCTCGGCGATCCGGACGCGCGTCCGCTGGCGCTCGGATCGTTCAGCCGCGAAGTGCCGCTGGCCGCGGGCCAGAGCTACACCCGCACCGAGTTGATCCGGATGCCCGCGCGCCTCGACGGGTCGTGGCAGATCCAGGTGGTGACCAACGCGAACCGCGCCGTCTACGAGCACGCCGCTGCCGCCGGCAACAACCTGCGCGGCGACGACACGGCGCTCACGCTGTCGCTGCGTCCGCGGTCCGATCTGCAGGTCGAGAACGTCACCGTGCCGGCGGTCGTCGCCGCGGGCGGGACGATCACGGTGAGCTTCGACATCGTGAACCGCGGCAGCGTCGCGACGACCACGCCGCGCTGGAAGGATTACGTCTGGCTGTCGACCGATCCGACCCTCGGTGGCGGCGACATCCTGCTCGGCACCGTCGACAACGGCGAGGCCCTCGATCCGGAGGAACGCTACCGCTCCGTGTCGACGCAGTTCCAGGTGCCGCTGCGCTACGCCGGCACCGGCTGGATCATCGTGCAGGCCAACGGCGACGGTGCCGTCGACGAGTTCGGACGCGCCGACAACAACGCGCTCGCCCGGGCCATCGAGGTGACGGCGTATCCGCCGGCCGACCTCGTCACCGGCACCGTCGTCGTGCCGTCGCAGGGGGTCTACGGCACCGAGATCGAGGTGCGCTACACCGTCACGAACAACGGCAGCAACATCACCGATCGCGACACCTGGACCGACGGCATCTGGCTCGCGCGCGACCGGACGCGGCCCAATGCGGGCGGCAACTCCGCGATCTTCCTCGGCAGCGTGCAGCACACCGGCCGGCTCGCGGTGGGCGAGTCGTACACGCAGACGGTGAAGGTCCGGATCCCGAAGCAGATCGAGTCCGGCACGTACTACATCACGCCGTGGGCCGACACGTACGGCACGCTGATCGAGTCCACATTCGCCAACAACCAGAATCCCGACGATCCGAACGAGACGAACAGCAACAACTACAAGGCGCGCGCGATCGACATCATCGGCACGCCGGTGATGCCCCCGCCGGACCTCCGGGTCGTCGAGGTCGTGGCCGATGCGACGGGCTCCGTCGACGGACCGTTCACGGTGCGCTGGACCGTCATGAACGACGCCGAGGGCGACGCGCTCGAGGGCGACTGGTACGACGGCGTGTTCGTGCACGACCTGCCGACGCTCGATGCGCCCGGCGGCAAGACCTGGTATCTCGGCCGCTTCCAGAAGCCGAAGAACCTCGCGTCCGGCGAGACCTACACGCTCGAGAAGCAGTTCGATCTCTCGCCCGCGCTGCGCGGCGGGTACGTCACGGTCGTGACGAACGTCGGTCCGCTGCCCTACATCATCGAAGGCGATCTGCACGGCAACTCCGCCACCACGACGACCGAGATCCTCGCCCGCGAGGCCGACCTGCGGGTCACGAGCGTCGTCGGTGCACCGCTCGGCGTCTCGGGCGAGAAGACCGTCGTCAGCTGGACCGTCCTCAATGCCGGCGCCGATGTGTGGTCGGGCACGCGCTCGTGGGTGGATGCCGTCTACATCTCGCCGGACCCCGTCCTCCGGACCGATCGCGCGACGCTGCTCGGCAGCTTCGTGCACGACAACGTCGACGGGCTCGCGCGCAACGGGAGCTACACCGAGTCGCGCGAAGTGACGCTGCCCCGCGGCATCGAGGGGCCGTTCTACCTGCACGTCGTGACGGACTCGGGCCGCGGCCCGCAGTTCCAGGACGGCGAGGACATCGCCGGCGAGAACGTCCGGTCCTACGCGCACTACCTCGGCCACGTGTTCGAGACGCCGGGGCTCGTCAACAACCAGGGTGTCGGCAGCCTGCCGGTCGTGTATCGCGAGCCCAACCTCGTCGTGTCGTCGCTCGTCGTGCCGCCGGCGGGCGCACTGTCCGGCACCACGATCGAAGCGCAGTTCACCGTGACGAACACCGGCACGCGCGCCACCCGCGGCGGCTACTGGATCGATCGCGTCTACCTGTCGCGCGATGCCTCGCTCGACAC
>CAUJJX010000038.1 GCA_963205165.1 Pseudomonadota bacterium | reverse complement strand
CGCCCGGTGCTGCGCGCCGCGCCGACGGTGCCCCGTCCCGGGATCCGCCCGGACCGTCAGGCGCCGGCGCGCCCGTCGCTGCCCGGCGCGCCGGCCGTTGCTGCGCGCAGCGAATCTGCCGATCACAGTCCGGCGCCGCTGCCGTCCGTCGCCCGCGTCGAACCGCGCGTCGCGCGTCCTGAGCTGCGTCCCGAGGTGCGTGCGGATGCGCGTCCGACGGTGTCCGCGGCGACCACGGCGCAGGGCGTTGCAGCGCCGACGGCGACCGCGATGCCGGCCGCGCCGCGTGTCGTCGACGACGCCAAGGCGCCGCGTCCGGTGATCAAGCCGGAGCTGCACGCCGCCGCACGCCCGAACGTCGCCGTCGGGACGCCGGCCCACGAGATCCGTCCGGATGCGACCGCTGTTCCGGCACCGCTCGTCCGCGCCGAGAAGCCGAAGCTGCCGGCAGTGCCGCCCCCGGATCTGCAGGCGGCCCGGCCGCAGCTCGCGGAAGCGCCGCAGCCCGCGCGTCCGCAGGTGCCGGTGCCCGTCGTGCCGTTGCCTGCAGCGACGGCGGCTGCACCGCGCCCTGCGATTCCTGCAGCGCAGCCGCGTCCCGATGCGAGGCCGTCCACGGCGCGGCCCGCTGTCGCCGCGACGGCCGCGCCGGTCCGGCCATCCGACCTGCCGGCGCCTGCTCCGTCGGCGCTGCCTTCGGTCCCGCGGGTCCGTGGGGACAGGCCCCAGATGGGCACGCCTCAGGTGTCGGTCTCATCGGCGCCGAAGCTCCAGGTCGCAGGCGAGGCCACGAGCGGCGGCGTCGATGTCGCCGAGGGCGCGAAGTACGCCTTCTCGCTGTCGAAGATGCTCGGACGCGACAAGCACTATCCGGAACGCGCGCAGCGATCCGGACAGGAAGGCACGGTCGAGGTCCTCATGCGCATCGGTCGCGACGGCAAGGTCGTCGACGTGACCGTCACGAAGTCCAGTGGGTATCAGGAACTCGATCTCGAGGCCGTGGCCAAGGTGAAGCGGCTTGTGTCGCCGCCTTCGCCGCCGGGCGCACTGCGCGGTCGCGAGTTCACGGTCGCCATCCCCATACAGTTCTCGCTCGACAGGAAGTAGAACCAGGAGTCACCGGATGTCCGATCCCGCAGCCAGTCTGCTGTACCCGCCCCTCGACCCCTACCGCGCGGGCCACGTCCCCGTCGGCGGCGGACACCGCGTCTACTTCGAGGAGAGTGGCAATCCGCAGGGGCGGCCCGTCCTGTTCCTCCACGGCGGGCCCGGCAGCTCGACGAAGCCCGATCACCGCCGCTACTTCGATCCCGCGTACTACCGGATCGTGCTGTTCGACCAGCGCGGCTGCGGCCGCAGCGAACCCCTCGGCGATGTGCGCGATAACACGACCGACCACCTGATCGCCGACATCGAGGCGCTGCGCGAACTGCTCGGCGTCGACCGCTGGCTGCTGTTCGGCGGGTCGTGGGGCAGCACGCTCGCGCTCGCTTATGCGCAGACGCATCCGGCGCGCGTCTCGCGGCTGATCCTCCGCGGGATCTTCCTCGCGTCGAACAGCGAGCTCGACTGGTACTTCACGGGGCTGCGCCAGTTCATCCCCGAAGCGTGGGAGCGCCTGCACGAGCACCATCCCGGCGTCGCGTGGCCCGACCTCGTGCATGCGTTCGAGGCCGCGCTCCACGACCCCGACGAAGCCGTCGCGGCCCGCGCCGCGGCGCGCTGGAATGCGTACGAGACCGCGATCATGTCGATCGGCGAGACGCAGCCGATGCCGCCGTCGACGGCCGACGTGCCGGGCGCCGTGGCGCGTGCCCGCGTGCAGGTGCACTACCTCGCGCACGGCTGCTTCCTGCGGGACCGACAACTGCTCGACGACCTCGACCGCATCGCGCACCTGCCCGCCGTGATCCTCCACGGTCGCCAGGACTTCGTGTGTCCGCCGATCACCGCCTGGGAACTCGCGCAGCGCTGGCCCGCCGCGAAGCTCGCGTTCATCGAACCCGCGAAGCACGCGTCGTCGCATCCGGCCCTCGAGCGTGCGCTCGTCGCCGCGGCCGAAGCCGCACGCGCCGACGGCTGACCGGGGCTTCGCGCCATGAGTCTCCGCTTCCGCATCAACCTGCTCATCACGGTGCTGACGGTGCTGTTCACCGGCGCCGTCGTGAAGATCGTGATCGACGACACGCGCCGCGCGATCCGCGAGGAGATGGAGGGCTCGAACCGCGTCACGCTGCAGTTGCTCACGACCGTCGTGCGCGACTCCGCGATGCTCGCGCGCACCGGCGAGGCGGACCGCGTGCTGCTGATGTTCCTGCGCGAACTCGGTCGCGTGCGTGCGCACGACATCCAGTATCACGACAGCGACGACCAGCTCATCTACGCTTCGCCGCCGTCGGTCTACAAGGTCGGCCGGTGGGCGCCCGAATGGTTCGTCCGGCTCGTGCGCCCCGAGCTGCCCGTCGTGAACCTGCCCGCGCGCGGCGGGAACATCAGCGTGACCGTCGATCCGTCGCGGTCGGTGCTCGACGCGTGGGACGACCTCAAGAGCCTGATGGGCGTGGTCGTCGCATTCCTCGTCGCGCTGAACGTGCTCGTGTTCTTCCTGATCGGGCGCGCGCTGCGGCCCGTGAGCATCGTGCTCGACGGCCTGAAGCGCATGGAACGCGGCGAGCTGCACGCCCGCCTGCCGCAGCTCGCGACGCCGGAGTTCGAGGCCATCAGCCACAGCTTCAACGGGATGGCCGATGCGCTCGAACAGAGCCAGGCCGAGAACCGCAGGCTCGCGCTCGTGGCGCAGCAGTCGAGCGACGCGATCATGATCCGCGACCTCGATGGCCGCGTCTCGTACTGGAATCCGGCGGCCGAGCGGTTGTTCGGCTATCCCGCGGCCGAGATCGTCGGGCAGCCCGCGGCGCTGATCGTGCCGGCGTCGCGCGAGGCCGAATTCGCCGCGCAGTCCGAACGGCTGCGCGCACGCGGCACGATCGATCACGTCGAGACGCATCGCCGCACGCGCGACGGTCGCGAGATCGACGTGGCGCTTGCCGCCGCGCCGCTCGTCGACCCCGGGACCGACGCCGTGATCGGCGAGATCTCCGCCATGCGCGACATCACCGAGATGAAGCGGGCGCGCGAGGCCGAGGCCGAACTCGCGCAGAACCGCCGGCTCACGCAGATCATCCAGGCGAGCCTCGAGGAGGAGCGCCGCACGATCGCCCGCGAGCTGCACGACGAGCTGGGCCAGTGCGTGACGGCCGTGCGCACCATCGGCACCGTGATCGCCCGGAAGACCGAGGGCACGCAGCCCGACATCCACGAGAGCGCGCAGATGATCGTGTCCGTGGCCGGGCACATCTACGACAGTGTGCATGGCATCATCCGGCAGCTTCGACCGAGCGCCCTCGATCATCTGGGGCTGCGCGACGCCCTCGAGGAAGCCGTCGGCCGCTGGCGTTCGCTCCATCCGGAACTCGCGTTCGATCTCCGGTTCGAAGGCGAGCTCGCCAGCCTCGGCGAGACCGTCAACATCACCGTCTACCGGATCGTCCAGGAATGCCTCACCAACATCGTCAAGCACGCGCGCGCCTCGCACGCGGAGGTGAGCGTCCGCCGCTCGCCCGGCTGGTTGCATGTGGAAGTGCGCGACGACGGTCGCGGCCTGACCGAGCCGGAAGCGCAGCGCGCGACCCGCTTCGGACTGCTCGGCATGCGCGAGCGGGCGGAGGCCCTGGGCGGGCGCTTCACGCTCGATGCGGAGCAGGGCGTCGTGGTGCGGGTCGAGCTGCCGCTGGCAGACCCGGTCGCGGCGGAAGGCTGATGCCCATGCCGGATTCCGTGACGGGCTGCGCACGATGAGCGAAGTCATCAAGGTCATGCTCGTCGACGACCACGCGGTCGTCCGGATGGGCTTCCGGCTGCTGCTCGACGGCACGCCCGACGTGCGCGTCGTGGCCGAGGCCGAGAGCGGCGAGGACGCCATCCGCAAGCTCCAGGAGGTCAGGCCGGACATCGTCGTGCTCGACCTGTCGATGCCCGGCATCGGCGGACTCGAGGCGCTGTCGCGGATCCTCGCGCGCGACTCCGCGATCCGGGTGCTCGTGCTCACCGCCCACGAGGACGCCATGCACGCCCGGCGCGTGCTGAAGGCCGGTGCCCGCGGCTACCTGTCGAAGCGCAGCGCACCCGAGGCGATGATCCACGCGATTCACCAGGTGATGCAGGGCCGGACCTTCCTCGAACCGGCGATCGCCCAGGAACTCGCGGTGCAGCAGCTCACCGGCGACCGCAATCCGGTCGACATGCTGTCCGAGAAGGAATTCAAGGTCTTCCTCTCGCTCGCCCGCGGACAGAGCGTCGCCGACATCGCCGAGGTCATGTGCCTCAGCCCGCGGACGATCGGCACCCACCTCTACAACATCAAGCAGAAGCTCGGAGCCGCCAACTCGGCCGAACTGGCGATCATCGCCATGCGGCACCAGCTGCTCGAACCCTGATCGGCGGAGGCGGCCGCATCCCCGGCTGCGCAGGGTGCGGCGGGTACTCCACGTTCCCGGCCGGCGCCGGGCAGCGTCGCTCCCTCGACATGCGTCTAATGAAAATCATGAGGTCGCATTCAGCATTTCGCGCTGTTGCGGGCGCCACGGATCCGGAGAATCCGTTCCTGACCCAACCCTGTGGTCATGCCTCACCCGAACCCAACAGAAAAGGACTACCGCCATGTGGACCAAGCCCGCCTACACCGAAATGCGCTTCGGCTTCGAAGTGACGATGTACATCGCCAACCGCTGATCCAGCGGTTGTCGAGTGAAGCGAAGGGCTGCCACGGCAGCCCTTCGTCGTTTCCGGAGTCCGGTTGTGCAGGCGTCCCCGCAGAGCCCGGGATCCCGGCCCTGCGAGGGTTCGTAACCGGTCTGTCGACACTGCGGAACCGATCTGGCGTGCGTGGTGTCAACGACCCCGGATGCGTGGTTCAGGTTGGATCCGCTTTCGGTCGGGTCGTGTCTGCCGACCCCCGGCCGGCGTCGTTGCTGCAGGTGCTTCAGCTGTTGATTCATCTCCCCGTAATTCTTCGGCCGCCTCGTGCGGCCGTTTTTTTTGCGGGTGCCGCGATCGTCGCCGGGGTGTCTTCCCGCAGCGGATGCATCCCCCCGGGCGGACTGCTGCGGAGGTCGTGGGTGCGTCCCGCCGGTGCGGCTCATGAAAATCATGAGGCCCCATTCAGCATTTCGCGCTGTTGCGGCACGCGGGGATCCGGAGAATCCATTCCATACCGCTCACCACGGTTGACCTCCCCCCCGAAACGACCGAAAAGGACAATCGCCATGTGGACCAAGCCCGCCTACACCGAAATGCGCTTCGGCTTCGAAGTGACGATGTACATCGCCAACCGCTAATATCGCGGCCGGCGAAGAAAGTGAAGGGCTGCCTCGGCGGCCCTTCGTCGTTTCGGGCCCGCGGTTCTGCCTGCGTCGCGGCGCCGCATGGACCGCCCTGCAGTCCCGAGGGCACCCCGGGCGTTTCGCCAGCAGTGCCCCCGGTCGTACCACCCGCAGTTCCCCGCCGTCCGGCCGCCTCGCGCGGCCGTTTCGTATTCCGGCAGGCCCTAGCCCGATCGGGCCGCAGCATCGATCTCGCCGCGGCCGGACCGGATGCAGCAACGAAGCGGCGCCAACGCAGCGCCCGCGTCGTGTCGAGGCAGTGCCCGCGCAGTGTGCGTGGCGCGTGCCGCGGCCGCGGCGCATCGCACAAGATCGACCACAACAGCAAGCCAGAAAAACAGCAAGCCAGACCTCGGAGATGAAAGAAATGCTTCCCCAGTTCGTGCCCGCCCGGGCCGCCTTTGCCCTTCAAACCCTCGCGGCGGCCGTCGCCTGTGCCTGTGCCGACTTCGCTGTCGCCGCCGACACGATCCGTTCGGCGCCCATCGTCGTCACGGCGACCCGGAATGCGCAGTCCAGCCTCGATGTTCCCGCAGCGATCGATTCGATCGACCGCCGCGAACTGACCGAGGCGAAGCTCCAGGCCAACATCTCCGAGACGATGGTCCGGGTCCCCGGCACGTACGTGCAGAGCCGCGAGGCGTACTCGCAGGAACAGCAGATCTCGGTCCGCGGCTTCGGCGCGCGCTCCGGCTTCGGCACGCGTGGCGTGCGCCTGTACGTCGACGGCATCCCGGCGACCACCCCGGACGGCCAGGGCGGCACGGCACTGTTCGACTTTGCGTCCGCGAAGAGCATCGAAGTGCTGCGCGGCCCGTTCTCGGCGCTGTACGGCAACCACTCCGGCGGCATCGTCCAGGCCTTCACGGAAGACGGCCCGGCCGACCCGACCGTGAGCGCGAACTACATGTTCGGCAGCTACGGCACGCAGAAGATCGGCCTCAAGTTCGGTGGCACGTACGGCCGCGTGAACGCGGTCGCGAGCACGAGCTACATGACGACCGACGGCTATCGCGACCGCAGCTCGTCGGAGCGTTACCTCACGAACGCGAAGTTCGGGATCAAGATCGACGACCGTGCGACGCTGACGATCTCCGCGAGCTACCTCGACCAGCCGTGGGACCAGGACCCAGGAACGCTCACCGCAGCGCAGGTCGCACAGAACCGGAAGCAGGCTGTGGCGACCTCGTATCAGTTCAACTCTGGCCGCAGCCTCGACAACAAGCAGATCGGCGCCGTCTACGATCGCCAGCTCACGGCAGCGGATTCCATCCGCGTCATGGCCTACGGCGGCGAACGGAACAACATCGGCTACCTCGGGACGCGCGGTGGTGCAGCGGTGCCGTTCAGCTCGGGCGGCATCTCCGGTCTGTCCCGGGACTTCCTCGGATTCGGGGGCCGCTGGACCCGCAAGACGACCGTGTTCGGTGACCAGCCGCTGACGGTGACGGCGGGCGCCGACTACGACGTCGCCGGCGAGGATCGCAAGGGCTACGAGAACCTGAACGGTGCCGTCGGCATCCTGAAGCGCAACGAGTTCAACCGTGTCCACAGCTGGGGCACGTACGGACAGGCCGAGTGGACGCCGATCTCGACCGTCACCGGCTTCGCGGGGCTGCGCTACACGCGGGTCAAGGTGCAGTCGTCCGACTACTTCGTCGCCGGGGTCAACCCCAACGACAGCGGGACGGCGCATTTCTCCGCCTGGACACCGGTGATCGGCGCGCTCGTCCGCGTGACGCCACTCACGAACGTCTACCTGAACGCCGGTCGCAGCTTCGAGACGCCCACGCTCATCGAGCTCGGTTATCGCAACGTGGGCAGCGGTCTCAACTTCGGTCTGCGCCCCGCGACG
>CAUJJX010000037.1 GCA_963205165.1 Pseudomonadota bacterium | reverse complement strand
CCTGCGATTCGTGATGCAATCGGCTGGTCCCCAGCAACGTCACGAACCCTCGATGAACCGACCGCCGTCACCACCGGATCGCGCCCCATGAGCAGCGCCGTCGGCGTCGGCCTGCCGCTGCTGATCACGATGGCGATGATCGTCGTCGGCCTCGAGCTGACGCTCGCCGACCTGAAGCGCGTCGTCCACTACCCGCTGCACGTGGTGTCCGCGCTGCTCGTCCAGCTCGTCGTGCTGCCGCTGCTCGCCGTCGTGTTGATCCGCACGCTGCATCCGGGGCCGGCCGTCGTCGCCGGCCTGGTCCTGACGGCCGCGGCCCCGCAGGCGATCTCGTCCAACGTCTTCTGCCTGCTTGCCCGCGCCGACATCGCGCTGTCCGTCACGCTCACGGCCGTGTCGAGCGCGCTCGCCGTCGTCACGATGCCGCTCGTGGCCGGGTTCCTGTTCGAATGGCTGCACGCGGGCGAGGCCGGATTCGCGTTGCCGACCGTCCGGGTGATGCAGCAGATCGCGACCGGCCTGCTGCTCCCCGTGACCATCGGGATGTCCCTGCGCCACTTCGTGCCCGAGTTCGTCGCGCACTGGCGCGGTGCGATCCAGTCGGTGAACCTCGCGGGCCTCGGGATGATGCTGGCGATCATGGCGTTCGATCAGGCGCACACGATCCGTGACCACGGCGCCGGCATCGCACTGGCCGCGGCGCTGTTCGTGGTCGGTGCCGCCGCAGCGGGGCTCGCGATGGCGCGCGCGTTCTCGTGGGACCGCCGGGACACCGTGACGATGCTCGCCGCGTTCCCGTCGCGCAGCCTGAGCATCGCGACGCTGATCGCCGTGAATGTCCTCGGGCGGCGCGAGTTCCTGTCGTTCGCCGTCGTCTTCTTCGTCGTCCAGGCCGTCGTGCTGGCGCCGGTGATGGTCCTCGCGCGGGATCGACGGGACGGCTGACGGCGTCACGCTGTCCGTCGATCACGCTCGCGGGTCCGACGGCAGGTCGCCGCGGCCGGTGCATCGCGGCCGGAATCCGCATGGCATGCCGTGTCCGGCGCCCCTGCCGGATTGCGTTCGATCAATGTCGCGCCCCCGTGCCGCGGTTACAAACAAAGCAACGGGTCCACGTCCGTGGATCACGGTTCGATCGACGCGCGCGCCGCGAGCCGTGCGGTCGGTTCGGGGTCCGCGGGGGAGGGTGCATGGTCGACAAGGTCTGGGTCTGCGACGACGAGGGCAGCGAGCGTTTTCCCGTGTTCACCCGCGGCAACGTCGGCGAGACATTCGTCGAGGCCGTGTCGCCGCTCACCTGGAGCGCGTACGGCCCCCACGCGTGGGACGCCGGCTGGCGCGATGCCTTCTGCGGGATCGGCCTCTTCACGCCCGACGAGTTCAAGCCGCCGGGCCAGCCCGAGATCGTCTGCTGCTTCGGCGGCTACGTGTACATCAACATGTCGGTCACGCGCGTGCTCGCCGTCCGCATCCCCGGGATGACCGTCGAGGCGATCGACAAGTCCCTCTTCGGCGACTACCCCGACGTGCCGCCGTACCGCCCGGACCCGCGCGATGCGAACGCCGCACGCACCGCGGCCGTCGGCACCTGGCTCGCCTCGCTCTTCACGGCCGATCCGCGGCCCGACACCGACGTCGATCGCGTCCGCCTCGATGCGCTGCTCGCGCGCCGGCCGGATGTCACGGCGCTGCCCGACGCGCAGCTCCTCGAGTACTTCCGCTCGCTGCGGCCGGAAGCCCGGCGGCTGTTCGATCGCCACGTCCGCAACACGTACGGCGGGAATGTCCTGACGAGCGTCATCGCGCAGGTGAGCGCGGCGGTGGGAGCCGGCGAACTCGCCGCAACGGTGACGGCCGCCGTGGGCGACGTCGAATCCGCCGGGCAGGCCTTCGATCTCTGGAACCTGTCGCGCGTCGTGAAGGCGTCGCCCGTGCTGACCGCGGCGTTCGATGCCGGCGTCGAAGGCCTGCTCGACCGGCTCCGCGCGACGGGCGAACCCGACGCCGGACGGTTCCTCGACGCCTGGGACACCTTCATCGCGCGCTGGGGTTTCCTCGGCCTGAGCGTCTGGGAGTTCCGTTCGCCGACGTACGCGACCGACCCCGGGATGCCGCTGCGCATGCTCGACCGCGCCCGCCAGGCGCCCGACGAAGCGTCGCCCGACGCCCGCGCCGCGCATTTCGCGGCCGAACGCGAAGCCGCGGTCACCGAGATCCAGCGGAGGCTGTCCGGCAACCCGGCAGTGCTCGGCCAGTTCACGGGCGCCGCCCGCAACGCCGGCCGGTATCTCGCGGCGCGTGAACGCGGGAAGCTCCACTGCGCGATGCTGAACGACGCGGCGCGCGGCGCCGTTCGCGAACTTGGCCTACGCCTCGTGCAACGCGGCCAGCTCGCGCGCTGGGAGGATCTCCTGCTGGTCACCGACGACGAGGTCGATGACTTCATCGCGGATCCGGCACGGTTCGCCGGGCTGATCGTCGATCGTGCGGCGAAGCTCGAACTGCTCCGCTCCAAGGAACCGCCGTTCGTGTTCGTGGGCGATCCGCCGCCGCTCGACGCCTATCGCGATCGCGGCACCGGGCACATCGAGCACGCCGCAGCCGGTACGCGGCTCCAGGGGATCGGCGTGTCACCCGGCCGTCACACGGGGCGCGCGCGCGTCATCACGTCGCTCGACCTCGACAGCGATCTCGAGCCCGGCGAGGTGATCGTCGCCGCGACGACCGATGCCTCGTGGGGGCCGCTGTTCCTCGCGGCGGGCGCCGTCGTCGTCGAGACCGGGGCCGCCATCTCGCACGCCGCGATCGTGTCGCGCGAACTCGGCGTGCCGGCGGCGGTCTCCGTCTCGGACGCGACGCGGCTGATCCGCAACGGTGCGATGGTCACGGTCGACGGGAACACGGGTGTCGTGATCGTGGAGTAGGGCCTGCCGGCGTCGATGCCGCGCATCCGGCGGCATCGGCGTCCGCGCAAACCTCCGGGCGCCGGCCGCCGCGCCGCAGGCTGCATCCGGACCGTAGTTCTCGACCCGGCGATCCGTCCGGGCGCAGGCACCCGGCGCCGGTACCGGACGACGACAACCAGGAGACTCCGATTGGATGAACTCGATGGCGCGGTCCCGCGACCGCCGCTGGTCGTTTCCCTGGACGGCACGTGCCGGCTCGGGCCCGCAGAGATCGGCGGCAAGGCGTGGGGCGTCAACCGGATGCGCGCGCTCGGGCTGCAGGTGCCGCCCGCGGTCGCGGCGACGATCCACGCGTGTCATGCCTATTTCGCCGCGGGTCGTGTCGTCGACGGACAACTCCGGGACCGCCTGCTCGTCGCCGTGAAGCAGCTCGAGGACGCCACCGGCCGGCGCTTCGGCGACCCCGCGCGTCCGCTGCTCGTGTCGGTGCGATCGGGCGCCGCGCACAGCATGCCGGGCATGATGGACACCGTGCTCGACCTCGGCATCGACGACTCCGTGGAGGCCGCGCTCGCCGCCGAGACCGGCGATGCCGCGTTCGCCGCCGACACGCGTCGCCGCTTCGTCGCGCAGTACCGCAAGGTCGTCCTCGGTGGTCGCGACGACCCCGTGCCGGACGATCCGTGGACGCAGCTCCTCGCGTCCGTCGCCGCCGTGTTCGACTCCTGGCATTCGGCGCGCGCCCGCGTCTATCGCAACCATCGCGGCTTCTCCGAGGACGGCGGCACGGCCGTCACGATCCAGGCGATGGTGTTCGGCAACCGCGATGCGCGGTCCGGCACCGGCGTGCTCTTCAGCCGCAACCCGGTCACCGGCGATCCGCCGGCATGGGGCGAGTGGCTGCCGCACGGGCAGGGCGAGGACGTCGTCGCGGGCGCGTTCACGCCCGGCGCGCTCGGCGCGCTGCGCGAGCAGATGCCGGATGTCCACGCCGAACTCCTGCGCGCCGCCGCGACGCTCGAAGCCGACGCACGCGATCTCCAGGACATCGAGTACACCGTCGAGTCCGGCCGGTTGTGGCTCCTGCAGACGCGGGTCGCGAAGCGTTCGCCGCAGGCTGCCGCGCGTGCGGCCGTCGCGTTCGCCGAGGCCGGGCTGATCTCGCCGGAGGCCGCCGTCCGCCGCATCGGCGTCGAGCAGGCGCGGCAGCTTCTCGCGCCACGGCTCGCACCGCAGGCCCCCGACGCGCAGCCGCTCGCGATCGGCGAAGCCGCGTGTCCGGGCGTCGCGACGGGCGTCGTCGTCACCGATCCGGACGAGGCCGAGGCGCGTGCCCGGCGCGGCGACGACGTGATCCTCGCGCGCACGACGACGAGTCCGGACGACCTGCACGGCATCGTCGCCGCGCGCGGCCTGATGACCGAACTCGGCGGCGCGACGTCGCACGCCGCGGTGCTCAGTCGCGAGCTGGGCCGGCCGTGCGTCGTCGGCTGCGGCCCGGACACCGTCACGAGGTTCGCCGGCCGGCGCGTCACGCTCGACGGCACGACCGGCCGGATCTGGGACGGCGATCGCGCGGTCGAGCCGCCCGACGAAGCCGCCATCCCGGACCTCCGCCGGCTGCTCGAATGGGGGATGGCGCTCGCCCCGGTGCCGCTGCTCCGCGCCGGGAACGTCTCCGGCGAGTGTGTCGATCTCGACGCACTCGGCGAGGACTGGCGCGACGGACTGCGGCGCGGCGTCACGGTGCGCGGCCACGTGCTCGATACCGACGAGGGCGTGTGCGCCGCGGTGGCGGCGGGCGTGGGCGCGGTCGTCGTCGGGCAGCGGTTGCCGGCGCTGCTCGCGATGCTCCACGGTCCGGCGCGTTCCGTGTCTGCCGCAGCGGCGCCCGCAGCGATGACTGCCGCGCCGGCCGCGGCGTCGGCAGACCTCGCGCTGCTCCGGTTGCTCGGGCTCAAGGGCCGCGCGCCGGCGGAGTTTCTCGCGGACGCGCTGTCGCTCTCGGTCGAGGCGACCGCGGCACGCTACGACTCGATGGCACGTCACGGCTGGTGCACGCGGGTCGGCGCCGGCTGGCAGCTCACGCACGCCGGGCAGGCCCACGTCGCGGTGCTGCTCGACGGCGAGCGCGCGCGGGTCGATGCAGCGGCCGTCGCGAGCCTCTACGCCGAGTTCGGCGGGATCAACACGACGCTGAAGCAGGTGATGACGGCGTGGCAGGTCCGGCCGGACGGCACGCCGAACGATCACGCCGATGCCGGCTACGACGGCGCTGTCCTCCGGGATCTCGCCGATCTGCACGGGCGCGCGATGCCGCTGCTCGGTCGGCTGTCGACCCTGTCGCCGCGCCTCGCGACGTATCCGGTGCGGCTCTCGCGCGCGCTGACGCGCATCGAGGGCGGCGACCGCGGGTACGTCGCGCGAATCATCGCGGACAGCTACCACACGGTCTGGTTCGAACTGCACCAGGAACTGATCGCGCTGGCCGGCCTGAATGCCGCGACCGAGGCACGCGCCGGGCGCGCGAGCTGATCCGGCCGGCGTATCGACGCGCGTCCGCCGGCGATCCGCGGCCGCCACGCGAATCCGCTTCAGAGTCCGGAAGCACTGCCGACAAGTACGGTCATCTCAGCACTGCGCGTGTGCGGCGCGGCCCATGGCCGACGCGGCGCCGACGCGGACATTCGACGATCGCTGCCGACGACCGAGGCCTCTTGACCACCGCTGCCCCCACCCGCCATCGCGCGGCCGACCTGATCGCGTCGAGCATCGAACTGCTGACGCTCCCCGAGGTGTTCCTCCGCGTGAAGGCCATCGTCGAGGATCCCGACACGACGGCCCTGGACCTCGCGCGCGTCATCGCCGCGGACCCCGCCATGACGGCGCGGGTGCTGAAGCTCGTGAACAGCGCGTTCCTGGGCGTGCGCGGCCGTGTCGAATCGGTGTCGCGCGCGGTCTCGCTGCTCGGCATGTTCCAGGTCCACGACCTCGTCCTCGCCAGTTCGGTGGCGACGACCTTCGAGCGCATCGATCCCAAGCAGGTGGATGTCGCCGGCTTCTGGAAACACAGCGTGTATCGCGGGCTTGCCGCGACGGCGCTCGCGCGGTCCGGCCGGCTCGTCGACCTGGGGCGCGTGTTCACCGAAGGCCTGCTGAGCGACATCGGTCACATGGTCATGTACCACCGGATTCCCGGCCCGGCGGCAGCCGCGCTGGAGAGTGCGCGTGGAGAGCCGTGGCGGCTCGCCGCGATCGAGCGCGAGACGATCGGATGCGACTACGCCGAAGTGGGCGGTGCGCTCGCCGACGCGTGGGGCCTGCCGTCGTGTTTCGGCGCGGCCATCCGCCAGCAGGTCGCACCGAAGGAAGGCGCCGACCACGGACTCGAGGCCGCGCTGCTGCACATGGGCGGCATGCTCGCGTACGGCCATGCCGACACCCGGCTGGCCGCAGCGTGCGTCGACAACATCGACGCCGTCGCGTGGCGGATCACGGGCCTGACGACCGACTGCCTGCCCGACGTCCGGATCGAAGTGAGCAGCAATCTTTCTGCGACGGAGCAGCTCTTCCGGTAGGGCCTGTCAGTGTCGGCGCTGCGCACCTGAGTTCCGCGGTGTCACGAGGCCCTGATCGGCTGCATCACGAAGCCTCGGCGATCGCCTCGTACGTCCGCACGCAGTTCCGTCCGCCCTTCTTCGCTGCGTAGAGCGCCTGGTCGGCCTGGTCTATCAGTTCGGCGGGATCGACGATGTCCGCCGTCAGCACCGCGACACCGAAGCTCGACGTCACCTTCAGATCGCGGGTCGACCGGATCGATGCACCGGCCAGCAGCTCGACGTCGCTGCGCAGGCGTTCGGCGACGGCGCAGGCCTGCGCCAGCGTCGTGCCCGGCAGGATGATGCAGAACTCCTCGCCGCCGTAGCGCGCCAGCAGGTCCATGTCGCGCAGGCCGCCACCGAGCTTGTGCGACGTCGACTGCAGCACCTGGTCGCCGACGGCATGACCGTGCCGGTCGTTGAAGGACTTGAAGTGATCGATGTCGGTCATGATGCAGCAGAGCGGCGTGCCGGCCGTGCGTGCGTCGACGAACAGCTGGTCGAGCTTCTCGAACAGCGCGCGCCGGTTCAGGCAGCCGGTCAGCGGATCGCGCGTCGCGAGGCGCAGCAGCTCCTCGTTCTTCCGCTCGACCTCCTCCTTCGTCTGCGTCAGCTCGGTCATCGACGCCAGCAGCTGCGTGTTCAGGATGTCGAGATGCGTCACGTTGTCGAAGGTGACGAGGCAGCCCCGGACCACGCCGACGCCATCCAGGATCGGCGCGGTGTTCGCGATGACCTTGAGCGCCGACGCCGTGTTCCGGTCGAACTCGATGTGCTCGCCCTCGACGGGCATCCCCGATGCGACCGTCCGGACCCACGGATGCGCATCCCGGTCGGCGGGCAGCGCCCGCGCGAACCACGGGATCGAATCGACGGCGCGGCCCAGCAGCTTCTCGGTGTCGGTGGCGCCCATCCATCCGCGCAGGGCGGCGTTCGCCAGCATCACGCGGCTCTGCGTGTCGACGATCATCACGCCGCCCGAGAACACGTCGAAGGCGCTCCGGACACGATCCGGGATCACGGTCGACGGATCGAGGTGCGCGAGCACGCGGCGCATGTACAGGAAGAACGCGACGAAGCTGCCGAAGCCGAGCGCGAGCACCGTGAGCACCGGCGGATGCGTGAGCCACCCGCGCAGGCCGCGCGGCGCAGCGCTCTCGAAGCGCACGTCGAGCACGCCCCACGGCTGACCGTTCGACACGAGCGGCACCTGAAAGTGATCGACGCGCGCCGCGCTGTCGGCCTGCGCGTCGGACGCCGCCGTTTGCTCGCCTGCGTGCGTGACGACCTGTCCGTCGCTGCGTCGCACCGTGGCGGACAGGATCGTCCCGTCCCGCGCGACCTGCTCGCGGAACGCGAGTCCCAGCCGCAGCACGTCGCCCGAGCCCATCAGCGACGCTGCCTCGATCGCCAGGTTCTCCGCGATGCGCTCCCGCGTCTTGCGCACGAGCAGCGTGTGGTCGGGCAGCAGCCCGAACGCGAGATCCATCGCGAGCAGGATCGCGACGATCAGCGAACTCATGCCCATCGAGATCCGGACGGCGGGGCTCGCGACGAGCCTCGGGAAGCGACGGCGGAGCGCGGCGATCACAGCACGAACTCCGCAGCGGCCGAGGCGATGCGCGCGGCGTCACGGAGACGCGTGCTCGCGGGATCCCGCGGCTCGGCTTCCTCGTCGTCCTGGACCATCCACTCGGGCTTGTCCTCCTCGGGCGCGAGCACCGGGAGCGGGTCGAGATTGCGCCACGCCGGCACCGCGCCGATCAGCGACACGAGCAGGCCGCCGCCGCGCAGCGCCCACAGGACGACGCCGGTCGACATGGCCACGCCCGTCAGGCGGACGGCGCCGGCCGCGCTGAGATCGATCTGCGGCCCCGCGTCCTCGGGCAGATCGGTGGTCGATGCGGGCGCTGCAGCGATCCGGATCACACCCGACGGTGTGGACGGCGCAGGCGTGTCCGAGATGTCCATGCCGAAACTCGCCAGCAGCGTCCGGAGCTGCGCGATCGTCTGCGCGTTCGTCGCCGGCACGCCGATCGCGGAGTACCGGAAGGTCGCATCCGGGCCGGCATTGGCCGCGGCGACGACCGCTGCGTCGGCCATGAGTCGGTCGAGCACGATGGCGTCCTCCACGACGCGATCGATGTAGTCGTCCGGTCCGCCGGTCGATCCGCTGCCCGAGTGCCCGACGCCGATGCCCGACCTGGCCCGGGACGTTTCGGACGCGCGTGGCGTGGCGAGGGCGTCGCTCGAATCCGCATCGGTCTCGATCGTCGTCTCCGCGGCGGGGCTGGTGGATGGGGCCGGCGACTCCGCGACGATCGCGACCGACGGGAGATCCGCGGGCGTCGTCGCGGGCGCGGCAATGGCCGGCGGCGCCGTCCAGCCAGGATAGACGGGGGCCGTCACCGGCGTCGCGACGGCCGGCGCCGGCGTGATGTCCATCGATGCCGTTCCTGCAACGGACAGTGTGCCGTCGGTGACGGTGTACCCGAAGACGACGGCGCTCTCGTCGGCAGCGGCGGGCGTGTAGGTCCAGGTGCCGTCGAGATTGTCGACGAGGTTGCCCGCGCCGGAGGTGATGGCGAGGCCTGTTGCCGTCAACGCCGGGCCGTCGACGTCGGATGCGTTGGCGAGCAGCTCGGCCTGCGTGATGAGGCGAGGTCCGCTGTCTTCGGCGATCGCGGTGAGCGTGACGGGTGTCGTGGTCGGCGCGTCGTTGGTGGTCATGTAACCGATCGTCGCCGCGAGCGTGTTCGAGTTCGACGTGCCGTCGTTCACGTTCACGCTGAACGACGGTGCGACCTCGTTGCCGTCGTCGACGAACTGGACGAGTCCGCCAGCGAGCTGGGCGCTCGTGAACGACGCGATCGACACGCCGGGAGCGGAGGCCAGCTGGAAGATCCCGCCGCTGACGCTGCCCGGCGTGAACGTGAATGCCGCGCTGTCCGGATCGGTGATGCCGAAATCGGCTGCGGACAGCGTCACGGACTGGCCCTCGGACACGGTGATTCCGGCGCTGTCGAGCACGGGCGCGTCGTTCAGCGGCGTGATGTCCAGCGATGCGGAGCCGGCCACCGAATCGGTGCCGTCGGTGATGGTGTAGCTGAAGTCCACCGAGGTGTCGTCGTCGGCGGCGGGTGTGTACGTCCAGGTGCCGTCGAGGTTGTCGACGAGCTGGCCTGCACCGGTGGTGATCGCGAGGCCGGTTGCCGTCAGCGCCGGGCCATCGACATCGGATACATTGCCGAGCAGCTCGGCCTGTGTGATGACGCGAGGTCCGCTGTCTTCGGAGATCGCGGTCAGCACGACCGGCGTCGTGGACGGTGCGTCGTTGACTGCCGTGATCGTGACCGTCGTGCTGCCCGTCGCTGTCAGTGTGCCACCGGTGCCCTGGCTGCCCGAGTTGCCATCGTCGAAGGTCCAGTCGATCTGCACGCTCGCCGGCGGCGCATCGCTGCCGTTCGCGTAGGCAATCTGCCGCATCGCGGAGTTCACGAGCGTCCCGGTCGCGCCGGCGTCGAAGGTCAGCAGGAGCGTGCCGCCGCTGTTCGTCGTGATGGTGCCGATGGTCGTGCCGTCGACGACGAGCGGATCGCCTTCGGTGAGGGCCGACAGCGTGCCGGTCGCGGAGAACACGTCGTCGGCGTTCGCGGTGCCGGTGCGCGCGAGCGTGAGTGTCGCGCCGGCGAAGTTGTCCGCGGCCGACAACTCCGTGTCGAAGATCGCGGCGTCGGGATCGAGCACGACGGCCGCGCCGTTCTCGACGTACATCGGTGTCGCGTCGAGCGTCGTCGCGGCGGCGCCGAACTGCGTGTCGAGTGCACCGGTCGTCGTGTAGCGGACGAGCCCGGTGACGCTCGGCTGCGGACCGAATCCGAACGTGATCGAATCCCCGACCGCGACGAGTTTTCCATCGGCCTGCTGCACGAGTGCGTATGCGGTGTCGAGGGCCTGGCCGACATCGGTGGACACGATGCCCGTGCCGTTGAACGTCGTGTCGAGGCTGCCGTCTGCGGCGTAGCGGACCACGGCGAAGTTGTAGTTGCCGGCGGCTTCCGTCGTGCCCGTGGCGACGATCCTGCCGTCGTCCTGGATGATGAGCGCGTATATCTGGTCCGAGGTCGGACTCACTGCCGTCGTCACCTTGCCGGTGCCGTTGAAGGTCGTGTCGAGCGATCCGTCGGCCTGCAGGCGCACGAGCGTGAAGTCGTAATAGACGGCGCCGCGCGCGTATCCGCCGACGACGATGCCGCCGTCCGCCTGCACGGCGATGGCGGTCGCGGAACTGTCGCCGCCCATCGCGAGTGTCACCTTGCCTGCCGTGCCGAAGCCGGTGTCGAGCGTGCCGTCGTCGTTCACCCGGACGACGGAGAAGTGCGTCGAGCCGATCACGTTGGTGTTGCCCGCGACGAGCAGCCTGCCGTCCGCCTGGAGGGCGACGGCCAGTCCGGTGTCGTAGCTCGCGCCGAAGTCGATCGAGACCGTGCCGGTGCCGTTGAAGGTCGTGTCGAGAGAACCATCGGCGTTGTAGCGCACGAGCGCGATGTCGGTGCTGCCGTTGCCCGACGTGCCGGCCAGCACGATCTTCCCGCCGTCCTGCACGACGAGGCTCGTCGCGTTGCAGTTCACGCCGACGACGACCGATGTCGTGACCTTGCCCGTGCCGCCGAAGCTCGTGTCGAGCGAACCGTCGGTGTTGTAGCGCACGAGCGCGAAGACGCTCTGCCCGCCGATCGTCGCGGTGCCGCCGACGAGGATCTTCCCGTCGGGCTGGACCACGACGCTGCGTGCCGTGTCGTCGCTCGCGCCGAAGTCGGTGAGCACGTTGCCGGTGCCGGCGAATGTCGTGTCGAGCGAACCGTCGCCGTTGTATCGCGTCAGCGAGAAGTCCGTGTCGAACGCCGCGCCAAGGCCGGAGCCCGCGACGAGCAGCCTGCCGTCCGGCTGCACGGCCACCGCGTATCCGTGGTCGCGCGTCGTGAGGTCCGTCGTCACGACGCCGCTCGCCGCGGAGAACGTCGGCGCGTCGTCCACAGCCGCCACCGTCATCGACGCCGTGGCGGTGCCGGTGGAGTACGCCGTCGAACCGCCGGACGTGCCGACGTCGGCGTAGCCCGGCACCGTCGCGGTCGATGCCGTGCCGGTGGCGCGATCCCACGCGCGGTAGTCGAACGTCGCGGTCTCCGCCGTGACGCCGTCGGGGACGTAGCGCACCTGCGTCGTCGACGTGAGCAGCAGCGCGTGCGTCGTCGACACGCTGCCGAACGTCGTCCATGTGGATCCGTCGGTCGAGTACTGCCAGGTCCCGTTGCCCGACAGGCCCGTGACGGCGATACCGCGCTGTCCGGTGTCGTCGACGTCCGACCAGATCGACGGCAGGATGAGGCTGCTCACGAGCCTGCCGCCACTCGTCGTGTTCTCGTTCGTGCCGGTGAGCACGACGGTCGCGCCGTCCACCAGCACGGGCGCGTCGTTGAGTCGGCCGACGGTCACGGTCGCGTCGGACGCGGCACTCGTCCCGCCGTCGCCGTCGGTCAGCACGAAGCGGACGGTGCGCGCGCCGATCGTCGGGGCGACGCCGTCGGTGTTCGTGTACGTGACGTTGTTCAAGACCGCGCCGACGGCAGCGGCGTCGGCCGCACTGGTGAACGTGACCACGAGGGGCGTGCCGCCCGACCCGCCGGTGAACGAGCCGATGACGACGCCGCCGTACGCGATGTCGGAACCCGAGATGCCGATCTGGCCCGCGCCCATGCCCTGGTGGCGGATGCCGAGGACATCCTCGGCGCTGTCCGATCCGGCGGCGAACGAGACGGTGAGCGTCGCCGCGTCGAAGTCGGACGTGTCGATGTCGGTCACGAGCGCGTCGCCACCCTGTTCGATGACGACAGCGCCGTCGTCCTCGGTGTACGCGAGCGCATCGCCGTCGAGGTTCGTGATCGTGGGCGCGACGTTGGCCGAGACGGTCACCTGGACATCCGGCGTGAACGACAGGCCCCACGCCTGCGACATGCCCGTCACGCCGGTGTCGAAGTTGCCGAGCGACACACCGGTCGTGGCGTCGTAGCGCTCGACGTGGCCGGTGTTGAAATCCGAGACGTAGATGTTGCCGTCCGGCCCGATCGTGATGTCGCGTGGCGAGATGGCGTCGTCCAGCTTCGCGATGAAGGCGCCGGTCGTGCCGTCGTACTTCATCAGGTCGTTGAAGTTGCCGTCGCCGACGTACAGATTGCCGTCCGGCCCGAACGCGATGGCGCCGACACCGAACCCGCCCGCGAGCGTCACGAAGGCGCCGCCCCCGACGAGCGCGCCGGACGTGCCGTCGAACCGCCAGACCTTGCCGTCGAACCAGCCACCGACGTAGAGATCGCCGTCTGCACCGAAGGCGAGCGCTGCGGGGGCGCTGACGCCGCCCGCGATGAACACGTCGATGAACGCGCCGGTCGTGCCGTCGTAGCGCAGGACCTGGTCCGTGCCGTAGCTCGCGACGTACAGGTTGCCGTCGGCGCCGAAGGCCACGTCGCCCGCGGAGTTCAGTCCGCCGCTGCCGGCGCTCACGAAGACGCCCGTGGTGCCTGCTGTCAGGTCGTGCCAGACGACGTTGTTGGACGCGTTGCCACCGACGTAGAGCCGGCCATCGGGGCCGAACGTGCTGCCCATCGGCTGCGACAGCGAGGCGTTGACCGGCAGCGTGCCTTCCGACGCACCGGTCGTCCCGTCGAGGCGATACACGGCGTGGTCCGCGAGGTCCGAGACGAGCGCATCGACGTTCGTGAACGTGCCGTCCTCGTCGGTGGCGGACGCGAGGATGTCGTACGTGAACCCGGGGACGGCGTAGGTGTGCGAGACCGACGCCGGATTGCCGACGACGGTCTCGACCGTGCCGTCGCCCCACACGATGGTCCAGCTCGTGATCGTGTCGTCGCCCGGGTCGGTCGCGCCGAGGGACAGCGTGTACGTGTGGTTCTCGATCGCCGATGACCCGCCGGTCACCGACAGCGTCGGTCCGGTATTCGTCACGGTCAGTGTCGTCGTCGCGGTGTCGGTCAGCGCGCCATCGCTCACGCGGAGCCCGATCGTGTACGTGCCATCGTCGGTGATGCCGAACGATTGCAGCGTCGCCCACGAGATCGTCGGTCCGGACGTCGTCCCTTCGCCGACCTCGCCGTAGTTGCCGTCGTTGTCGAGGTCCCAGGCGTACGTGAGGGGCCGCGATTCCGGATCGGTCGACGCGGAGCCGTCCACGGTGAGCGATGCACCCTCGGCGATCGTGTAAGGGCCGCCCGCGTCGGCGGTCGGCGCGACATTCGCGGCGACGATCACGTCGACGACATCGGTCGCCGAGGAGAACGCGGTCGTGCCACCGTTGGCGAGCGTGCTGACCTTGCTGCCCGCCGTGCCGCTGGATTGGTCCCACGCGCGGAAGGTGAGTGCGCTCGACGAGGTTCCGCTGTACCCGCCGGTCGGCGCGAAGTACAGCCGGGTGTCTGCATTCGCCTCGAGCAGCAGCGACGAGCCGCCGGTGACCGCGCCGACCGTCGTCCAGTTCGTGCCGCCGTCGGTCGTGTAGTACCAGACGCCGTTCGTCTCGTCCGTCGCGCTGATCGCGATGCCCGTGACGGCGGACGTGTCGACGTCGGTGATGCCGCCCGTGATCGAGCCGACCGTGATGCCGACGGCCCCGGACGGCACGCCCGCGTCCTCGATGGTGTTCAGCGCGAGTGCGGTGTCCGCCAGGACCGGCGCGTCGTTGACCGGGCTCACGGTCATCGAACCCGTGGCGGAACCCGAGGAGAACGCCGTCGTCCCGCCCGAGCTGGCCGTGGTCGCGTACGCCGCGACGGCATTGGTCGACGCCGTGCCGGACGTCTGGTCCCACGCCTTGAAGCCGAAGGTCGCGGTCTCGCCGTTGTTCGCGTCGGGGATGTAGCGGACCTGCGTGGTGGACGTGAGCAGCAGCGCATTCGTCGACGACACGGCGCCGAAGCCCGCCCACGTCACGCCGTCCGTCGAGTACTGCCACGTGCCGTTGCCGGCCTTCGATGTGATCGCGACGCCGCTCGATCCGCCGTCGACGTCCGCGTACCCGGCCGCTGTCAGGAGTGCGCTGACCGCTGTCCCGGACGACGTCGTGTTCTCGTTCGTGCCCGTCAGCGTGACGGTCGCGCCATCGGTGATCGTCGGTGCGGAATTGACGGCCGCCTTGATCGAGAGCGCGCCGATCTCCCACTGCGTCGAACTCGTGAAGCTGCCCGACATCGTGACGGTCGTCGCGCCGGGCTCCGACGTGGACCCGCCCACCATCACGCCGCTCGACTGCCACCACTGCAGTGTCTGGCCGCCGCCGGGCGCACCGCCCGACGGCGCGCCCTGCCAGTACTGCACGTCGATCACGATGTCGCCGACGGCGCTCGCCGCGTCGATCGTTGCGTCGGTGCCGGTGCCGGTCGCCGACACGAAGGTTCCGTTGGGGGTCGTCTGGCTCACGCCGTTGAACGTGCTCGCGCCGCCCGCGGCCGCCGTCGTCGCACCGAAACTCGCGACGACGTTGGCGGTGCCTTCCGCCGGCGACAGCAGCACCCAGATCTCGACGGCGTGGTTGCCGGCGCCGCGACCGACCTGCGTCAAGGCGACGCCGCCGTACGTCACGCTCGTGACCGACGCGCCGAGACTGTCGATGGCGAGTTCGACGAAGAGCGCGCGGTTGCTGCCGGCGAGCACGGTGTGCGACCACGTGAGGCTCGTCGCACCCGTCGTCTGCGCGGACGACACCGTGCCGTTCGATGTCACGGCCAGCACGTCGACCCAGGCCTCTTGCGTGGCCAGCGCGGGCAGCACGGACGACTCGACCGTGCCGGTGGCGTACTCGAGATTCCAGTCGCCGCCGAGGGACGCGTGACCCGTCGTGTCCGCACTCGCAGCCACGTCGGCTGCGGTGAGTGCAGCGAGCTGCCGCACGAACGACTCGCCCTGCGCATCGGCCGCGACGTCGCAGGCGTAGAGCAGGATGTCGGCGTCTGCCGTCAGCGCGCCGGACCACGCCGCCAGTTCGGACGCGCGGTTGATCAGCGTCGACTCGTCGATCCAGCCGCTGCCGAGCCGCAGCTGGCCGTCCGTGCCGTGGCTGAAGAGGTGGATGGCGGACACGTCGGAGCGTCCGTCGAGTGCCGCCGTGATCTGTGCGAGGCCGTCGCGCGTGCCGTCGAGCCGCACGATCTCGATATCCGTGTCGCCTGCGTCGCGCGCGGCGAGGTCGGCGAGCAGGGTGTCCTGGTCCTCGACGCGATCGTCGATGAAGACGATCTCGACGCGCGGCAGTGTCTCGATCGAGGCCGTCGTCGCGACCATGTCGCCGGACGGTGCGACGGTGGTGTCGGCGTTCTCGGCGACGCGCGTGTCGAGCGGTGCGATGTCGGTGTCCGTGCCCGGGTCGAACGTCGGATCGTCTTCGGCGTCGACCGGCGCGTACACGTCGAGCGACCGGACCTCCGCGACGGGGGCGAATGCGTCGGGCGACAGCAGCACGGCGGCGTCCGCGGAGTACAGGACGCGCGGCTCGAGTTCCTCGACGAGCAGCTCGGCGCGCTGCTGCCTGCGCGATCCGAACCGTGACCGGAGCCAGCCGATCATGCGCGGCTCCCGATCGGTGCGCGGCGTGCGTGCGCGGCGCAGCGCGGGGTCATTCCAGTCCTCCGGGGACGGCGTGGCTCTGTTCCGTGCGGTGATCGCGGGCGAGCACCTCGCGGCGTTCGAGGCGCTGCGCGCGATCGTCGAGCCACTGCGGCAGCCGCACGACGAACGACACGAGCCACGCGGGGCGCTGCCAGCCGTCGGGGCCGGTGAACGTCGTGATCCAGCGGGGCACGACGCGCGCGATCCGCGGCTTGTCGAGCGCGAGCATCGTCTCGGCGCTGCCGGGGTCACCCTGGCGGCCGCAGCGTCCGATCAACTGGCGGTCGATGCGGCGCGACGCGTTGTGCTGGCAGCAGATCACGTGCAGTCCGCCGCGCTCCGCGACGCCGGGGGCGAGCGGGATGTCGGTGCCGCGTCCGGCCATGTTGGTCGTCACGGTGATCCGGCCGGCCCGACCGGCCTGTTCGACGGCGTGCGCTTCCGTCGCGTCGTGGCGTGCGTTCAGCACGGCGTGCGGCACGCGCGCGGCCGCGAGGTGCGCCGCGAGTTCCTCGGATTCCGCGACGGAGTCCGTGCCGATCAGCACGGGACGTCCGGTGCGGGCGACCGCGATCGTCCGCGCGATCACGGCGTTCCACTGTGTCGCCCGATCGCGGAACAGCCGCGTCGCGAAGACCGTGCGCCGGCTCGGCCGACGCAGCGGCACACGCACGACTTCGAGGCCGTAGACCGTGGCCAGTTCGGCGCCCGCCTCGCTCACAGTGCCGCTCATCCCGCCGAGGTGCAGGTAGCGGCGGAAGAAGCGCTGATACGTGATCTGCGACGCCGTGACCTGGTCGGCGCTCGGCTTGCAGCCTTCCTTCAGTTCGATCATCTGGTGCAGGCCGCGTCCCCACATCCGGCCCGGCGCGAGACGTCCGGTGGCGGCGTCGATGATGACGATCTTCCCGTCGCGCACGAGGTAGTGGCGGTCCGGGTGGTAAGTGTGGAGCGCCGCCAGCGCGGTGCAGGTCGCCTCCTCGCGATGCAGGCGGTTGCGCCACGCGCCGGGCTGGCTGGCGGCGAAGGCCCCGAGCGCGGTGCGGCCGGCGTCGGTCAGCGCGACGTGCTGCCGTTCCGGATCGACGGCACAGTCGCGGCCGATCACGAGCCGCCGCGCGAAGTCGAGCGCGAGTGCGTGGAACGACGCGCGTGCGGTGTCCGGACTCGACGTCGACAGGATCAGCGGGATCCGCGCTTCGTCGAGCAGGATGCTGTCGGCTTCGTCGACGACGGCCATGCAGAGGCCGCGCAGCAGCGTCGGCGCGGCACGGCCCGGCGCATCGAGTTCCGCGGCACGGCGCTGTGCTTCGGACAGCAGCGGATTGCGCACCGTGCGATCGCGCAGGTAGTCGAACACGAGGTCGCGCGCCGTGCAGTACGTGATGTCGCACGCGTACGCCTGCTTCCGCGTGACGAGGTCGTGCTTCGCGGCGATGTGTCCGACCGTCAGTCCGAGCGCAGCGTAGAGCGGACGCATCAGGTCGGCGTCGCGTTCGACGAGGTAGTCGTTCACGGTGATGACGTGCACCGGGACACCGGCGAGCGCGCCGGCCGCTGCGCACACGGCCGCCGCGAGCGTCTTGCCTTCGCCGGTCGCCATCTCGGCGACCCGCTTGTCGAACATCACGCGCGCGGCGATCAGCTGCGTGTCGTACGGACGGCGGCCGAGCGTGCGTTCGCTCGCGTGGCGGATCAGCGCGAATGCCTCGACGAGCAGCGGTTCCGCGAATCCGGATCGCGACAGCGAGGCACGCAGGCGTTCGATGCGGTCGTCGATCGCCGCGGGCGAGAGGCGCGCGAGTGCCGGTCCGAGCGCGCCGACCGCGTCGACGAAGCGGCGGTAGCGCCGGAGCCGGAACGCATCCAGTGGCGCAGCGAGCGCACTCACCGCGGCCAGCACGCGGTGGCGCCAGTCGATCGTGGCGCCGCGGCGTTCCGGATACGCGCCGAGCAGGATCCCCGGCACCGGAAGCGGTCCCGATCGCGGCGTGCGGCCGGCGTGAAGGATGTCCATGCGGTCAGCTGCCCGTCGGACTGAAATGCTGCAGGAACAGCTGGCGGAGGCGGCGATACGCCTGCACGGCGATCGGTTCCATCCCGTGGTCGAAGCGCACGCGCACGCGGCCGCCGACCCGTTCGGGCACGCGGTCCGGCGGCAGCGCGAGATCGATCACGACGACGGGTTCGGTCGTGCGGACGCCGTGCTCGTCGGACGGATCGGTCACGTGCGGGCCGCCGCCGCGGTCGCCGAGCGCGGGGCTCGGCAGTTCGTTCGCAGCCGCCGGCACGTCGCGCACGAGGCGCGCCTCGACGGTGTCGCCGGCGGACTCCGCGAGCCGGACCTCGATGGACCGGTGGCCCTCGCGGATCAGTGCTGCGTCGCTTTCCGGCACGGCCGCCCGCACGCCGGCGGTGCGTCCGTCGAGCACGTAGCCGAGCGTCGCGCCGCGCTGCGTCCACGTGCCGAGCAGGTCGTCCTGGCGAGGCATCACGAACACGCCCGCCGTGTGGCTGCGCACTTCCAGCTGCGCGATCCGGGACTCGACCTGCGCCAGTTCACCGCGCACGCGCAGCAGTTCCTCCTGCAGATTGCCGGTCTCGCGGTTGTCGCCGAGCATCGCATCGAAGCGGTTCGCCTGGAGGCCCACCAGCCGGCTCTGCAGCCGGTCGCGCTCGGTGGTCAGCGCGGGATCGTGGAGCGTCAGCAGCAGTTGTCCGGGCGTCACGCGGTCTCCGTCGCGCGCGGCGAACGCGGTGATGAATCCGTCCGTGCCGGGGCGTGCGTGCGACTGGTCGGGCAGCTGGACGATGCCCCAGGCGGACGTCCGGAACGGCAGCGGCACGGCGCAGCACGCGACGACGATCGCGAGCCCGATCGCGCCGACCATGCGTGCGGCCCGCGACCGGCGCGAGGCATCGGGGGCGGCACGGACGAGTCCGCGGGCCGCGCCGATCATCGGCAGCGCCACGACCGTGACGAGCGAGTACGCGCCGACGAGCAGGCCGAGGATCACGGACCAGTGGCCGACCCACAGCACGATCGCGGCGGCCACGACGACCCGCCACGACCACGAGAGCGGCGCGTACGCGAGCAGCCAGCCGCGTTCGCCGTCGGTGACGTGCATCGGTGCCACGCGTTCGGCGCCGAACACGGCGCGCTGGAGCTGCAGTTGCCACCAGCGGCGGCTGCGTGCGGCGAGATTGGGGAGGTCGAGCGCGTCGCACAGCACGTGGTACGCGTCGAAGGTCATCAGCGGATTGCCGTTGAAGGCCAGCGTCGAGACGCTCGCGATCATCATCGTCACGAACGCGAGATCGCGCACGAGTCCGGGTTGCACCTCGAGCCAGACGAACAGCGCGAAGGCCGCGAGCGCCAGTTCGACGGCGACGCCCATCGCGGCCACGGTGGCGCGCTGGTGGCGGCGTCGGAATCCGGCGGATGCCGACGCGTCGACGTACGGCGCGGGGGTGAGCATGAAGAGTCCGACGCCGGTGTCGTGCACGGCGCCGCCCCAGTGCCGCACGGCGAGGGCGTGCCCCAGTTCGTGCAGCGCCTTGATGAACGGGTACGCGAGCCACGCGAGGAACAGGTGGCGCGGCGTGCCCATCCAGGTCTCGGCGTGGAGGCGCAGCGCGTCCCAGTGCGCGGCCGCGGAGATCGTCGCGAGCCCGACGACCGCGATCCAGAGCCAGAGCGCGGCCGGGTGGAACATCCACTTCGCGACGACCTCGAGGCGATCGAGCAGGCGCGACGGATCGCCCAGCGGCACGCGGAAGGCGAGCGGATTCGGGAAGCCGCGGTGCCGGCGCTTGCGCAGCCGGCCGCGCTGCCCGGAGAAGTTCGGAGTCGCGCCGTAGTCGACGAGACCTTCCTCGGCGAGCCTCGTCAGCAGCCCGATGATCTCCTCCTGGGTCGGTGCCTCGTCCTGCATCGTCTCGAGGAGATCGTCCCAGATGTGCTCGACCGTGAGGTGGCCGTCGCAGCGTCCGATGAACTGGTAGGCGCGGCGGTTGATCCGGTACTGCCGGCTCGTCGTCGTGCTCAGCAGGACGTACCACGCTTCGTCGCGGTAGTGCTGGTGACGCACCGTCACGCCGGCGAGGAGGCGCGGCGTGGATTCGGCGAAGCGGTACCAGTGCGGGCTGAACAGCGACTCGGCCATCGTCAGCCTCCGAGCGACCAGAGGGCGAGGCGTGCCCAGTCGACGAGGCGATGGGTCCAGATCCAGGCGAGCGTGCGGTCGTCGGCGCCAATCTTCGCGACGCCCTGCAGCCCCGGACGCAGCCCGGCCGGCAGGGCGCCCGGGCGTCCCTCGATCTCGTAGAAATTGCGGGCGTCGCGGCTCGTGGCGACGGGCGTCACGCGCGTCACCCGGAACGGCACGGATTCACGGGGGAGGGCGGCGAGGTGCACTTCGCCCGTCGCACCCGGCGCGATGTCGGCGATGTCGCGCTCGTCGACTTCGACGACGAGCCGGAACTCGTTCGACGGGGCGACGGTGAGCAGCACGTCGCCGCGGCGCACCGGCGCCCCGAGCGTCTGGCTGAGGTCGCCCTTGATGACGGTGCCGTCGAACGGCGCCCGGACGCTCGCGCGCTGGATCGCCTGCTCGACGAGGTCCAGCTGGGCCTTCGCCTCCTGCGCCTTGCCGACGGCGACGACGTACTCCGTGCGCTCCGTCCGCGCCAGCGCGGACCGCGAACTGTTCTGGTGCTGCGCGAACTCGGCGGTCCACTTGAGGCGTTCGAGCTCCAGGTCCTGGTCGGCGAGCTCCACGAGGACCTGTCCGGCCTTCACGGCGTCGCCGGGCTTCACGTGGATCTGCCTCAGGAAGCCGTCCGCCGGCGCGACGAGCGAGCGCTGGATCGCGCCCTCGACGCGGGCGGGCGCCGTGACCCGGTACTCGACGGGCCAGGCGACGAGGGCGATGGCGGCGGCGAGCACGACCGCGGTCGCGCCGAGCATCGTCCGGGTCGTGCCGGGGCGGCCGGCGCGTTCGCGAAGGTCGAAGACGGCCTGCCCGAGGCGCTGGTACCACCGCCGGTCGGCCGCGCGCTTCAGCACGAGGATCGGCGCGAGGATGCAGGCGAGGTGCTCGCAGAACGCGACGGCCTCGGCGTTCGCGGCGACGTTGTCCGCGCCGCCGAGCGCGATGGCACCGACGGGGCGTCCGTCGACGACGAGCGGGACGGTGATCGTGACGCCGCCCCAGTGCCGGGCGAGCTCGGTGTGGGCGAGCGTGATCCGCGGCCTGTCGCCGGGTCGCCCGGGATGGACGATCGTCACGCCCTGCTCGATGGCCTCGTCCATCGCGGTCCCGACGAGGCGGAACAGTTCGTTGCGTCCCTCGAAGTCCGCCTCGCGCGAGACCGCGGCGACCTCGGCGTAACCGCTCTCGAAGAAGCCGATGGCCACGCGGGCCGCGCCGAGGACGTCGGCCAGCTGGGTCGCGAACGCCGTCGCGGCTTCGTGGAAGTTGTCGTGCCCGAGCAGCGTGCCCTGGAGCTGCAGCAGCGTCGCGGCGCCGCGCGGGGCCGCGGACTTCGCCTGCGCCGGACGCGGTTCAGGCGTCGCGGACTGGCGCACCGGCTGGCCGGGAGCGGCAGACGGATTCGCCGGACGCGCCGGACGCAGTCGGGCCGGTCCGGCGCCGGTCGTCGGCTGCGGTGCGGGCCCGGCAACTTCCGGGCGCTCGCTGATGATGCGCAATGGCAATGCGGGCTCCTGTGGTGCTGCCGGTTCTTACGGTCGTCGGGACATCGGCTTGAGCGCGCCGCTCGCGCGGCGGCGGGCCCACGCGTGCGTCCGCACGAGGCGTCGAGGCGCGGGGTCGGTCGTGGCCCCGGGGTACGCGATGACGGTGCGCGGGGAAGCGCCCGACAGGACCCCCGCGTTTACGGGTCCGGAGGGGAAGAACTTGAGGTGATGTCCGGAATGACGTCGGTCGTGCCGTCAGCCCGCCGGGACGGTTCCATCGACCGTGGCGGCACGGCATGCGACGACCGGACTGCGCGTCGGATGGCCGTGCACGCGACGCCGCGCCCGGACCGTCGGGCGGTGGCAGGGGCGCCCGGAGGCGGTCTGGTGCAGACATCCGGACGCGTGGTCGGCCTGCGACGGCCGGGGCTCAAGATCGCGGGAAAACGGTCGATACGCGCGCCACATGAAGACGACATACACCACCGAACACCAGCGGCGCCCGACCCTCGCGGTCGACGCCGCGCAAGCACTCGACCGCGCGGTCGCCGCGCCACGGAATGCCGGGCGGATATCCGGCAACGATCGCTCGACGAGGGGAACCTTGTTCGCGCATCGCACGGCAGCGTCGCCGTTCGCGCGGAGCCTCGCGCGGGGCGCCGCAAGGTCTGTCCTCGGGGCGATCGCGCTTCTCGGTATCGCGTCGACGGCCGCTGCGGCCGACTTCGACTGCGTCATCCAGCCGCGCCAGATCCTCGAGATCCGCAGCCCGATCGAAGGACTCATCGAGCGCATCACCGTCGACCGGGGCAGCAGCGTCCGCAAGGGCCAGGAGATCGCACTGATCGACACGTCGGTCGAGCGCGCGCTGGCCGAGGGCGCGAAGTTCCGGTCGCAGATGGACGGTGCGATCCGTGCCGGCGAGTCACGGGTGCATTTCAGCAAGCGCAAGTTCGCGCGGGCGAAGGAACTCGCCCGGAAGGACTTCATCCCGGCGCAGCAGCACGACGACGCGCTGAACGAGCGGCTCATCGCCGAGTCGGAGCTCGTCGAGGCCGAGGACAACCGCAAGCTCGCCGAGATCGAGTACCGGCGTCAGATGGCGATCATCCAGCTGAAGACGATCCGCAGCCCGATCAACGGCGTCGTGATGGAACGCATCCTGAACGCCGGCGAGGTCACCGAGACCGGCGTGGGCCGGCGGCCGATCATGAAGCTCGCGCAGACCGACGTGCTCAACGTCGAGGCGCTGCTGCCTGCCGATCTCTACCGGCAGGTCAAGGTCGGCCTGTCCGCGATCGTGACGCCGGCCGTCGTCGGCGGGGCGCCGACCCGGGCGAAGGTCGTCGTGCTCGACCGGGTGCTCGATCCGGCCAGCGGGACCTTCGGCGTGCGGCTCGAACTCCCGAATCCGACGGGCGACATCCTCGCGGGGGTGCGCTGTCGCCTGGCCTTCGAGGGAATCGACGCGACCCGCGTCGCACCCAGGCCGGTGGCCGCCCCGCCTGCCGCACCGCGCCCGGCGGTACCCGTCGCAGCGCCGCGTCCGCAGGCGGTTGCACCGGCCGCGAAGCCGCGCTGACGAAGCAGCGGTGCCGATCGCCGTCGCGCGATCGGGCCGCGAACCGGCTCGGGACCCTGGGCCTGTTCGCACCGGCATCCGCAGTGTGAACAGGTCTCAGCCCGTCGCTCGGCGCTTCGCCCGCGACGGTGGGGCGGCAGCGGGAGCCGTGTTCTCCCGGAGCGACTTCTCGACGACGGCGTCGACGACCCAGCGGACGATGCGGTCGACCTCCCGGTTGCCCGATCCCCAGATGTCCTTCAGCACGACGTACGACTCGATGCCGTACACGAGCGACAGCGCCTTCAGCAGGCGCGTGTAGGACGCCTTCCCCAGTTCGGTCTTCAGCGGCGCCGCGGCCCGCGCGAGGATCGTGCGTCGATTGCCGCGCCGGTAGGGTTCCTCGGCGAGCGTCCCCGACTGTTCCAGTGCCCAGTGTTCGAGCGACAGCTGGAGCGCGGCGCGCAGCTGCGGCTCGAATTCCCGGAAGCGCAGGAAGGTCTGCTCGAAGAGATCACGCACGCGCGCCGTGCCGTCGATCTCGCGGGACTCGTAGCCGCGGACGGGGCCGAGACTCTCGTCGACGATCGCGGCGATGAGCCGGCTGCGGCTCGGGAAGTAGCGATACGCGGTCGCCCGCGACACACCCGCCGCGAGCGCGACCTCCGACACCGACACGACGCCGCCATGACGGGCGAGCTTCATCGCCTCGTCGATGAGGAGTCTGTGGGTCCGGGCGCGGCGTCCGGTCTCGGTCGGCGTGTCGATCGGGGTGCGTTTCACGGGATCGCTTGACGGTTTTCGATGGCTGCGATTATGTTAGTTGCAAATGAGACGCCCGTCTCATTTCACCGAAGCACGAGCCGGAACATATCGGCCGCAGCATGGAATCGCGCAAGCGGTTGTGGCGCTTCATGTGCGTCGCAACACGATAAGTTGTGGTGCCGCATCGACGTGACATCTGCGTTGCGCGTGCGCCGCAGCAAGGGTTGTGGATCCGAGGTGTGTCGCAGCGACGATGTCGCGGGGTGGTCTGCCCCGACCGTTCGACCGCGCATTCCTCCGAGACCGCAGCCACTGTCCATGAGACGTCGCGGGAGGATGCAGTGCGGTATGCCTGTTACCTGTGGGGCGGGTTGCGCCATGTCGGACGCTTGTCCGACGACGGCACGGAGCTGACGCCGCTCGCGCTCGGCGACCGTGCGCGCGAGGTCGGCGTCGCGGCGCTCGTCGAGCATCTCGCGGCGGGCGGTGCGATGCCGGCGGCGCAGGGCACGCGGCTGCCGCTCACCGCCGTCACGCTAGAAGCGCCGTTCCCGCGGCCGCGCCGCAATCTCTTCTGCGTCGGCAAGAACTACCACGAGCACGCGAAGGAATTCGCCGCGAGCGGCTTCGACACCTCGCGGTCTCCCGGGCAGGACATCCCCGAGCATCCGATCATCTTCTCGAAGGTCCCCGAGTGCGTCATCGCGCCCGGCGCCACGATCCGCCTGCCGCGCGGTGTCTCCGATGCCATCGACTACGAAGCCGAGCTGGCCGTCGTGATCGGGCGCGGCGGACGCGGCATCCGGAAGTCGCGCGCGATGGAGCACGTGTGGGGCGCCACCATCGTGAACGACGTCACGGCGCGCGACTGGCAGAGCCGCCACAAGCAGTGGCACATGGGCAAGTCGTTCGACACGTTCTGTCCGATGGGGCCGTTCGCCGCCGACACCGATTCGGTGGACCCCGCCGCGACGCGCGTGCGCTGCTGGATCAACGACGAGCTGCGCCAGGACGCCTCCACCCGCGATCTCATCTTCGACATCCCGACGCTCATCGAGACGATCTCGGCCGGCATCACGCTGTACCCCGGCGACATCATCTGCACGGGCACCCCGGCCGGCGTCGGCATCGGGTTCACGCCGCCGAAGTACCTGCAGGCCGGCGACCGCGTGCGCATCGAGATCGATGGCATCGGCGTCCTCGGGAACGGGGTCGCGTGATGACGCAGCACACGATCGACCGCATGGCCGTCGAGGTGGACGGCGAGGGCGACGCGGTCGTGATGGTCCACGGGCTCGGCGGCACGTCGAACACCTGGACCCCGCTGATGCCTGCGCTGTCGCGGCATCGCGTGATCCGGCTCGACCTGCCCGGCTCGGGCCGTTCCGATCGCGCGCACGTCCTCGACGCGGGGCCGCTCACGATCGACCGCCTCGTCGCCTCGGTGCTGCGCGTGTGCAGTGCGCTGAACGTCGAGCGTGCGTGGTTCGTCGGCCACTCGCTCGGCACGATCGTCTGCACGCACCTCGCGGCGCGCGAACCGGCGATGGTGCGGGGGCTGCTGCTGTTCGGCGCGCTGCTGGCGCCCGCCGACGCCTCGCGCACGCCGATCCGGCAGCGCGCCGCGAAGGCCCGCGCCGACGGCATGGCCGGCATCGCGGACGCCATCGTGCGGGGCGCGCTGTCGGCGCACACGCGCGAGACGCAGCCCGTCGGCGTCGCGTTCGTCCGCGAGTCGCTGATGCGGCAGAACCCCGAGGGCTATGCCCGCACGTGCGAGGCGCTTGCCGATGCGGAGGCCGCCGACGTCTCGACGATCGATCGTCCGACGCTGATCGTCACGGGCGACGAGGACGCCGTCGCGCCGCCGCAGTCCGCCCGCGCGATGGCCGGCCGGATGCCCGACGCGCGCGTCGAGGTGCTGTCGCGCTGCGGCCACTGGACCCCCGTCGAACGCGCCGCCGAGTGCCAGTCGTTCGCGCGCGAATTCCTGTCGCGGCGCGGCCAGGAGGCGCGATGAGCGACATCGTCTTCACGAACGTGCGCATCTTCGACGGGACCGGCGAGCAGCCCTTCACCGGCGAGGTGCTCGTGGAAGGCAACCGCATCCGCCGCGTCGCGCGCGGCAGCCGCGCGATCCCGTCGGCGGGGCTCACCGTGATCGACGGCGCGGGCGCGACGCTGATGCCCGGCATGTGCGAGGCGCACACGCACTTCGCCTGGAACGACCAGCCGACGCTCGGTTCCATCCAGAAGATGCCACCCGAGGAACACATCCTCTGGTGCAGCCACATCGCCGAGCGCTATCTCTCGCGCGGTTTCACGTCGTGCGTCGGCGCCGCGACGGCCAAGCCGAGGCTCGACGTCGTGATCCGCAACGCGATCGAGTCCGGGCTCATCCCGGGGCCGCGCTACCTCGCGGCCACCCAGGAGATCACGGTGGCCGGCGGTCTCGCCGACGAGACGCTGCCGCACCTGCCCTTCGAGGAACTCAACTTCGGCGCCGTCGTGAGCGGTGCCGAGGAGATGCGCAAGTGCGTGCGCATGTTCCTGAAGTACGGCGTCGACACCGTGAAGCTCAACCTGTCGGGCGAGTACATCGCGGGCATCCCCGCGGAGTTCACGCCGATGACCGACGCCGAGATCGCGACGGCCGTCCAGGAAGTCCGGATGCGCGGCAAGCGCCTCGCGGCCCACGCACGGTCGTGCGAGTCGGTGAAGCAGTGCGTGCGGCACGGCATCGAGATCATCTATCACGCGAGCTTCGCCGACGAGGAAGCGCTCGACATGCTCGAGGCCCGCAAGGACCACCACTTCGTCGCGCCGGGCATCTCGTGGCTCATCAACACGTCGTTCCACGCGGCCGAGTACGGCATCACGCCCGAACTGGCGAAGAAGATGGGTTATCACCGCGAGCTCGATATCGCGTGCGAGACGCTGCGCAAGATGAAGAAGCGCGGCATCCGGATCCTGCCGGGCGGCGACTACGGGTTCGCCTGGATCAAGCACGGCACCAACGCGAAGGACCTCGAGCACTTCGTGAAGCTCCTCGGGTTCACCCCGATGGAGGCCCTGCTGTCGGCCACGAAGCTCGGCGGCGAGATCATGATGCGGCCCGGTGAACTGGGCCTCGTGAAGGACGGCTATCTCGCCGACCTGCTGCTCGTCGACGGGGACCCGCTCGCGAACATCGCGGTCCTCCAGGACCCCGACCGCATCCTCGCGGTCATGAAGGACGGCGTGTTCCACAAGGCGCCCGAAGTCCGGGCGGGCCGCAGCCGCTTCGGCGCGGCATAAGGAGACCACCATGGCCCACGTGCTGTTCACGAACGTGCGCATCCTCGACGGGTCCGGCGCGCAGCCGTTCACCGGCGAGGTGCTCGTGCAGGGCAACCGCATCACACGGGTGTCGCGTGCGCAGTCGCACACGTCGCAGGCCGGCGTCACCGTGATCGACGGTGCGGGTGCCACGCTGATGCCCGGGATGTGCGAGGCGCACACGCACTTCGCCTGGAACAACGCGTCGAGCTTCGACGACATCCAGCGCATGCCCACCGAGGAACACACGCTCTGGTGCGCGCACGTCGCGAAGGTCTACCTCGACCACGGCTGGACGTCCTGCGTGGGCGCCGCCACCGCGAAGCCGCGGCTCGACGTCGTCACGCGCAACGCGATCGAGTCGGGGCTCATCAAGGGGCCGCGCTATCTCGCGGCCAGCCAGGAGATCACGGTGGCCGGCGGCCTCGGCGACGAGACGCTGCCGCATATCCCGTATCCGGAATACAGCTTCGGCCAGATCGTCTGCGGCCCCGAGGACATGCGCCGGTGCGTGCGCATGTTCCTCAAGTACGGCGTCGACTCGATCAAGCTCAACCTGTCCGGCGACAACTTCGTGCCGTTCGCGCCCGCCGAGACGACCTGGATGAGCGACGAGGAAGTCGCGATGGCCGTCCGCGAGGCGAAGGTCCGCGGCAAGCGTGTCTCGGTGCACGCGCGGTCGTGCGAGTCCGTGAAGCAGGCGCTGCGGCACGGCTGCGAGGTGATCTACCACGCGAGCTTCACGGACGAGGAAGCCCTCGACATGCTCGAGGCGCAGCGCGACCGCATCTTCGTGGCGCCCGGCATCTCGGTGCTGATCCAGCTGCTCTACGAGGGCGACGCCGTCGGGATCACGCACCAGCAGGCGAAGGACATGGGTTACGAGGTCGAGCTGGAGGCCGCCGTGAAGAGCCTCCGCGCGATGCACAAGCGCGGCATCCGCATCCTGCCCGGCGGCGACTACGGATTCTCGTGGGCACCGCACGGCACGAACGCGATGGACCTCCAGTACTTCGTGAAATACATCGGGATGACCCCGATGGAGGCCCTCGTCTCGGCCACGAAGTACGGCGGCCAGATCATGCTGCGGCCCGACGATCTCGGTCAGGTGAAGGACGGCCAGCTCGCCGACCTGCTGCTCGTCGACGGCGATCCGGTGGCCGATCTCGGCGTGCTGCTCGACAAGTCCCGGCTGCTCGCGATCATGAAGGACGGCGAGTTCCACAAGACGCCGGATGTCCGCACCGGCCGGTCGCGCTGGTCGCTGTCGGCGGCTTAGGCGCGTGAATCCGACATTCCGCCGCTGGCTGCTGCGCGCCGTGATCGCGATCCCGGTGGCGGTGTTCGTCGTCTGGGCCTGCGCCGACGACGCGAAGCTCTTCCTCCGGACGCTGCTGAACGGCGTGACGCTCGCGTCGCTGTACTTCGTCGTCGCGAGCGGCTTCACGCTCGTCTTCGGACTGATGCGCAACGTGAACCTCGCGCACGGCTCGCTGTTCCTGCTCGGTGCCTACATCGGCTGGGTCGTCGGCGACGTCACCGGGTCGTGGCTCGTGGCCGTCGTCGCGGGCTTCCTCGTGTCGGCGCTCGCGGGCCTGCTGCTGCAGGTCGCGGTGTTCCGTCACATGCCCGGCCAGGATCTCCGCCAGACGATGTTCACGATCGGTCTCTCCATCGTGATCGCCGACCTCCTGCTGTGGGGCTTCGGCGGCGAGATCTACCAGTTCGATCCGCCCGGGATCATCTTCGGCCGCACGCCGATGCCGTTCATCAAGGCGTACCCGACGTACCGGCTCGTGATGCTCGCGACGGCCATCGTGATCGGCGTCCTGCTCTGGTGGTTCCTGAACCGCACGCGCGTCGGGATGATGATCCGTGCAGGCGTCGACGATCGCGCGATGCTCGCGGCCGCCGGGACGAACGTGCAGATGGTCTTCGCGATCACGTTCGCGATCGGTGCCGGGCTCGCGGGCTTCGGCGGTGTCGTCGGCGGGACAGCGCTGTCGATCGCGCCCGGCGAGGACACCCGCTACCTGCTCGCGTCGCTCGAGGTCGTGATCGTCGGCGGCATGGGTTCCATCCCCGGTGCCGCGCTCGGCGCGCTGCTCATCGGGCTCGCCGAGCAGTTCGGCCTCGCGTACGCGCCGACGTACGGCGTCGTCTTCACCTTCGTGATCATGGTGCTCGTGCTGGCGTTCCGGCCGCAGGGGTTGATGGGGAAGCGCGGATGAGCGCGAACCGCATCACGCCGCGACGCGTCGTCCGCGCGGGAGGTGCCCGATGAGCGCTGCGCACTGGCGTCGTGCGATGAACGCCGGCGCCGCGGCTGTGGCGAACCCCGTGGCGCACGTTGCGGGCGCCACGCCGGCCGGACATCCGGTGTCCGGGGGCTGGGGCATCCGCCGGCGCATCGCGGCGATCCGTCCGCGGCACCTGATCGGCCTCGCAGCGCTCCTGCTCTATCCGTGGATCGCGACGCCGTTCTTCACGTTCCAGATCGGCGGCCAGTCGCTCGCGCTCGGGTTGATCGCGCTGTCGCTGACCTTCCTCGCGGGCTCCGGCGGCATGGTGTCGCTCGCCCAGATGACCGTCGCGGGCATCGCCGCCTACGTCGTCGCGATCTTCGGATTCAGCGCGGCCGATCACATCAGCCTCGGCTGGCCGTGGTGGCTCGCGGCGTCGATGGCGGTGGTGATCGCGACGATCGCCGCGACCTTCATCGGCTGGCTCTCGGTGCGCACCGAGGGCATCTACACGATCATGATCACGCTCGCGATCGGCGTCGCGTTCCAGTATCTCTGCGTCCAGAACTACAGCCTGTTCAACGGATTCCAGGGCTTCCAGAAGGTCGAGGCGCCCGTCGCGTTCGGCGTGAACTGGCACGACGCGACGCCCTTCTACTACCTCGCGCTTTTCTGTGCCCTCGGCGGCTACTGGCTCGTGCAGTACGTGCTGCGCGCGCCGTTCGGCCTCGCGCTGCAGGGCGTGCGCGACAACCCCCGTCGGATGAACTCGCTCGGCTTCGACGTCGTGGCGCATCGCGTCGCCGCCTACACGCTCGCGGGGTTCCTCGCGGCCGTCGGCGGCGTGCTGCTCGTCTGGTACGACGGACTCGTCACCCCCGGGACGGTCGGCACCGGCGCCCTCATCAAGATCCTGATCATCGCCGTGCTCGGCGGCATGCGGCATCCGCTCGGCGCCTTCATCGGCGCGGTGATCTATGTGCTGCTCCAGAACTTCGCCATCGACCTTCTCGGGAACGACTACCGGGAACGCTTCAACACGGTCATCGGCGGCGTCTTTCTCGTGATCGTGCTGTTCTCCCCCGACGGGATGCTCGGCTGGTGGGTGCAACTCCGCACCCGCTTCGCCGCCCGCCGCGGACCCGGTGCCGAAACGCGGCGATTGCCGCAACAACAAGGGAGGTAGTCATGGACCTGAAGCGACGTGTGATCGGAAAAGGTGTGCTCGCTGCGGCCGTGGCCCTGGCATTCGCCGGGGCCGCGCATGCGGACGACGTGATCAGGATCGGCGTGCTCGCCACGCTCGAAGGCCCGTTCGCGGCCGGTGGCCAGGACGGCATCCGTGGTGCCGAGCTGGCGCTGAAGCAGAAGAACGGGATGGCGGGCGGGCACAAGATCGAGTTCGTGAAAGGCTCGTCGAACGCCACGCCCGACAAGGCCGTCGGCGCGACCCGCAAGCTCGTCGAGCAGGACAAGGTCCAGATCATGATCGGACCGCTGTCGGGCGACGAGGGCATCGCCGTCAAGAACTACTCGAAGAGCCAGCCGGGTGTCACGTTCATCAACGGCTCGTCGGGCGCGCAGGCGACGACGCTCGTCGATCCGTCGGCCAACTTCTTCCGCTTCCACACGGAAGGCGCGCAGTGGATGGTCGGTCTCGGCGAGCACGCGCTCGCGAAGGGCTACAAGAAGATGTACCTGATCGCCGAGGACTACGGCTTCCCGTACTCGCAGGTGCAGGGCTTCATGGCGAGCTACTGCGCGAAGGGCGGCCACATCGTCGGCAAGTCGTGGGTCCCGCTGGGCACGAAGGACTACTCGTCGGTCGTCTCGAAGATCCCGGGCGACATCGACGCCGTGCTCGTCGTGCTGGGTGGCGCGGACGCCGTGAACTTCCTCACGCAGTACGAGCAGGCCGGCGGCGACAAGCCGATGGTCGGCGGCACGATCACGGTCGACCAGACGGTGCTGAACTACAAGGGCAAGCGCCGCGAATCGCTCGTCGGCACGCCGTCCGCGGGTCCGATGGCCGACTCGCTCGATACGCCCGAGTGGAAGAAGTTCGTGTCCGACTACAAGGCGAACTTCAAGGACGGATTCCCGAGCCCGTCGCTGTTCGCGTTCCTCTACTACATCAGCACGAAGGCCGCGCTCGAAGGGCTGGACGCGGTGAAGGGTGATCTTTCCGACGGCCAGAAGAAGTACCGCGCGGCGCTGCAGAAGCTCGTCGTGAAGGGCCCCGCCGGCGACATCCGGATCGACGAGAACCGCAACGGCGTCGGCACGACGTACATCACGGAAGTCGTGAAGAACGCCGACGGCAGCCTCGCGAGCAAGGTCATCAAGTCGGTCCCGAACGTGAGCCAGACGCTGGGCCTGTCGAAGGCCGAGTTCCAGAAGATGGGTCTGGGTTCGCGGGACGTGCCGAACTGCCCGTGACGATCGGTGCATCGGTCGGAGTAGTGCGTAGGTCGGATTAGTGCGAAGCACGTAATCCGACGCTGAAGGTTGTGTGAGCGCCGGCGTCGGATTACGCGGCTGCGCCGCTAATCCGACCTACGCTCCCGCCTGACGCCTGACGCCTGACGCCTGACGCCTGAAGCCCAACGCCTGAATCCTCGAATGCCCGCCATCGCCCATCTCCGTTCCACCGCCCCGTCCCCGATCACCTCGGGCGACGCGCTCGTCCTCGAACACGTCACGCGCAGCTTCGGCGCGCTGAAGGCGATCGACGACGTGAGCCTCACGGTCGCGGCCGGCGAACGGCGCGCGATCCTCGGGGCCAACGGTGCGGGTAAGACGACGCTCTTCAACGCGATCACGGGTGACTTCCCCCCGACGAGCGGACGCGTCGTGTTCTTCGGCGAGGACGTCACCTCCCTGCCGCCGAGCGAGCACATCCGCCGCGGGATGCGGCGCACGTATCAGGCGTCACTCCTGTTCCGCGACCTCACGGTCCGCGACAACCTCTTTCTCGCCGTCCGCGGGGTGAACCCGGGACGCTTCTCGTGGCGACGCGGCGGCCCGGCGGATCCGTCCCGCGCGTCGGCCGAACAACTGCTCGCGCATGTACGGCTCGAAGCCGTCGGCGACACGTTCGTGAACGCGCTCTCGCACGGCCAGCAGCGCCAGCTCGAAATCGGGATGGCGCTGGCCGGTGCGCCGCGGCTCATCCTGTTCGACGAACCGGCCGCCGGCCTGTCGCCCGCCGAGCGCCGCGAGCTCGTCGCGCTGCTCGAAGGGCTGCCGCGGCACATGGGCTTCGTCATCATCGAACACGATCTCGACATCGCGCTGCGCGTGGCCGAGCGCGTGACCATCATGCACAACGGGCGCGTGCTGAAGCACGGCACGCCGGCCGAGATCGAGGCCGACCCCGAGGTGCAGGCCATCTATCTCGGCAAGCACTGAGCGACCCTCCATGGCCCGGCGACCCATAGGCACGAGCGGCGACACGACCCCGATTCTCGAGGTGCGCGATCTCGACGTGCATTACGGACGCGCCCATGCGCTGCAGGGGGTTTCGCTGACGCTGCCGGCCGGCGTGCTCGCCGTCGTCGGCCGCAACGGCATGGGCAAGACGACGCTCTGCAACGCGATCACGGGGCTCGTCCCGGCGCGCGGCAGCGTGAAGCTCGCCGGCGACGAGATCCTGGGGCTCGCGCCGAACCGCATCACCGCGAAGGGCATCGGCTACGTTCCGCAGGGTCGCCGCGTGTGGCCGTCGCTGTCGGTCGACGAGCACCTGCGCCTCGCGAGCCGCGGCGCGAACCGTGGCGCCTGGACCGTCGATCGCGTCTACAAGACCTTCCCGCGGCTCGCCGAGCGCAAGGGCAATGGCGGCGCGCAGCTGTCCGGCGGCGAGCAGCAGATGCTCGCGATCGCGCGGGCGCTGCTGCTGAATCCGGCGCTGCTCGTGATGGACGAACCCACCGAGGGCCTCGCGCCGGTCATCGTCGATCAGGTCGCGCAGATGCTCTCGGCCCTCGCGCACGAGGGCGAGGTCTCGGTGCTGCTGATCGAGCAGAACCTCGGTGTCGCGCTCGACGTCGCCGACAACATCGCCGTGATGGTGAACGGTCGCATCGCCCGCACGATGCCGGCGAACGAACTCGCGGCCGACCACGAACTGCAGCAGCGGCTGCTCGGCGTGAAGTCTGCGGGCGACGACGAAGTCGACGAGGCGCCGGATGCCGCGAAGCCCGACGCGGCCGATGCGCCGAGGGTGTTCACCGTGCGCCGCGCGGGCGACGACACGATGCCGGGTTCGCCGGCGTCGTCCGTGGCGCCGCCGCAGACGGTGCGTGCGTTCAATCGCTGGAACAGCGGCGACCCGGGTGCCGATCCGGGCGAGTTCGCGATCGGCGCGGCGGGCGACGATGCCGACGCGCGGTCGTCGACCCCGGCGCCCGCGTCCGCGATGCCGGCCGCCTCGATGCCGATGACCGGGTCGGCGGGCAGCGTCGCCTACGTCGCAGGGACGTTCGACACGAAGGGCCGCGAGCTGCTGTTCATCCGCGGCTGCCTCGAACACATGGGGCTGCGCACCGTGACGGTCGACCTGTCGACGTCGGGCAAGCCGTCGTCCGCGAACGTCGGGCCGAACGAAGTTGCGCGGCATCATCCGAAGGGCGCGCACGCCGTGTTCACCGGCGACCGCGGCGCCTCGGTCGAGGCGATGTCGATCGCGTTCGAGCGCTTCGTGACGACGCGTCGCGACCTCGGCGGGATCATCTCCGCGGGCGGTTCCGGCGGGACGGCGCTCGCGACGCCCGCGATGCGCCGCCTGCCGATCGGCGTCCCGAAGATGATGGTGTCGACCGTCGCGTCGGGCGACGTGAAGCCCTACGTCGGTCCGTCGGACATCTGCATGATGTATTCGGTCACCGACGTCTCGGGCATCAACCGGATCTCGGAGCGTGTCCTCGCGAACGCCGCGCACGCGCTCGGCGGGATGATCCTGAACGCCGCGCGCGACGGTGCGCCGAGTCGCTCGAAGCCGGCCATCGGGCTCACGATGTTCGGCGTGACCACCCCGTGCGTGCAGGCCGTGACGCACCGCCTCGAAGACCGCTGGGACTGCCTGACCTTCCACGCGACAGGCACCGGTGGACAGTCGCTGGAGAAGCTCGTCGACTCCGGATTGATCTCGGCGGTCATCGACATCACGACGACCGAGGTGGCCGACGAACTGGTCGGCGGCGTGTTCTCGGCGGGGCCGGAGCGCTTCGATTCGATCATCCGCACGCGCGTGCCCTACATCGGTTCGTGCGGCGCCCTCGACATGGTGAATTTCCACGCGCTCGACACCGTGCCGCCGCAGTTCCGCGGGCGCACGCTCTACAAGCACAACGCGAACGTCACGCTGATGCGCACGACCCCCGAGGAATGCCGCGCGATCGGCGAGTGGATCGCCGCGAAGCTCAACCGGATGGAAGGCCCCGTGCGCTTCCTGATTCCCGAGGGCGGCGTGTCGCTGCTCGACGTGCCGGGCAAGCCGTTCTGGCTGCCCGAGGCCGACCGCGCGCTGTTCTCGGCCATCGAGCGGAACTTCCGTCCCACCACGCAGCGGCGGCTCGTGAAGCTGCCGTATGACATCAACGACGCGGCGTTCGTCGATGCGCTCGTCGCGCAGTTCGCCGAGATCGAACCGCGCGGCGACCACCCGTCGTCGCGTCCCACCCGGGCCGGCAGGCCCTGATCGCCAGGAGGCAGCCCCGTGCCACGCATCGCCCGTCAGGCCATCCTCGACAAGTTCCGCGACATGATCCGCCGCGGCGAACCCATCGTCGGCGGAGGCGCCGGCACCGGTCTCTCCGCGAAGTGCGAGGAGGCCGGCGGCATCGACCTCATCGTCATCTACAACTCCGGCCGCTATCGCATGGCCGGCCGCGGCTCGCTCGCCGGCCTGCTCGCCTACGGCAACGCGAACGAGGTCGTGCTCGAGATGGCGCGCGAGGTGCTGCCGGTCGTGAAGCGCACGCCGGTGCTCGCGGGCGTGAACGGCACCGATCCGTTCATGATCACCGACCACCTGATGCGCCAGCTGATCGACCTCGGGTTCTCGGGCGTCCAGAACTTCCCGACGGTCGGGCTGATCGACGGCACGTTCCGCAAGAACCTCGAAGAGACGGGCATGGGCTACGGCATCGAGGTCGAGATGATCGCCCGCGCCCACGAGTTCGGACTGCTCACGACGCCCTACGTCTTCTGCGAGGACGACGCCCGCGCCATGGCCGGTGCCGGCGCCGACATCGTCGTGTGCCACATGGGCCTCACGACCGGCGGCGCGATCGGCGCCGAGACGGCACTGACGCTCGCGGACTGCGTGCCGCGCATCAACGCGCTCGCGGCTGCCGCGACCGAGGTGAAGCCGGACGTCATCGTGCTTTGCCACGGCGGCCCCATCGCGATGCCGGACGACGCGCGCTACATCCTCCAGCACTGCCCGGGGTGTCACGGGTTCTACGGCGCGTCGAGCATGGAGCGCCTGCCGACCGAGGTGGCGCTGACCGAGCAGACCCGCAAGTTCAAGCAGATCACGCGATAACGGAACCAGGAGAAGACTCATGTCCGGCGCTGACTTCGGCACTTTCATCCTCGGGCTCATCGCGGTCGCGATCGTCGTCGCGATCGCGGTGTGGCTCCTCCACTGGCTCTATCTCCGATCGTCGAAGGAGCGCGCGTTCGTCCGCACGGGCCTCGGCGGGCAGAAGGTCGTGCTCGACGGCGGCGCGTTCGTGCTGCCGATCGTGCACGACGTGATTCCCGTGAACATGAACACGCTGAAGCTCGAGGTGAGCCGCGGCCGCGACAAGGCGCTCATCACCCGCGACCGCATGCGCGTCGACGTGATCGCGGAGTTCTACGTGCGGGTGCAGGCCGGGCCGGACGCCGTCGCGGCAGCGGCCCAGACGCTCGGCCAGCGCACGCTGCAGCCGGAGCAGCTCGAAGCGCTGATCGAAGGCAAGTTCGTCGACGCGCTGCGCACCGTCGCGGCCGAGATGACGATGGAGGAGCTGCACGAGAAGCGTGGCGAGTACGTGAAGCGCGTGCGGCAGGTGGTCTCCGAAGACCTGCTGAAGAACGGCCTCGAACTCGAGGCGGCGTCGCTCACGCAGCTCGACCAGACGGCGATGGAGTACTTCAATCCGAGCAACGCGTTCGACGCGGAGGGCATGACGCGCCTGACCGAGCAGATCGAGAAGCGCAAGAAGCAGCGCAACGACGTCGAGCAGGACACGATGATCCAGATCCGCAACAAGAACCTCGAGACGGAGCGGATGGCCCTCGACATCGACCGCGAGCTCGAATACGCGCGGCTCGCCCAGGAGCGTGAACTCGAGATCCGGCGCGCGCACCAGCGGGCCGATCTCGCGCGTGAGCGGGCCGACAAGGAACAGGAAGGCGAGCGCGCGCAGATCACGTCGCGCGAGACGATCGAGAAGGCCCGGATCGAATCGGAGCGCACCGTCGAGGAAGCGCGCATCCATCGCGAACGCGACGTGCAGGGCGCCGAGATCGAGCGCCGGATGTCGCTGGAACTCGCGGAACAGCAGCGCGCGATCGCCGTCGCCGAACAATCGAAGGCGCAGTCGGAAGCGCAGGCCGCCGCCGATCACGCGCGTGCGATCGCGGTGACCCAGGAGGAACGAGTCTTCACGGCCCGCGAGACCGAGGTGGCCGAGCGGCGCAAGTCGATCGAGCTGATCGAGGCCCGCAAGGAAGCCGAGCGCGAGGCGTTGCGATTGCAGGTCGCGGCGCAGGCCGAGATGCTCGCGTCCGCCGATCGCGGTGCGGCCGTGCGCGCGCAGGCCGAAGCCGAAGCCGATGCCGACCGGATCCGGTCGCTCGCGATGCGCGTCCGGGCCGAGATCGAGGCCGAGGGCACGCGCCTGATGCACGAGGCGCAGAACGTCCTGAGCCCCGAGGCGCGGATGTCGGCGTTCCGGCTGAAGCTCATCGAGAAGATCGACTCGATCATCCGCGAGTCGGTGAAGCCGATGGAGCACATCGAGAGCATCCGGATCATGCACGTCGACGGGCTCGGCGGTGGCAGCAACGGCGTGTCGACGGACGGCAGCGGCGGCGGATTCGCGGACGGCGTCGTGAACTCCGCGCTGCGTTTCCGGGCGCAGGCGCCGCTCGTCGACCAGCTGCTCCGCGAGATCGGGGTGCAGGGCGGCGACATCGGCAAGCTCGCGCAGTCGGTGACGGGCGTGCTGCCATCCGCGCAGCAGGAATGAGGAGGCCCGCGTGATCCGCGTCTACACGTCGAGCGTGATCGATGCCCCGGCCGACACGGTCTGGAGCGTGATCCGGGACTTCAACGCGCTGCCGGCGTGGCATCCGCTGATTGCCGACTCGCGCATCGAGAACGCGCAGCCGTCGGACAAGGTCGGCTGCGTCCGGGCGTTCCGGATGCGCGACGGCGGGCAGCTCCGCGAGCAGCTCCTCTCGCTGTCGGACTACGACTACCAGTGCACGTACTCGATCCTCGCGTCGCCGATGCCGCTCGAGCACTACGTCGCGACGCTGAAGCTCACGCCCGTGACCGACGGCAACCGCTGCTTTGCAGAATGGAGCGCCGAGTTCGACTGCGAACCGGCGCGCGAACGCGAGCTGTCGCAGACGATCGGGCAGGGCGTCTTCCAGGCCGGCTTCGATGCGCTGAAGCTGCGGTTCGGCCGCCGCTGACCGACGCCACGGCGACCATGCAGCGAGTCACCCGCTCCGCGATCATCGACGCGCCCATCGACCGCGTCTGGGCGATCCTCCGGGACTTCAATTCGCACACGGCGTGGCATCCGGTCGTCGCGGAATCCGGCATCGAGGGCGACGAGCCGTCCGACCGCGTCGGGTGCGTGCGCAACTTCACGCTGCGCGACGGTGCCCGCATTCGCGAACAACTCATCGCACTGTCCGACCGCGATCACCGGATGACGTACTGCATCCTCGACGCCGACGTGCCGCTCGAACGCTACGTCGCGACGGTGCAGCTCAAGCCCGTCACCGACGGCAACCGCACGTTCTGGCACTGGCAGTCGACCTTCCGGACGCCGCGCGGCCGCGAGCGCGAGCTGTCCGAGATGGTCGGCGTCGGCGTGTACGAAGGCGGATTCGCCGGGCTGCGGCAATACCTCGCGCGCGGGCGTGCCGGTGCGGGCCTCGGGGACGCCCGCGGCGCGCCGATCGAGTCCGACGCGATCGCGTTCGAGCGCACCGGCGGGCCGGAGGTGCTGCGTCCGGTGCGGGTCGTCGCAAACGCACCGGGGCCGGGCGAGGTGCGCATCCGCCACGCCGCCATCGGCATCAACTACGTCGACGTCTACATCCGTCGCGGGTGGATGCCGCTCGCGGCACCGGGCGATGTGCTCGGGGTGGAGGCCAGCGGTGTCGTGCTCGACGTCGGGCCGGACGTCACGAACGTGATCCCCGGCGACCGCGTCGCGTACGCACTCCTGCCGTGCGGGAGCTACTGCGGCGTCCGCACCGTGCCGGCCGCGCAGGTCGCCCGCATCCCGGACGGCATCGACAACGAGACGGCCGCGGCCGTGTTCCTGAAGGGCCTGACGGCGGAGTACCTGCTGCACCGGATCCATCGCGTCGTGCCCGGCGAGGTCGTGCTCGTCCACGCGGCGGCGGGCGGCCTCGGGACCCTCGCCGCGGGCTGGGCACGGTCGCTCGGCGCGACGGTGATCGGCACCGTCTCGACGGACGAGAAGGCGCGCACCGCCCGCGACCACGGCTGTCATCACGTCGTCGTGACCCGCGAGTACAACTTCGCGGACGCCGTGTTGCGCGCGTCCGGCGGTCGCGGCGCCGACCTGATCGTCGACGGACTCGGCGAGCGCGGCGTGCGCGACAACCTCGCGTCGCTCGCGCTGTTCGGCCACTGGGTCAGCGTGGGGCAGGCGAGCGGGGCGCTGCCGCCGCTGGCGTCCGACGCGCTCGTGCACCGGAGCGCGACGTTCTCGCAGCCGGTGATCTTCCACTACACCGCCGACCCGGCGCGGCTTGCGGAGATGGCGGGGCGGCTGTGGCAGGCCGTGCAGTCGGGCGTCGTGCGGCCGGAGATCGGCGGACGCTTCGAGCTGGGCTCCGCGGCCGAGGCGCACCGGCTGCTCGAATCGCGGGCGAGCCGGGGGGCGTTGCTGCTGGTGCCCTGAATGCGAGACGGGCGCGACGCGCAATGCGTCGGTCGCCGTGGTCGGAGCATCCTGCGTTGCCCGCTCGGGCCGGCGGATCCGGTCGCCTGCGCTCCGCCGGCCGGCCGGGAGATTCGGCCGGCATGGTCCGATGGGCTCAGGGCCGGCGGCGGCCGGAGTCACGGGCACGCAAATTCGGGGGTCTAACTTGAGGGCGTGAGGAGAGCACACGGATTCGATCGTGTTCCCTCGCAGCCCCTCGAACCGAGCATCCGGTCGCTGTCCGGATGCCGACCCCCGGAGATCGCACCATGTTCCAACGCAAGCCCCTCGCCGCGCTCGTCGCCGGCGCCCTCATGACCATGGCCGCCGGCGCGAACGCCGCGACCACGTACTTCGACAACTTCACGCCGATCGCCGCGTCCGCCGGCCCGACGGCCAACGAAGCGTTCCCGCTGACGCTGTCGAGCCCGAACTTCACGCAGCTCACGATCGCCGACCGCGCCACGCAGAACACGCTCGTACCCGGTTCCAACTCGGGCAACTGGGACATGATCACGGCCAACGAATCGGGCCCGGACGCCGGCCGCTACCTGCTCATGCCCTACGAGACGGGCACGGGCGGCGTGCAGCGCATCGACCTCCAGGATCCGAACTACAACACCCGCACCGTGACGATCGTCGCGCCGGGCACGCAAGGCTTCGTCGCCGGCGATGCTTCGCGCTGGACGCCCTGGGGTTCCTACATCACGGCCGAGGAATCGTGGGGCACGGGCAGCCAGAAGGGTCGCCTGTTCGAAGTGACCAACTCGACGACGGCCGCTGCCAACGGCGGCAACTTCATCCAGCGCAACGTCGTGCCGCGCGTGTCGCACGAAGGCCTCGCCTTCGACAGCCAGAAGTCGATGTACTTCATCGACGAACTGAACGGCGGCTCGATCTACAAGTACGTGTCGTCCAACGCGAATGCCGCGACCGGTGACCAGTACTTCGACAAGGGCCAGACCTTCGTCGCGAAGGTCGACGGCGGCAGCAACGCAAACGCCGTCGGCGCGATCACCTGGGAAGCCATCACGACCACCACCGGCACGGCCAACGCCGCGACGTTCAGCGCGATGGTCAACCTCGGCGGCGGCAACTTCGCCCTCGACGGTCGTGCGGCGGCCAACCTCGTCGGCGGGACCGACTACCAGCGTCCGGAAGACCTCGAGATCCAGGTCGCGGCGAACGGCGACGAGCGCATGTACATCGCCACGACGACGACGAACGAGGTCTACATGTTCAACCTGACGACCGGCCAGTCGTCGCTGTTCGCCAACACGTCGACGATCGACCTCGCGACGGGCCTCGCGGTGGGCTCCGGCCTGCGCAGCCCGGACAACCTCGCCATCGATGCCGAAGGCAACATCTACATCATCGAGGACCGCAACGGCGGCGTGGACGACGACATCTGGTTCGCGAAGGACATCAACAAGGACGGTGACCTGCTCGACGCCGGCGAAGGCCTGGCACGCTGGGCTTCGAACGGGACCGTCGGTTCGGAATTCACGGGCCTGTACTTCGACAAGCTCGATCCGAACAAGGCGTACGTGAACATCCAGCACCCGGCGAGCGGCATCGATCGCACCATCCAGATCACCGCCGTTCCGGAACCCGAGACCTACGCCATGCTCGGCGCCGGCCTCGGCATGCTGGCCCTGATGCGGTCGCGTCGCCGCAAGACTGCCTGATCGACCGGGGGAGCTTCGGCTCCCGCAGGTCAGCAACAAAAAAAGCCCACCCCCCGGCAACGAGGGGTGGGCTTTTTTCGTGGTGCGGTCGCCGGGGCCGGTCAGCCCCGGGACATCGTCACTGCGGGAAGGGCGGGTAGTACGGGATCCCGTAGGTGCCGAGGATGGTCTTCAGCCGGCCGTCGGCGGCGAGCGCTGCGATGCGCTGGTTGAGGAAGGCGTTCAGCTCGGTTTCCTTCTCCTTGGCGGCCCACGTGTTGTTCCAGGTGAGACCGTCCTTCGACTGGTAGCCGTCGAGGATCACGAGCGCACGGTCGGGGAATTCGCGCTGGGCCTCGGCGATCATCGTCGACGGGATCAACGCGATCTGCACCTTGCCCTCGGCGAGTGCCCGGATCGCGCGGCGCGATTCGGGGAAGGTCTCGTGATCGATGGCGTGCTTCGTGAGGAAGTTCTCGGACTCCGTGAAGTAGGTCGCGGCGGCGCGCACCTTGGCGGCGGCCAGCTCGTCGAGAGTTTTCGTCTTCAGGGCCGGGTCGTACGACACGAGGACGTAGCCGACGCCGAACACCGGATCGAGCAGCTTGAGGCGCGACTTGCCGAGTTCGGGGTCGAGCCCGCCCGTGCCGAGGCCCAGGAAGACGTCGCAGATGCCTTTCTTGATCGACGTCCGGAAGGCGCGGTTCATGCCGCCGCGACCGGAGGTGTTCACCCAGATGAAGAAGGTCTCCCAGCCCTGTTCCTTGGCGATGGCCTTCAGGATGTCGACGTCGAAGCCCCGGGCGACATCCGTGATCTCGGTCGACGGGAATGCGTACGGGTCGGCGCATGCCGTGATCCGCTTCACGCCCTTCACGCGGGTCAGGGCATCGGCGTCGCGGAACTCCTCGGGGATCTCGGGGGGCGTCGCGTCGCGGTGACCGCTCATGTAACGGGGATCCCGCATCGGATCGGCGGTCGTGGTCTGGGCGCCGGCCGTGCCGGCGGCGAGCAGGCCGGCCAGTGCGACGGTGCCGAGCAGGGCGTGACGCAGGCGCGAGGCCGCGGTGGTGGACGGGTGGTGCATGGGACTCTCCGTGTGAGGGGATGCGATTTTCGCCGGGCTTCGACCGGGGGAACAGGCGAATGTTTCCCGATCCCGGAAAGAGGTTGTCTATACGGGTCGTTGCGGCGTCGGCTGGTCGGACGGCGGAGGCGGTCCCGGCGGGGCGATGCGCGGGCCGGTCCTACCCGGCGAGCACCTTCGCGAACACGTCGCGGTCGACGTTCGACCCCGAGAGCACCGCGGCCACCTTCCGGCCGGCGACCCGGTCGCGCTCCTGGATGATGGCCGCGACGGCGGCGGCGCCCGCGCCCTCGGCAGCGTTGTGTGTCGTCGAGAACAGCACGCGCATGGCCTCCGCGACCTCGTCGTCGGTCACTTCCACGATCCGCGAGGCGTGCGCCCGGATCGTCTCGAGCGCCGACGGTTCGGGGACGCGGCACGCGAGGCCGTCCGCGATCTGCGTCCGGGCCGGCCGTTCGACGATCTCGCCGTACTCGAACGATCGTGCGTACGCCGGGGCGTCGGCGGAGCAGACGCCGACGATCTCCGTCTTCAGTCCCAGCGCCTCGCGCACCGCGATCGCGCCGCAGATGCCGGAGCCGAGTCCGATGGGGACGTACAGCACGTCGAGGTCCGGCTGCGCGTGCAGCAGTTCGAGCGCGTAGCTCGCGACGCCCTGCACGAGGAACGGGTGGAACGACGGGACCATGTGCAGCCCCCGCGCCTCGGCGAGTTCGTTCGCGTGCTCGCGCGCCGCCTGGAAGTCGTCGCCGTGCTCGATCAGCTCGGCGCCGAGCGCGCGCATCGCGTCGTTCTTCTCGCGGCTGTTGCCCGTCGGCACGACGATCGTCACGGGCAGGTCGTGCCGGCGCGCGGCGAACGCGACCGACTGACCGTGGTTGCCCCGCGTCGCGGTGATCACGCCTGCGGGCTTCATCCCCGACTGCAGCAGCTCGTGGAAATAGACGAGTCCGCCGCGGACCTTGAAGGCGCCGACCGGGGTGTGGTTCTCGTGCTTGAGCCAGACCTGGGTGCCGAGCCGCGCGCCGAGCAGCGGCCAGGCGTATTGCGGCGTGGGTTGCATGGCGCGCTGGACGACGTGCGCGGCGTGTTCGAGCTGCTTGAGGGTGGGGAGGTGCATGCTCTGGGGGCGTTAGGCGTTAGGCGTTAGGCGTCAGGCGTCAGGCGTCAGGCGTCAGGCGTCAGGCGTTGGGCGTCAGGCGACGGGCGACGGGCGACAGGCATCGTGCCTCGGCGTGATGTTCTCCCCTCGCCCGCTCGCGGGAGAGGGGCCGGGGGAGAGGGCCGGTCATCGCGCCTGCGATCCGCCCGCGAGCACCGGGACGGCCGATGGAAGCAGGCGTCGGGATTCACCGCGCCAGCGCCGCGTCGCCGACGTACGGGTTGCTCGCGCGCTCCTCGCCGAACGTCGACGTCGGACCGTGCCCGGGTACGAACGTCACGTCGTCGCCGAGGGGCCAGAGCTGCGTCGTGATCGACTCGATGAGCGTGTCGAGATCGCCGCGGGGGAAGTCGGTGCGGCCGATCGAGCCCTGGAACAGGACGTCCCCGACGAACGCCACGCGCAGCGCCCGGTGGAAGAACACGACGTGGCCCGGCGTGTGGCCGGGGCAGTAGCGCACCTCGAGCGTCTGCTCGCCGAACTGCACGGTGTCGCCGCCTTCGAGCCAGCGGTCGGGCGTGAACGCGGCGAGCTGCGGGAAGCCGAAGCGCCGGCCCTGTTCCGGGAGCTGGTCGATCCAGAAGGCGTCTTCGCGCTGCGGACCTTCGACGGGGATCCCGAGGCGCGCCGCGAGTTCGGCGGTGCCGCCGCAATGGTCGATGTGGCCGTGCGTCAGGAAGATCTTCTCGGCGGTCGCACCGAACTTCGCGAGTGCGGCCTCGATGCGGTCGAGGTCGCCGCCCGGGTCGACGATGGCCGCGCGCTTCGTGCGTTCGCAGACGAGGATGGAGCAGTTCTGCTCGAAGGGCGTGACGGGGACGATGGCGACTTTCATGCGGCGACTCGGGGCTGCGGAACGAGCGGCCGATTCTCGCACGGCGCGATCGGTGCGACGTGCGGCTGGCCGTCGTCGTGCCGCGGGGAAGGCTGGCGCGCCGCCGTCGTTGCCTCGACTGCGACGCTCGGTCACCATCGGCCGCATGGCACTCAAATCCACGATCCACAAGGCGGAGCTGTCGGTGTCGGACATCGACCGCGGGCACTACGCCAACCACACGTTGACCATCGCGCGACATCCCTCCGAGACCGAGGAACGGATGATGGTGCGCGTCATCGCCTTCGCACTCCACGCCGACGAGCAGCTCGCGTTCGGCGGCGGCGTCAGCACCGAGGACGAACCAGCGCTCTGGCGCAAGGACCTCACGGGCAGCGTCGAGGAATGGATCGAGGTGGGGCTCCCCGAGGAACGCCGGGTGCGTCGCGCGAGCGGCGTCGCGGATCGTGTGTTCGTCTACACGTACGGCGGGCGCGGCGCCGATCTCTGGTGGAAGCAGAACGCCACCGAACTCGCGCGCCTCGCGAACCTCACCGTCGTGAACCTGCCCTACGAATCCACGCAGGCCCTCGCGAAGCTCGCGCAGCGGAACATGAAGCTCGACTGCACGATCCAGGAAGGGCAGGTGTGGTTGTCGGATGGCGCGGAGAGCGTCGCAGTCGAGCCGCAGGTGTGGCAGGCCGTGGCGCCCGCGAGACGCTAGGTCCGGTTCACGCGACGGATGCCGGACGTGCGGCCGGCGCGAACGCTTCGATCGGCGCGCGAACCACAGCCGCGCCGCGCATCCGGTGGATGCGGGAACGTGCCGCGCGGACATCGAGGCGGGTTCGAATGAACGCTACGCCGGCCTGAGCCAGCCGTCCTTGCGGCGCAGCGCGCCGGACGCGATCAACTCCTCCGTGACCGCGCGGCCCAGTGCGACGGCGCCGATCTGGAACCACGTCGCGTCGTAGTCGGCGTACATCGGCGTTGCCGCGACGAATCCATCGAGGGCGTCCTCGCGGAAGCCGCCGCGCTCCAGCATCGAGAACACGAGCATCACCTTCAGGACGTGCCGCGCGAGCTTGCGTTCGTCGGCCTCGAATGCGGCGACGCGCGACAGGCAGGCGGCGACTGCGCCGTCGACATCGGTGAAAGGTTTGCCGTGACCGGGGATCACGATCCGCGGCTGCAGATCGCGGATCGCGTGGAGCGTCCCGCGGGCCGCGGCGAGCCGTTCGTCGACCCCGTCGCCGGGCAGCACGACGCCGAATCCCCGGGCCCACAGGGCATCGCCGGAAATCAGGATGCGTTCGGCCTCGCACCAGAACATCAGCGCGCCCATGTCGTGGCCAGGTGCGGCG
>CAUJJX010000036.1 GCA_963205165.1 Pseudomonadota bacterium | reverse complement strand
CGCGGACATCCGTGGTGTCGACGGACCCCTGGCGGTGCGGACGCCCGCGGTCGTGGCGCATGCCGCCACCGGAGCGACGGACTGTGCCGGCCACCGGCCTTCCGCGATAATCGGGGCCTTCGCCGCCGCCCGCTTCACCGGTCGTCGCGAATCCGAACTCCCGCTTCCTCCCGGTCCCGCTGCCCATGAAAGTCGCCATCGCCCAACTCAACTGCACTCTCGGCGATCTCGCCGGCAACGCGGCGCGCATCCTCGATGCCGCGCGGCGCGCGCGTGATCTCGGGGCCGACGTGCTCCTCACGCCCGAGTTGTCGATCTGCGGCTATCCGCCGGAAGACCTCCTGCTGCGCGACGCCTTCGTCGCCGCGTGCGAGCGCACCGTCGCCGAGCTGGCCGCGCAGGTCGAAGGCATCGCCGTCGTCGTCGGGCATCCGCAGGGACGCCGCGGGCAGCTCTACAACGCGGCGTCGGTGCTGTCCGGTGGCCGCGTCGTCGCGACGTATCGCAAGCGCGATCTCCCGAACTACACGGTGTTCGACGAGGCCCGCTACTTCGAATCCGGTACCGAGCCCTGCGTCGTCGAGATTGCTGGCATGCGCGTCGGCCTGCTCGTCTGCGAGGACGTCTGGGGGCCGCTCGGCGAGACCACGGCGCATCCCGCCGGGACGGCCGTCGATGCGCCGCACGGGGCGATGGCACCGCGGCTCGCGCGCGAGGCCGGCGCGGAAGTGCTGCTCGTGCTGAACGCGTCGCCGTACCACCTCGACAAGCACGCGACGCGGCACGACGTCGTCAGCGCGTGCGCCCGCGGCAACGGCGTGCCGCTCGTGTTCTGCAATCTCGTCGGCGGACAGGACGAACTCGTCTTCGACGGTGCGTCGTTCGTCGTCGATGCGGGGGGGCGCGTGACGCAGCAACTGCCCGCGTTCGAGGAAGCCCTCGCGGTCGCCGAGTTCGCGAATGGTGCGCCGGTGCCGGCGACGATCGCGCCCGACGAATCCACCGAAGCCCTCGTCTACAGGGCGCTGTGCCTCGGCGTGCGCGACTACGTGACGAAGAACGGATTCCCGGGCGTGCTGCTCGGGCTGTCCGGCGGGATCGACTCCGCGATCGTGCTGTGCATCGCGGCCGACGCGCTCGGCGCCGATCGCGTGCGGGCCGTGATGATGCCGTCGCAGTACACGGCGCAGATGAGCCTCGACGATGCGGCGTCGATCGCTCACAACCTCGGCGTGCGCTACACGGTGCTGCCGATCGAGCCGACGTTCGCGTCGTTCACGAACACGCTCGCCGAAGAATTCGCGGGCCGCGCGATCGACACGACGGAAGAGAACCTGCAGTCGCGCATCCGCGGCACGCTGCTGATGGCGATGTCGAACAAGTACGGGTCCATCGTGCTGACGACGGGCAACAAGAGCGAGATGGCGACGGGCTACGCGACGCTCTACGGCGACATGGCCGGCGGCTTCGCGGTGCTGAAGGACATCGCGAAGACGCTCGTCTACCGGCTGTCGAACTACCGCAACACGCTCGGCCCCGTGATCCCCGAACGCATCATCACGCGTCCGCCGTCCGCCGAGCTGCGCCCCGATCAGAAGGACCAGGACAGCCTGCCGCCGTACGACGCGCTCGACGCGATCATGGCGATGTACGTCGAGCACGACATGGCACCGGCCGACATCGTGGCGCGCGGCTACGAGCGCGCCGACGTCGAGAAGGTCGTGCGATTGCTGACGATCAACGAGTACAAGCGTCGGCAGTCGCCGGTGGGCGTGCGGATCACGCCGCGCGGCTTCGGCAAGGATTGGCGGTATCCGATCACGAACCGGTATCGGGAGAAGTTCTGAGTCCTGTGGCAGGTCGGATCAGTCGAGTAGGTCGGATTAGCGACGTAGTCGCGTAATCCGACGCCAGCGTTCGCACAACCGTTCGCGTCGGATTACGCGCTTGCAGCGTTGATCCGACGGAACTGTGTACCTCCGTCATTCCAGCGCAAGCTGGAATCCAGTCCGGCGGTGGCAGTCGCGATGTCCGCTGCTGGACCCCAGCGTTCGCTGGGGTGACGGGACGAGGAATGCCAGGGTCCGAAGATCCAGCGGACAGCGTCACTCCACGATGCGTCCGAACGAACCCCGCCTCGACTCGGATCACGGTCTCTAGGCGAACGCCACGGCGGTCGGATCCGATCAAGGCGTCTACGGATGCGCCACCCGAGCGCCCGACGATCGCCGCAGCGTGACCCCCGCCGCACCCCGTGCCAGAATCCCCACCGCGCCCGCAACGGGCCCCCGCCGGGACGACCCGGCGGCGTTCGAAACCTCCGGGGACGTCCCCGACCCGCATCGCGGAGGTGGTCATGTCCTGGTGGTATCTCCTGCTCGCCGGCCTGTTCGAGGTCGTCTGGGCTGCCGCACTGAAGTACACCGACGGCTTCACGAAACCCCTGATCACGGCGTTCACCGTCGCCGCGATGGTCGTGAGCGTGGTCTTCCTCGCGCTCGCCGTGCGCACGCTGCCGCTCGGCACCGCGTACGCCATCTGGACCGGGATCGGCGCCGTCGGCACCGTGATCTTCGGCATCGTCGCGCTCGGTGAACCCGTCGGCGTGGCGCGCATCGCATGCGTCGCGATGATCGTCGCTGGCGTGATCGGGTTGAAGCTGACGGCGGCGGAGTAGTCGTGGCGGCGCGCACGGGCGGCTCTGCCTCCGTCATTCCAGCGAAAGCTGGAATCCAGTCCGACCGTGGCCCGCGCGACGTCCGTTGCCGGACCCCAGCGTTCGCTGGGGTGACGGAATGAGGATTGCGCAGTCGAGTAGGTCGGATTAGCGGCGCAGCCGCGTAATCCGACGCGGACGATTGTGCGAGCGACAGCGTCGGATTACGCGCTACGCGCTAGGGCCTGTTAACACTACGGATGCCAGTGCGAATGGCCGTATCGACGTGCAGGGCAAGACGGACGACGCCGCCCGGACTGGACGTCCGGGTCAGGAGGACAACGCCGCCATGCGCGTCGATACGTCCATTCCCTCCGGGTTGCCG
>CAUJJX010000035.1 GCA_963205165.1 Pseudomonadota bacterium | reverse complement strand
CGGGTGACGGACATCATGGCGGAGATCACGTCGGCGTCGATCGAGCAGAGCAGCGGGATCGAGCAGGTGAACCAGGCGATCACGCAGATGGACGAGGTGACGCAGCAGAACGCGGCGCTGGTGGAAGAGGCGGCCGCGGCGCCGGAGAGCCTGGAAGAGCAGGCGGTGGCGCTGGGCGCGGCGGTGTCGCAGTTCAAGCTGGAAGAGCAGGCGCGGCATGCGAGCGGCCCGCGGGTGGAGCGCACGGAGCGCATCGAACGCGTGGAGCGGCGCGGACCGAACCGTGCGACGAACGTGTCGCGGATGCCGGCGCAGGCCGCGCGCCCGGCGCCGACGGCGGGGGCCCCGGCCCGCGGCAGCTCGCGCGTGGTCGGCGGCCGCGATGCCGAACAGGAGTGGGAAGAGTTCTGAACCGGGGCGGCGTGGATTGGAGTCCCGGGCAGGCACCCGCTGCGGTGCGCTGAAGGTCATGGGCCGGACGAACGGCCGGGTATCGCACCCGGCCGTTCGCTTTTCCGCGGCGGACGAACGAGCGCCCGTTGCCGCAGAGCATCAAGTTCGCCGTCGGCATGTCGCTAAGTTCAGGGCAAGCCTCCATCGGAAAGGCCGGTGGCTGATGCCTCAGGCCCCCCGATGCCGTCGGCGGCAGAGAAGCGTTTCCAAGCCCTCGCAGCAACGACGAGGGTCAACTCAGATTCGAGGAATGACGTGATCCTGAAAGCACTCCACTCCATGCGGCTGTCCGGAAAGTTCTCGCTGATCGGCCTGCTGCTGGTGCTGCCGCTGATGCTCGCCAGCACGATGCTGTTCCGCTCGATGAGCGAGGGCATCGATTTCGCGAGCGCCGAGGTCGTCGGGCTCGAGCAGCACATGACTTACCGGAAGCTGCTGGAGCGCGTGCACGTCTACCGTGCCAGTCTCATGGCAGGCGACATCGCGGACGCGAAGACACGGTCCGGTGCCGTCGAACAGGCATTCACCGCAATCGGGGAGCATCCGGCCGGACTCGGCGCGGACCTCGCGGCGCTCCGGTCCCGGTGGGCGGAGGCACGTGCCGCAGGTGAAAAGGACGCTGCCGCCGGCGTCACCGCGACGAACGCGCTCGTCGCCGACCTCATGACCCGGATGGAGCGCGTGGCGATCGACAGCAACCTCGTGCTCGATCCCGACGCGGACTCGTTCTTCCTCATCACCGTGCTGGTGCAGCATCTGCCGGTCGTGCTGGACGACCTGGGCGTCGTGCGTTCGCATGCACTCGACGTCGTTCGTGCCGGCACGGCGGGCAACGAGCACCGGGACCAGTTGTCCCGCCGCATCGGCGGACTCGAAGGTGCGCGACACGATCTCGAACGCGCGGCCGGCTATTCGTTCGCCGCGAATCCCGAGGTGAAGACGGGGGTCGAATCGCAGGTCAGGCGCCTCGCGACCGAGACCGATGCGATGACGGGTGCCATTCACGAGAAACTGCTCCTCGCGGCCACGCCGCAGTTGACGCTGGACGGGGTCACGGAATCCGTCGCACCGGTGCCCAGCGCGGCCTACGCGCTCTACGACGCAGGCGTGCCCGTCGCTCGGACGCTGCTCGACAAGCGCATCGCCACCCTCACGTGGAAGAAATGGGCGGTGCTCGCATTTGTCCTGGCGTCGTCGATCCTCGCGGCCGTCGTCGGCGTCACGATCGTCCGTGGCGTGACGCGCGGCGCGCGGCAGGCAGTCGAGGCGGCAGATGCGATGGCGCGCGGCGACATCGCGGCGGAGATCCCGGAAGGTGGTGCCGACGAGATCGGTGCAGTGCTCGGTGCGATGACTCGGATGAAGAGCACGCTCGGCGATTTCTCCGGCGCGCAGGGGCGGATGGCTGAACGCCACGAGGCCGGCTGGACCGGTGATCGCATGGACGCGGCACGCTTCGATGGTGCCTACCAGCGCATGGCGCAGTCCATCAACGAACTGGTCGAGCAGCACATCGGCGTCCAGAACCGCGTCGTCGAACTGGTTGCCGACTATGCCGACGGAAAGTTTTCGCAGGACATCGAACGTCTGCCGGGGGACCGCGCCCGCATCACCGAAGCCGTGGACCGCGTGCGGGACCGCGTCCGGGCTGCTGCCGACGAGGCGACGGAGAACGCGCGCATCCGCACGGCACTCGACAACGCAGGCACCGCCGTGCGGATCGCGGACGACGCCGGTCGCATCGTCTACGTGAACGAGGCCATGAAGGGGACGCTGCGGACCATCGAACCCGCGCTGGCGCAGCGGCATCCCGGGTTCCGGGCGGATGCGATCGTCGGTCAGAGTGCCGGCGTGTTCTACGACGACGCGGCTGCGGCATTGCGTCGCCTCGCCGCGCTGGACAAGTCCGTGAGCACGGAACTCACCATCGGTGGCCGGCAGTTCCGGGTGAGCACGGCTCCGATCTTCGCGAACGACGGAACACGGCTCGGGACCATCGGCGAGTGGGTCGACCGCACCGACGAGCTGATCGTGCTCGAACGCGAGCGCGAGGTAGCGTCGGAGAATCTGCGGGTGCGTCATGCGCTGGACAACGTGTCGAGCAACGTGATGGTGGCGGATGCGGACGGGCAGATCCTGTACATGAACAAGGCAGTGCTCGGGATGATGAGGAACGCAGAGTCCGATCTTCGCAAGGCGCTGCCGGGGTTCGATGCGAACCGGTTGATCGGGGCGAACTTCGACACGTTCCACCGCAACCCGGGTCACCAGCGCAACCTGCTCGCGAATCTGCGCAGCGCGTACGCGACCCAGATCGAAGTGGCCGGCCGGACGTTCCGTCTGGAAGCCAATCCCATCGTCGACGAAGGCGGCGTGCGCGTGGGCACCGTCGTCGAATGGCGCGACCGGACGGCAGAAGTCGCGGCCGAAGCCGAAGTCGGCGGACTCGTCAGCGCAGCCGCCGAAGGCGACTTCACGAAGCGGATCAGCGAGTCGGGGAAGGAAGGGTTCTTCCTGCAACTGGCCACCGGGATGAACAAGCTGATGGACACGAGCTCGGTGGGTCTGGAAGAAGTGGCACGTGTGTTCTCGGCGCTGGCGAAGGGGGATCTGACGGAGACGATCGTCAACGAGTACAG
>CAUJJX010000034.1 GCA_963205165.1 Pseudomonadota bacterium | reverse complement strand
AGGCGCTAGGCGCTAGGCGGAAGGCACCTTCCCCCCCGGCACTTCTCCCGCGATCGGGCGAGGGGGCGTAGGGCGGATCAGCGCGCAGCGCGGAATCCGACGCCGTCGCCCGCACGGTCGTCCGCGTCGGATTACGCGACTGCGTCGCTAATCCGACCTACGCATTCTGCGAGGGGCGCCGCGAAGCGAGCGACCCAACGCCCAACGCCCAACGCCCAACGCCCAACGCCCAACGCCCAACGCCCAACGCCCAACGCCCAACGCCCAACGCCTAAAGCCCGATCCCCATGAAAGTCCTGTTCGCCACCCCCGAAGCCGCCCCCCTCGTGAAGACCGGGGGGCTCGGTGACGTGAGCGGTGCCCTGCCCGCCGCGCTCCGCCGCGAAGGCATCGATGTCCGGCTGCTCATGCCCGGCTTCCCGTCCGTGCTCGCGTACGCGGCCGGCCGGTCAGAGGTCGTCGCCGAACTCGACCTCCCGCCGTTCCCGCGGGCGACGCTGCTCGCCACGACGATGCCCGACGGCGTCCCGCTGTACGTCCTGGCGTGCGACCCGCTGTTCGATCGGCCCGGCGGACCGTATCTCCAGCCGGCCGGCGGCGACTGGCCGGACAACGACATCCGCTTCGCGCTGCTGTCGCGCGCGGCCGCCACGCTGTCCCACGAAACGTCGCCGCTCGAGTGGCGGCCGGACGTCCTCCACTGCAACGACTGGCAGACGGGCCTCGCGCCGACCTACCTCGACGTGCTCGGCGGCGTGCGTGCCCGGACGGTCCTGACGATCCACAACCTCGCGTACCAGGGACTCTGTCCGCCGGAGGTGCTGCCGCGCCTCGGACTCCCCTGGGACGTCTACCGGATGGACGGCGTCGAGTACCACGGCCACGTCTCGTTCCTGAAGGGCGGACTGCAGATGGCCGACCGGATCACGACGGTGAGCCCCGGCTACGCCCGCGAGATCCAGCACGAGCCGCTCGGCTTCGGGCTCCAGGGCCTGCTGTCGTGGCGGGCGCGCGATCTCGTCGGCATCCTGAACGGCATCGACACGACCATCTGGGACCCTGCGAACGATCCGCTGATCCCGCGGCGGTATCGCGCCGACACGCTGCCCCGCAAGGACGACAACCGCGCCGCGCTCCGCGAGTACTTCGCACTCGACGCGACGCCGAAGGTCCCGGTGGTCGGCATCGTCAGCCGGCTCGTGCCGCAGAAAGGGTTCGACCTGCTGCTGGGCTGCGCCGACGAGGCGATGGCCCTCGGCATGCAGCTCGCCGTCCTCGGGTCGGGCGATGTCGCGACCGAGACGGCATTCCGCGCGCGGGAATCCCGCTATCCGGGCAGCGTCGGCGTCCGGACCGGATTCGACGAGCGACTGTCCCATCTCGTCGAGGCGGGCGCCGACCTCTTCCTGATGCCCTCGCGCTTCGAGCCGTGCGGCCTCAACCAGATGTACAGCCAGCGCTACGGCACGCCGGTCGTCGCGCGGGCGACGGGCGGGCTGGCCGACAGCATCGTCGACGCCACGCCCGAGACCGTCGCCGCCGGCACGGGCACCGGATTCATGTTCGCGGACGCGACGCCGGAAGCCCTGCTCGCGGCACTGGAAAGGGCCGTGGCCGCGTTCGCCGACCGCCGCGCCTGGCGCCGGATCCAGCGGGCCGGCATGGCCCGCGATTTCTCGTGGGATGCCGCGGCGCGCACTTACGCGGCGCTATATGACTCGGTGGTCACCTCCGGCTGAGGGTGGCAGAATCCGGGTCCTTTACGGCGCCGGCAGGGCTGCGCGCCAACCCCCGCGCAAGTGCGCGGAATCGGAATGCGGAATGCGCGCGGATGCGCGGATCGCAATGTGCGCACAGGCGCGGGTCGTCGGAACAACGGAGGATCGGAAAATGATCGGAGACAAGATCGAAGTGAACATCGCCGGCGGGCTCGAGCTGCCGCTGCCGCGCATGGTGCATGTCCGCCAGAAGTTCGCCACGCCGCGCATCGATGATGTCGCCGGCGCCGTCGCCGCCCAGTTCCAGCGTCCGGAAGTGCGCGCGAAGGTGAAGCCCGGCATGACCATCGCGGTCGGCTGCGGCAGCCGCGGCATCGCGAACATCGACAAGTGCGTGAAGCAGGTCATCACCGACCTGAAGGCGCTCGGCGCCAGGCCCTTCATCTTCCCGGCGATGGGCAGCCACGGCGGCGCGACGGCCGAGGGTCAGCGCGAAGTGCTCGAAGGCTACGGCATCACCGAAGCGACGATGGGCTGCCCCGTCCACTCGCAGATGGACGTCGTCGAACTCGGCAAGCTGCCCTCCGGCATGCCCGTCTACATGGACAAGCTGGCCGCCGCCGCCGACGGCGTCGTCGTCGTCTGCCGCGTGAAGCCGCACACGAATTTCCGCGCCCCGATCGAGTCCGGCATCGTGAAGATGCTCACGATCGGCATGGGCAAGATCGTCGGCGCGACCGAGCTGCACACCGAAGGCATGGACAGCTTCGGCCGGCTCCTGCCCGACGCCGCGCGACTCATCATGGAGAAGAAGAACATCCTGATGGGCGTCGCGATGGTCGAGAACGCCGCGGACGAGACCGCGATCATCGAGGCCGTCCCCGGCGACCAGATCTTCGTTCGCGAGCCCGACCTGCAGGCGAAGGCGAAGGCCATGATGGCGCGCCTCCAGTTCGACGAGATCGACGTCCTCGTGGTCGAGCGCATCGGCAAGAACATCTCCGGCTCCGGCATGGACCCCAACGTCACGGGTCGCAACTGCCGCCACACCGAGTGGAACATGAAGCCGTTCGTGAAGAAGATCGCCGTGCTGGGCCTCACGCCCGAGACGCACGGCAACGCGACCGGCATCGGCAGCGCCGACGTCGTCACGATGCGCCTCTACAAGGAAGTCGACATCCCGAAGACGTACGCGAACGTGATCACGTCGACCTATCTCGACGGCGCCGCGATCCCGATCATCATGAACACCGACGCCGACGCGATCCAGCTGGCCGCCAAGACGGTGGTGCGCGTGAAGCCTCAGGACGTGAAGATCGTCCGCATCGCGAACACGCTCGAGATCCTCGACATCCAGGTGTCCGAGCCGATGCTGCCGTACATCAAGGCGCATCCCGAGATGTTCGAGATCGTCGGCGAGCCCGAGCCGTTCAAGTTCGACGCGAAGGGCGTCATCTACCCGATGCTCGGCACGCATCGGGAACACGCCCACGCGTGAGCGCGGGCCGGGTGCGGAACGCATGCTGATCCACCTCGATGCCGTCGGCGGAATCGCCGGCGACATGTTCATCGCGGCGGTCACCGATGCGTTCCCGCACCTGCGTGACGGCATGCTGGCAGCCATCCGGCTCGCCGGCCTGCGGTCCGACATCGACTGCCGGTTCGTGGATCACCGCGACCACGCCCTGACCGGCAGCCGGTTCATCGTGAACATCCCGCATGTCCACGTGAGTCACGTTGCACCACCCTCGCATCACCACCACGACTTCGCCACGCTGCGCGCCCACCTCCTCGGGTCGGCGCTGTCTCCGGCCGTGCGCGAACGCGCCGTCGCGATCTTCACCGTCCTCGCGACGGCCGAGGGCCGCATCCACGGCGCGACGCCCGACGCCGTATCGTTCCACGAACTCGGCGAATGGGATTCCATCGCCGACATCGTCGGGGCCGCGTGGCTCATCGATGCCATCGGCGCCGATCGCTGGACCATCGGTCCGCTGCCGCTCGGCGCCGGCTTCGTGCAGACGGCCCACGGTCGCCTGCCCGTGCCAGTGCCGGCGACGGCCGAGATCCTCGACGGCTACGCCTTCGTCGACGACGGCCACACCGGCGAGCGCGTGACCCCGACGGGCGCCGCGATCGTCCGCCATCTCGGCTGCAGCCAGCGTCGCGACGACCGCCAGCCGCGCGTGCTCCGCCAGACGGGCTACGGCTTCGGGACCCGCACGTTCCCCGGGCTGTCGAACGTGTTGCGCGTGTCGGTCTTCGACACGGTCGACGCGGCCCACCCCGATGACGGTGGCGACGTCGCCGTCGTCGAGTTCGAGGTCGACGACCAGAGTCCGGAAGACCTCGCCATCGGACTCGACCGCATCCGCGGCCACGCCGGCGTGCTCGACGTGCTGCACATGGCCGCGTACGGCAAGAAGGGCCGCGTCGGCGCGCACATCCAGGTGCTCGCCGAACCGGCCGCGCTCGAAGCCGTGATCGACGCGTGCTTCCTCGAGACGACGACCATCGGACTCCGCTACGGCACGATGCATCGGCGCCGCCTGCCGCGCGATCTCGAACTCGTGCACGTCGGCAATCACGCGATCCGCGTGAAGATCGCGCAGCGTCCCGGCACGCGCACCGCGAAGGCCGAGGCCGACGACATGCAGGTGCACGCCGGCAGCGACGTCCGCAGCCGATTGCGCTCCGCCGCCGAGGACGCCGCCCTCGCGAACCCGAATCAGGAACCTTCCGCTTGAACGCCATCGCCGCGCCGCTCGACCGGCTCGAAGCCGCCCTCGCCGCCCTCGACACGATCGCCTGCGCCGTGAGCGGCGGGGTCGACAGCCTCACGCTCGCGACCTTCGCGCACCGCCGCTTCGGCAGCCGCGTCGCGATGTTCCACGCCGTGTCGCCGGCCGTGCCCGAAGAGGCCACGCTGCGCAGCCAGGCGCTGGCCGATCGCGAGGGCTGGACGCTCACGATCATCGACGCCGGCGAGTTCGCGAACTCGCAGTACCGCGCGAATCCGGTGAACCGCTGCTACTTCTGCAAGACGAGCCTGTACGGCGCGATCCGCCCCGCGACGACTTCGCAGATCGTCTCCGGCACCAACCTCGACGACCTCGGCGAGTACCGCCCCGGGCTCGATGCCGCCGCCGAACACGGTGTGCGACATCCGTTCGTCGAGGCCGGGATCGACAAGGCGACGGTCCGCGCGATCGCCCGCGAACTGGGCCTCGGCGACGTCGCCGAGCTGCCGTCCGCGCCGTGCCTGTCGAGCCGCATCGAGACCGGCATCGGCATCGACCCCGTGATGCTCGCGGGCGTGCACGCCGCCGAGAAGCTCGTCGGCGAACGCCTCGCGCCGCGCACCGTCCGCTGCCGCGTCCGCGCGAAGGGCGCCGTGATCGAGCTCGACGGCGGGACCCTCGCGGGTCTCGTCGAGCCGGCCCGCAGCGCGCTCGCCGCCGAAGTCGCGCAGCTCTTCGCCGAGCGTGGCTTCACCCTCGACGTCGCGTTCGCGCCCTACCGCACCGGCAGCGCCTTCCTCGTCCGCAAACTCGAATCGGTATCCACCGCGTGACGACTTCCGACGAGGTCCGGCTCGATTTCGATCGGCGCCGGCGCATGGGGCTCGACGAGGCGATCCTGGCGGGCTCGAAGTCCGTCGCACACCTGACCACGATCCTCGACCAGGCGGCGCAGCGCGACGCGCGCTTCCTCTTCACGCGGCTCTCCCAGGAGCAGTTCGACGCCCTGCCGGAGGCGCACCGTGTCCGCATCGACTACGACCCGCTCTCGCGCACCGGCTGGTTCGGCATGCCCGACCCGCTGCGTTCGCGCACCCGCGTCGCCGTCGTCGCCGCCGGGACGTCCGACGTGTTCGTCGCGCGCGAGGTCGTCCGCACGCTCGGGTGGTACGGCGAGCCCGCGCTCGAAGTCACCGACGTCGGCGTGGCGGGGCTCTGGCGGCTCATGGAGCGCGTCGACGAGCTGCAGCAGATGCCCGTCATCGTGGCCGTCGCCGGGATGGACGCCGCGCTGCCGACCGTGCTGAGCGGACTCGTCTCCGGGATGGTCATCGGTGTGCCGACATCCGTCGGCTACGGCGTCGCGACGGGTGGCCACACGGCGCTGCACGCGATGCTCGCGAGCTGCTCCGCAGGGCTCGTCGTCACGAACATCGACAACGGATTCGGCGCGGCCTGCGCTGCATTGCGCGCGCTGCACGCGCTGGGGTAAGCCCCCGAGCCACCCGACGAGGGGCCCCGCGCAGCGGGGATCGGCGGCAAGGCGAGCGGGGCTCGGCGCCGACACCACGAACGGGGATGCTGCACGGACGCCCGGAGGCGACGCCCCGGGTCACTCGTCGAGGCGCCCCGCGCGGCGCCGGTGATGAATCATCCGGCGCACGCGCGTTGTGTGCGTCCGTCACAGACCCGTCCGATCTTCACTGGTATCTTCCCGCTGCCATCGTCGCGGCGCGCGCTGGCAGTCGTGTCCAGGCAGTTCACGCGCACGCGATAAAAACAACGGAGACCAGACCATGTATCGCCAACTCGCAGCGGCCGTCGGCCTGCTGTCCGCGACCGCGTTGCCCGCGGCCGCCGC
>CAUJJX010000033.1 GCA_963205165.1 Pseudomonadota bacterium | reverse complement strand
CTGCGCGCGTTCGATCCGTACTCGAAGCAGCCGGAGCTGAAGCACGCCGCCGTGCAGATCGAGCGTACGCACCTGCCCCATCAGGCGCTGCTCATGCGCACAGACCTCGATGCGGACCTCGCGACATCGAACGGCCTGCTGCGCACGCGGGCACTGGCACCGTGGATCGAGCGCTTCGCCTACGCGGCGCTCACGCTCGCCGGCCGCGACCATCCGGCCGTCGTGCTGCGGATCGCGCACCACCAGCCGATCCCGGAGGCGTGGCTCGCAGAACTCGACGCGCTCCTCGGCATCGCCCACGAGGAATGCCTGTCGTACAGCGACGCACGCCGCGGCGTGACGAAGCGCGCGCTCATCGAGGACGGTGTGCTGACTGGCCTGCGGCTGACCGGCGAGACGATCGCGTCGGGCTGGCTGCGCGACGTGATGGTCGACCGGATGCCGACGACCGACCTGCGCCGCTGGCTGTTCGCGCCGCTCGCCGAACCGCCGGTCGCGGCACCGTCGCGCGGACGCGTCGTGTGCAACTGCCTGAACGTGGCCGAGCGCGACATCCGCGCGGCGGTGGTGGGTGGTGCCGACCTCGCGACGCTGCAGGAAACGCTGAAGTGCGGGACGTCGTGCGGGTCGTGCGTGCCGGAGCTGCGGAGGATGGTGGCCGCGGGGGCGGCGACGTAGTCAGGCGGACATTGCGATCAGGCCGCAGCGGCGCGACGTGCCTTGCTCCCCTCGCCCGCTTGCGGGAGAGGGGTCGGGGGAGAGGGCGAGTCACTGCATCGACGGTTGCCGAAAGTTGCGCGAACGTCGTCCCCTCTCCCTCGTTCCCTCTCCCGCGAGCGGGCGAGGGATGCCTGATCCCACGCACATCGGACCCGCTCGCGGGTCGGCTGTTGCGTAGATACCGTGATCCGAGTCACGGCAGAGGTTGTTCTGACGCATCGCGGAGTGACGCAGCCCGCTGGATCTTCGGTATCCGGCATTCCTCATTCCGTCACCCCAGCGAACGCTGGGGTCCAGCAGCGGGCATCGCGACTGCCACCGCCAGACTGGATTCCAGCTTGCGCTGGAATGACGGGGGTGAGCAGGCCGGTGGGGCGGGTCAGCGCGTCGGATCAGCGGCGCCGCCGCGCAATCCGACGCGGACAGCGGTGCGAGCGACAGTGTCGGATCACGCGCTTTGCGCTGATCCAACGCGCGCGGCACCTACCCCGCGCCGCCCACCAACCCCGCCAGCTGCGCCTTCACCCGCGTCACGTCGTCCTGGTACTTGAGCAGCGCGCCGAGCGTGTCGCCGACCATCGCGACGTCGAGCACCGACTGGTCGAGCGCGACGAGCGCGCGTGCCCAGTCGAGTGTTTCCGCGACGCCCGGCGGCTTGAAGAGATCGAGGCCGCGCAGCTTCTGCACGAACTCGACGACGCGCTGCGAAAGTGCGGCATCGATGTCCGGCAGCTTGCGACGGAGGATCGCGAGTTCACGCACCGCGTCGGGATAGTCGACCCAGTGGTAGAGGCAGCGGCGCTTCACGGCGTCGTGGATCTCGCGCGTGCGGTTCGACGTGAGCACGACGATCGGCGGTGCCGCGGCGCGCGCCGTGCCGGTCTCGGGGATCGTCACCTGGAAGTCGGACAGCACTTCCAGCAGGTAGGCCTCGAAAGGTTCGTCGGCGCGATCGAGTTCGTCGATCAGCAGGACCGGCATGCGGTCGGCCTCGCCTTCGAGCGCCCGCAGGACGGGCCGGCGGATCAGGAAGCGTTCGGAGAAGAGGTCGCCGGCGAGTGCATCACGGTCGACGGCGCCGGCGGCCTCGGCGAGGCGGATCTCGACCATCTGCCGCGCGTAGTTCCACTCGTACACGGCCGACGCGACGTCGAGACCTTCGTAGCACTGCAGCCGCACGAGATCGCGGCCGAGCGTGCGCGCGAGGACCTTCGCGAGTTCGGTCTTGCCGACGCCGGCCTCACCCTCGAGGAACAGCGGCCGGCCGAGCTTCAGCGCAAGGAAGACGGCCGTCGCGAGGCTGCGTTCCGCGACGTAGTCGGCGGACGCGAGCAGCGCGGCCGTGGCGTCGATGGACGCGGGCAGGGCCGCGCCATCGCTCATCGATCGGCGAGCGCGGCCGTGACGGCGCGCTTCGCCATCACGCCGACGAGGTGCGCGCGGTACTCGGCGCTCGCGTGGAGATCGCCGGACAGCGACTCGACGTAGACCGACAGGCCTTCGATCGCGGCGGGCGAGAAGTTGCGCGTGAGGGCTTCCTCGAAGGCCGCGTCGCGGAACACGCCGCCGCCACCACCCGTGATGCCGATCCGGACGCCCGTCTCGAAGTCGGCGACGAACACGCCGGCCAGGGCGTAACGCGACGCGGGGTTCGGGAACTTCGCGTAGCCGGCGCGCCGCGGGATCGGGAACGACACGGCCGTGATGATCTCGCCGGGTTCGAGCGCGGTCTCGTACATGCCGGTGAAGAAGTCGTCGGCCGTGATCGAGCGCTGCGTCGTGATGACCGTCGCGCCGAGCGCGAGGACAGCTGCGGGGTAGTCGGCCGCGGGATCATTGTTGGCGACCGAGCCGCCGATCGTGCCGCGGTTGCGGACCATGCGGTCGCCGATGGTGCCGGCGAGATCGGCGAGCGCCGGGATCGCGCGGATCACGTCGGCGGACGCCGCGACCGCTGCGTGGGTCGTCATCGCGCCGATCACGACGGCGCCGCGTTCGACGCGGATGCCCGCGAGCGACGCGATGCCGCTGATGTCGACGAGGTCGGACGGCGCCGAGAGCCGCAGCTTCATGGCGGCGACGAGCGTCTGGCCGCCGGCGATCACGCGGCCGTCGTCGGCGTTGGCGAGGAGCGACGCGGCCGCATCGAGATCGGCCGCGCGATGGAAGGCGAATTCGTACATGGTCGTGGCCCTCAGCGCTGCATCGTCCGCGCACCGGCTTCGATGGCGGTCACGATGTTGTGGTAGCCGGTGCAGCGGCACAGGTTGCCGTCGAGGGCCTCGCGGATCTCCTCGCGGTTCGGGGTCGGGTTGTTGCGCACGAGATCGATCGCGCTCATCACCATGCCGGGCGTGCAGAAGCCGCACTGCAGTCCGTGGTGATCGCGGAACGCCGCCTGCATCGGATGCAGCGATCCGTCGGCGGGCGTGACGCCCTCGATCGTCGTGACCTCGGCACCCGCCGCCTGGACGGCGAGCACGTTGCAGCTCTTCACGGCGTGACCGTCGAGCAGCACGGTGCACGCGCCGCACTGGGCGGTGTCGCAGCCGATATGGGTGCCCGTGAGGCCGAGCGCATCGCGCAGGAAATCGACGAGCAGCGTGCGCGGTTCCACGTCGACCGCGCGGACCTCGCCATTGATGTTCAGCGACAGGGGGACGGCCATGACGACTCCTGATTCCGGTGCCTGGAAAGGCCCGTACCGTACACCACTTCCCGCGCGCGATGCACCCCGGAAAACCGGGTGGCTGCCGTAGAATCCGGCCACTCTCGCGCCCGTGGCGCGGCACGCCCATCCATCAGGAGATCGACCATGGCGAAGTACGGTATCGGACAGGCCATCACCCGGCGCGAGGACCAGCGCCTGCTGACGGGAACCGGCAAGTACGTCGATGACCTCGTCCTGCCGGGCCAGGTGTTCGCGGCGTTCGTGCGCTCGCCGCATCCGCGGGCGCGCATCACGTCCGTCGACGGCACGAACGCGCAGCTGATGCCCGGCGTGCTCGCCGTGTACTCCGGTGCCGACGTGCTTGCCGACGACCTCGGCGCCATGCCGATCAACACGGGTCTGCGCAACGCCGCCGGCAAGCCGATGGCGGCACCGCCCTACTTCATCCTCGCGACGGACGAGGCCCGCTTCGTCGGGCAGGCCGTCGCCGTCGTGCTCGCCGAGACGCGCGTGCAGGCCGAGGACGCCGCCGAGCAGGTCATCGTCGAGTACGAAGAGCTGCCCTCGTTCACGACGATCGACGCCGCGACGGCCGAGGGTGCGCTCCAGCTCTGGCCCGACGCGCCGGGCAACGTCGCCGCGCAGACGCAGTTCGGCAAGCCCGACGAATGCGACGCCGCCTTCGCGAAGGCGACGCACGTGTCGCGCATCCGATTCCACAACCAGCGCCTCGTGCCCGTCTCGATGGAGACCCGCGGGTCCGTCGGCCAGTTCGACCCGGCCACCGGCCGCTACACGCTGCACACGAGCTGCCAGAACCCGGCCGGCCTCCAGAAGACGCTCGCCGAAGGCATCCTGAAGGTGCCCGCCGCGGACGTCCGCGTGCTCGTCGGCGATGTCGGCGGCGGCTTCGGCATGAAGACGCAGCTCTACGCGGAAGACGCCGTGTGCGTCTGGGCCGCGAAGAAGCTGGGCCGGCCGGTGCACTGGCGCGCGACGCGCAGCGAGGAGTTCCTCGCCGGCAACCACGGCCGCGACCAGACCGACGAAGCCGAGATCGCGCTCGACGCCGACGGGAAGATCCTCGGGCTCCGCGTGCGCTGCGTCGGCAACATCGGCGCGTACGCCTGCGGGCCGGGCGCCGTCATCGTCGTCGCCGTCGGTCCCAAGGTCATCACGGGCGTCTACCACGTGCCGACACTCGACCTCCGCGGCGTCGCCGTGATGACCAACACGAACATCGTCGGCGCGTACCGCGGCGCCGGCCGTCCCGAGGCCATCTACCTCATCGAACGCCTGATGGACCAGGCGGCCGCCGAGCTGAAGCTGGACCCCGCCGAGCTGCGTCGTCGCAACCTGATCCAGCCCGGCGCGATGCCGTACACGACGCCGATGGGCGAGAAGTTCGACAGCGGCAACTTCCCGCACATGCTCGACCGGATGCTCGGCCTCGCCGACTGGAAAGGCTACGCGCAGCGTCGCGATGCGTCCCGCGCGATGGGCCGGCTGCGCGGCCGCGCCATTTCGACATTCCTCGAATGGACGGGCGTCGTCCACGAGGAGACCGTCCGGATGGAAGTCACGGCCGAGGGCCGCGTGCGCGTCTACACGGCGATGCAGGCGATGGGTCAGGGCATCGAGACGAGCTACGTGCAGATCATCGCCGAGACGCTCGGCGTCGACCCCGACGTGATCGACGTCGTGCAGGGCGACAGCGACGTCGCGCAGGGCATCGGCAGCATGGGCAGCCGCTCGCTGTACATCGGCGGGTCCGCGATGATGACGGCCTCGCAGCAGACGATCGAGAAGGGCCGCGAGCTGGCCGGCGACGCCCTCGAGGCCGCCGCGGGCGACATCGAATACAACGAAGGGCGCTTCGGCATCACCGGGACCGACGTCGGCATCGACCTCTTCGAGCTCGCCGGCCGCCAGCCCGAGAAGCGCATCGCCATCACGACGCTGCAGAAGGTGGACGGTCCGTCGTGGCCGAACAGCTGCCACGTCTGCGAACTCGAGGTCGACCCGGAGACCGGCGTCGTCGAGATCGTGAAGTACACGACGCTCGACGACGTGGGCCGCGTCATCAATCCGCTGATCGTCGCGGGCCAGGTGCACGGCGGCATCGCGCAAGCCGTCGGGCAGGCGCTGCTCGAGAACACCGTCTACGACAGCCACAGCGGCCAGCTCGTGACGGGTTCGCTGCTCGACTACGCGATCCCGCGGGCCGACGACCTCCCGGACTTCGTGCAGCACTGCGACGAATCGACGCCCTGCCTCATCAACCCGCTCGGTGCGAAGGGCGTCGGCGAGCTGGGCACGGTGGGCGGCACGCCGACGGTGATCAACGCGCTGCTCGATGCGCTGCGTCCGCTCGGCGTGACGAACATCGAGATGCCGGCCACGTCCGAACGCGTCTGGGAAGCGATCCGCGAAGCGCGCATGTGACGTCCCCGGCGGCGCGTCCCGGGCAGGGGCGGGCCGCCGGAACTTGACCGGACACAAGCGGTGGTCTGGCGGCCGGACGTAGCGTGAATGTCGATGACATCGGGATCTTCCGGTGTCGGTCGACATCACCCTCACGCCTGGAGCCCCGCCATGAAGCTGCCCGTCACCACGTCCCGCATCGTCCGTTCGTTCGTGCTTGCCGCCGTCGTCGGCAGCAGTGCGGCTCCCGCAGGTGCAGCACCCGGTGTCGCCGGCAGCATGTCGCCCAACCCGGGCACGTGGGGTCAGGCCATCACGTTCGACGTCACGCTCGGCGATCCGTCACCGGCCGACTTCGGATGCGCACCGGGAGCCGGCCTCAACGCGACGTGCCAGGTCACGACGGCGTACTTCTCGAACCCGCTGCTGATGCTCGACTTCGGCGATGGCGACGTCGCGACGTTGTTCCAGCCGTCCGCGACGATCGACCACACGTACGCGCCCGGCGCCGGGTCGGTCTTTCATCCGATGCTCACCGGATCCACCGACATCGTGATGGACGTCGTGCGGACCTGGGACGAGGAGCACGTCGAGTTCGTGCCGGTCTACGACTGGTTCACGATCGACGGCGGCTACTGGGGCACGTACATCGACGAGTTCGGCCAGGTGCGCTACCAGTGGATCGAGAATCCGGTGTGGGTCTACGACGTGATCCGCACCGACGAGGTGCGCACGCTCCAGCCGATGTTCGCGTCCGAGCAGCAGGTGGCGCCGTTCAGCGGCTTCGCAGACCTCGGGACGCTCACGATGGTCCCGGAGCCGGGCACGTGGGCGATGCTGATGGCCGGACTCGGCGTGCTGGCGGTCGCGGCCTCCCGTCGCCGGGCCGGCACCACGGACCAGGGTCGCAACCGCGCGTGCTTCCACCCCAATCGACGCAGCGCCTGACACCATCGCGGACCGTGCACCTCGCCGGCGTGCGCGCGTCGACCGATACCGGTCCGCTTGCCCCGCGGGCACGGCCGAGCCGAGAATCCGGCGTCCCCGTCAGGAGTCCGTCGTCATGTCGATCACGTTGCACTACGCATCCGGTTCGCCCTACGCCTGGCGGGCGTGGCTGGCGCTGGAGCACAAGCAGCTGCCCTACCGGCTCGCCACGCTGTCGTTCTCGGCCGGCGACCTGAAGAAACCGGCGTTCCTCGCGCTGAATCCGCGGCACAAGGTCCCGGTGCTGCAGGACGACGACTTCGCGATCTACGAGTCCGCGGCGATCCTCGACTATCTGGAAGAGGCGTACCCCGCCCGGCCGCTCCTGCCGCGCGACGTGCGGGCGCGCGCCACGGCCCGCCGGATGATCCGCGAGACCGACGAGTACCTCGCCCGCGCCCTCGAAGTCCTCGTCGACGAGATCCTGTTCACGCCCGCCGAGAAGCGTGACGCCGCCCGGATCGAGCACGGCCGGGACGCCTTCACGGACGAACTCGCCGCCTTCGAGGACATGCTGCGGGGCGACTGGTTCGCGGGCGATGTGGGGGCGGTCGACTACTCGATCTACCCGATCGTCGCGCTCGCGCTGCGGATGCAGCTGCGGGTGCCGTCGCTCGGCATCGACCGCGCACTGGGTCCGAAGCTGACGGCTTGGCAGGCGCGGTTCGAGGCGCTGCCGGTGTTCGCGACGACGTATCCGCCGCACTGGAAACAGTAGGTTCGGTCGGCGCGGCCGATGCCGTGAATCGGGAAACACCGGCGTTGTGATTGGCGCGTCGGATTGTTCCGTAGGTCGGATCAGCGGCGTGCCGCGTAATCCGACGCGGACGGTTGTGCGGGCGATGGCGTCGGATTACGCGCTGTGCGCTGATCTACGGGAATGCTTAGACCCGTCATTCCAGCGCAAGCTGGAATCCAGTCCGGCGCTGGCCGGTGCGACGTCCGCTGCTGGACCCCAGCGTTCGCTGGGGTGACGGAATGAGCAATGCACAGTCCCGAGGATCCGGCGGGCAGCGTCGCTCCGCGATGCGACGCTGCCCGCCTTGACTCGGATCACGGCATCTACACGAAGCGACCTGCCCAGAAGTGCAGCGCTCCCCTCGCCCGCCTGCGGGAGAGGGGCCGGGGGAGAGGGCAAGCCGTCGCGCTCCGGCTGACCCGACCGCACCTCACCCCTGCGCCAGCAAGTCCCCCACGTACCCCGCGATCGCGAGGCTCGACGTCAGCCCCGGCGATTCGATCCCGTAGAGATTCACCAGCCCCGCCACGCCATGATCCTTCGGACCGTCGATCCGGAAGTCGGCCGGCGGCTCGCCCTTCGCCGAGATCTTCGGACGGATGCCCGTGTAGCCCGGCTGGAGCGCGCCATCGGGCAGGTCGGGCCAGTACCGGCGGATCGCCTCCGCGAAGAGCGGTTCGCGGGAGTGGTCGAACGTGTCGTCGATGCCGTCGACCCACTCGATGTCCGGACCGAAGCGGATCTGCCCCGCGAGGTCGACCGTGACGTGCACGCCCAGCCACGAGCCGTGGCCCACCGGATAGATCAGCCGACGGAACGGCGGCTTGCCCGACAGCGTGTAGTAGTGCGCCTTCGCGTAGAACTGCCCCGGGATCGTCTCCGCGGGGATGCCGGTGATGCTCCGCGCGACGGCCGGTGCGGTGAGCCCGGCCGAGTTCACGACCGTGTTGCACAGGATCGACATCGGTTCGTCGCCGCCGACGTCGAGCCGGATGCCGTCGCCGGTGACCGCGCCGCCGAGCACCGGGCTGCGGACGACGAGCACGCCGCCGGCGTTCTCCATGTCGCCCTGGTACGCGAGCATCAGTGCGTGGCTGTCGACGATGCCGGTCGACGGCGAGAGCACGGCCGCGACGGCCTTCACGTGCGGCTCCATCTCGCGGACCTCGGCGAGGTCGAGCTGCCGCAGGTCGTGGACCCCGCTCGCCTCGGCCGTCGGGATGTACTTCAGCACCGCCGGGATCTCCTCCTCGCGGCTCGCGACGACGATCTTTCCGCAGTTCGAATGCGGGACACCGTGGTCGCGGCAATAGTCGTAGAGCAGCCGCTTGCCCTCGACGCAGAAGCGCGCCTTGAGCGAACCCTTCGGGTAGTAGATGCCGGCGTGGATCACTTCGGAATTGCGGGAGCTGGTGTGCTCGCCGATACCGTGCTCGGCCTCGAGGACCAGCACCTCGCGACCGGCGAGTGCCAGTTCGCGGGCAATGGCGAGGCCCACCACGCCGGCGCCGATCACGGCGCAGTCGATGCGTTCTGTCATGGGGAAAACCGGAGGTTGGGTCGATGCCGCAGCACATTCGCCGCGGGGCGTGAACTTACCGCAATTCCTCAGGCCTGTTGACACTACGGATGCCGGTGCGCACGTAGTGTCGACAGGTCCTGGCCCGCAGCAGCGGACGGAACGACGCCGCTTCGATACAGTGCGCGGCGCCCGACCGGACTCCGCCGCCGATGACACCCGCCCCGTTCACCCATCCCGCCTTCGACGCCGCCCGCGACCTCGCGGACCTCGGCGCGCTCGCCGCCGCGGATCGGCTCGACGCGCTCCAGGCCTTCCTGGACGCGGCCCGGCCGCCGGTCGTGAACGCGCGCGGACTTCCGCTCCGGCTCGTCGACGACCCCGCCGCCGGCGCCGCGCACTACGAACGGCGCGTCCACGATGCCGGGCAACTCGCCGTCCGGCCCGACACCTGGCACGACCGCTTCAACGTCCTCGCGTGGCGGCTGTTCCCCCGGACCAAGGCGGCGCTCAACGCCCGCCACGTCGACGACCTCGACGGGCATCCCGGCCCCGCCCGCTCTCGGGTGCGCGACGCGCTGACGCTGTTCGACGAGGACGGACTCCTCGTCGCCGTCGCCGACCCCGCGCTCGAGGCGCTCGTCCGGGAGTTCCGCTGGCGCGAGCTCTTCGTCGATGGGCGGGCGCGTCTCGCGTCGCGGCTCGCCTGCGTTCCGGTCGGCCACGCCCTCATGGAGAAACTGCGGGCCCCGTTCGTCGGACTGACGGCGAAGGCGCTCTTCGTGCCGGTCACGGCGGACTGGTTCGCGGCCCCCTGGCGCGAGCGCATCGCCGTGCTCGACGCGTCGTCCGCCGCGATCGTCGTGCGTGCCGGTTCATTCGCGACGCCCCGCGACCTCGCGCCGCTCCCGGTGCTGGGCCTGCCCGGCTGGTGGGCGGCCAACGAGGACCCCGGGTTCTACGACGACACGACGCATTTCCGGCCCGGACGGCGGGCTGCGGGATGACGCCGCGTCACCGGGATTCGCGTGAGCCGTCCGGATCATGAACGACACTCAATCCCCCACCGCCGGCGCCGATAAGGCCGG
>CAUJJX010000032.1 GCA_963205165.1 Pseudomonadota bacterium | reverse complement strand
GACCACTCGGGCCTGCTGCCGCGCCTCGCGCTGCTGGGGTTCCGCGGGCCGATCTGGTGCACGACGCCGACGGCCGACCTGCTCCGGGTGATGCTCCCGGACAGCGGCCACATCCAGGAGGTCGAGGCCGAGCGCGACTTCAGGCATCGCCGCCGCACCGCCGGCCGCGCGACCCGCGAGGCGACACCGCTCTACACGGTCGTGCAGGCGATGGCGGCGCTCAAGCGACTGCGCACCGTCGAGTACGGCGACACGGTCACGCCGCATCCGCACGTGAGCGCGCGATTCATCGACGCGGGTCACATCCTCGGATCGTCGATCGTCGAGGTCACGGTCGACGAGGGGCGCGGCGCGCGGCGCATCGTGTTCTCCGGCGATCTCGGGCAGCCCGGCCATCCGCTGATGCGCGATCCTGAATTCGTCGAGCAGGCCGACGTGCTCGTGATGGAATCGACGTACGGCAACCGCCTCCACCGACCGATGACCGAGACGCTCGACGAACTCGCCGAGGTCGTGACCGAGACGCTCACCGTGCGCCGCGGCAACGTCGTGATCCCGGCGTTCGCCGTCGGCCGGACGCAGGACATCGTGTACCTGCTCGTGCAGCTCTATCGCGAAGGCCGGATCCCGGCACCCGAGATCTACGTCGATTCGCCGATGGCGACGGCGGCCACCGAGATCACGCTGAAGCATCTGGCCAAGCTCGAACCGGAAGCCACCGAGGCCATGGACTGGATGCGCGGCAACGGCGGCCGTCCGCGCGTGCGCTTCGTCCAGGAGGTCGAGGAATCGATCGCGCTGAACGAGATCAGCGGCGGCGCGGTGATCATCTCGGCGAGCGGCATGTGCGACGCGGGCCGCATCAAGCACCACCTGCGCTACAACCTGCCGCGCGCGGAGTGCAGCGTCGTGATCGTCGGCTTCCAGGCGGGCGGTTCGCTCGGCCGGCGGCTCGTCGACGGTGCGAAGCGGGTCCGGATCTTCGGCGACGACGTGGCCGTGCGGGCGCGCATCGCCACGATCGGCGGGCTCTCGGCACACGCCGACCAGGCAGCACTGCTCGACTGGATGAAGCACTTCCGCCACCCGCCGCGGCAGACCTTCCTGGTCCACGGCGAACGCGAGATCCGGGAGACCTTCGCCGCGAAGATCGAGACGACGCTCGGCTGGCCGGGTGTCGTGCTGCCGGAAGTCGGCGAGGCGATCGCGATCCGGTAGCGCATCCCTGCACGGCGACGCCGGACGCGTTGCCGGCGCGAACCGGAGCCGGGTCGTCCGGCGAGTACCGAACCGTGCAACGCGGGCCGCGCGGCGCATGGTCCGATCGGACATTCCGGCTGCAACGCCACCGTCACGTCGGCGTCACGCGCGCGTCCTAGCCTCCGGGCACGTGGGCACCGAAGCCGGACCGATCGAGTCCGGCGCGGTGCACGCCACGCAGCACCCGAAACCCGGAGACCACCCATGAAACTCGCACCCATCGCGGCCGCGCTGGCCAGCCTCGCCTTCGCCGGCATCACGCACGCCGCCTCGCCGATCGACGGCTTCCAGAAAGCCTGGACCCACACCCACACCGGCGGCGTCACGGCCGAGATTTCCGCCTTCGACGCAGCCACCGGCACGCTGTGGGTCGCGGGCGTGGTCGGCGTGGACGTCCTGAACGCCACGACCGGCGCGCTGGTCCAGCAGATCGACACGCGCGCGTTCGGTGCCATCAACAGCGTGGCGATCCGCAACGGCCTCGCGGCATTCGCCATGGAATCGACGGTCGACCGGACGGCGCCAGGCGAAGTCCTGCTGTTCGACACGACCACGCGCAGCCTCGCCGCGGGCACCAACCGCATCACCGTCGGCGCCCTGCCCGACATGGTGACCTTCACGCCGGACGGCAGCCGCCTGCTCGTCGCGAACGAAGCGACGCCGTCGACGTACGGGGCGCGCATCGGGACGTCGGTGCCGCGCGTCTTCGGCAGTGCCGCCAGCGACCCGGCCGGCAGCGTGTCGATCATCGACATGGGCAGCCGTTCGGTGATCGCCACGGCCGGGTTCGCCGGCGTCGCGCAGACCGGCAGCCACCTGCGCCTGAACACCGGCATGGACTTCGAGCCCGAGTACATCGCCGTGAACGCGGCCGGCACGAAGGCCTTCGTGTCGGTGCAGGAAGCCAACGGACTCGCCGTGCTCGACCTCGGCACCAACCAGTTCGAGAAGGTCGTGGGCCTCGGCGCGAAGGACTTCAACGCCCCCGGCAACGAGATCGATTCCCTCAACAACTCGACCGTGTCGTTCGCGAACGTGGCCGCCAAGGGGCTGTACATGCCCGACGCCGTCGCCACGTACCAGGCCGGTGGCCGCACCTTCGTGGTGATGGCCAACGAAGGCGACTTCAGGGAAGACAACGGCGACCGCTCCGCGGCGAGCGGGCTCGGCGCGACCGGACTGCTGGCGAACCTGCGCGTGTCCAACACGGAGTCCTCGGCCGGCAACCTCTTCGCCGCCGGCGCCCGGTCGTTCTCGATCCGCGACACGGACGGCAACCTCGTCTACGACAGCGGTTCGATCCTCGACCGGGAAGCAGCCCGCCTCGGCATCTACGACGACGACCGGAGCCGCGACAAGGGCGTCGAACCGGAAGGCGTCGAGATCCTGTCGGTCGACGGTCGCACGCTGGCCTTCATCGGGCTGGAGCGCACGACGACGGCGGCGGTCGCGGTATTCGACGTGACGGACCCGAACGCGGTGAACTACCTCGACATGATCGTCACCGACGGCGACGTCGCACCGGAAGGCCTCGAGGCGTTCACGGTCGGCGGACGCCACTTCCTGGCGATCTCGAACGAGGTCAGCAACACGACGTCGGTCTACAACCTCGCGGCCGTGCCCGAACCCTCGACGTGGGCCATGCTCGGCGCCGGCCTCGGCCTCCTGGGCTTCGCGGCCCGTCGCCGGCGCGCCTGACGCCGGACGTCCGCCACGCCGCGCCCCGACCACCGGGGCCGCGGCGCGGCCGTCGGACCGCGTCGACAGCCGCTCGCCTCCCCATCGTCGACGGCACTGCCGCGCCCGCCGGCACGGTCGTGCGCACGATCGACATCCGCCGACGAACTCCGACGACTCGCCGCGATCGACGACGCACCACGATCGGCGACGGACCGACGCACTTTCTCCGGCAGCGCCTTCCGGGTGCCTGCACGCCCGTTGCGCCCGCCGCAGCGGCCGGCAGTTACCATCGCGTCCCGTGGTGCACACCCGCACCGCGATTCCATTCGACCCGGAGGAGAACCCCCATGCTGCTCGACGTCCGCACGTACACCTGCCGCCCCGGCACCATCAAGAAGCACCTCGCCCTGTACGAGCAGAAGGGCAAGGGTCCGCAGACGCGTCACCTCGGCCAGCCGTTCGCCTACCTCACGACCGAGACCGGCAACGTCAACCAGTACATCCACATCTGGGCCTACGAGAACGCCGCCGACCGCGAGACCCGCCGTGCCGCCATGTGGGCCGACCCGGAATGGCTCGCGTACACGACCGAGAGCGCG
>CAUJJX010000031.1 GCA_963205165.1 Pseudomonadota bacterium | reverse complement strand
ATCGCCGATCACCGCTTTACTAACGTTCACCTGAATGGTTAGGCTCCGGCGATCCCTGAGTCCGTCGGAGCGTTTGCCATGCCGCTGCAATACCCCACCCACGTCCGGATCCGGCACCTCGCGATCCTCTCGGCGCTCGTCGCCCTGACGACCGCCGGATGCAAGCAGCAGGCACCCGGGCAGCAGCCGCCCGCCGGCCCCCCGCCGGAAGTGAGCGCCGTCACGATCGCACCGCGTGACCTCCCGGTGAGCTTCGAGTACGTCGGCCAGACGACGGGCATCCGTGAAGTCGAGGTCCGGCCGCGCGTCGGCGGGATCCTGATGTCGTGGAATTACACCGAGGGCGCGAAGGTCGCCGCGGGCCAGAGCCTGTTCAGCATCGACCCCGCACCGTTCCAGGCAACGGCCAACCAGCTGGAAGCCACCGTCGCCAGCGTCGAGGCGCGGCTCTCGCAGGCGAAGCGCGAATCCGCCCGGATCGAGCCGCTCGTGAAGCAGGGCATGGTCACCCGCAAGTCGTTCGACGACGCCGTGTCGGCCGAACAGATCGCCGCCGCCGACGCCAAGGCCGCCCGTGCCGCACTGACGCAGGCGCGCCTCGACCTGGCCTACACCCGCGTGACGGCTCCGATCTCCGGCATCACGACCCGCGCCGTGCAGTCCGAAGGCACGCTCGTCGAGGCGCAGAAGACGCTCCTCACGACCATCTCGCAGATCGACCCGATCCGCGTGATCTTCACGATCCCCGAGGCCGAGCACCTGCGCATCCAGCGCGAAGGCGCCGAGGGCAAGCTGATCCTGCCGGCCGACGGACGCTTCGAGGCGCGCGTCCAGCTCGCCGACGGCAGCGAGTACCCGCACGCCGGCAAGGTCGACTTCACGAACGTCCGGGTCGACCCCGCGACGGGCAGCATCGAGGCGCGTGCCGTGTTCCCGAACCCGCAGCTCACGCTGCGCCCGGGGCAGTTCGCGCGCATCCACCTCGTCGGCGCGACGCGTCCGCAGGCCGTCACGGTGCCGCAGCGCGCCGTGCTCGAAGGCCCGGGCATGAAGATCGTCCTGACGGTGAACGACAAGGGCATCGTCGAGCCGCGCCCCGTGCAGATCGGCGAATGGGCCGGCCAGGAATGGGTGATCGCCGGCGGCCTGAAGACCGGCGACAAGGTCATCGTCGACGGCATCATCAAGGCGCGCCCCGGTTCGCCGGTGACGATCGCCGCGAAGCCGGCCGCCGTGAACGGTGCGGCCGGTGCCCCGACGGCGCCGCCTCCGGCCGAGAAGCCCGCGCCCCCGGCGGACAAGCCTGCGGCCGCCCCCGCAGCGGACAAGACAGCCGCGCCCGCGAAGCCCGCTGCCGCCGCCAAGCCCTGAGCGGGAGCGCATCGCCGTGAACTTCTCCCGATTCTTCATCGACCGCCCGATCTTCGCGGCGGTCCTGTCGTCCTTCCTCGTGCTGGCCGGCCTCGCCGCCATGCGCGCCCTGCCCATCGCGCAGTATCCCGAGATCGCCCCGCCCGTCGTGACGGTGCGGGCGTTCTACCCGGGCGCGTCCGCGCAGACGATCGAGCAGACCGTCGCCGCCCCGCTCGAAAACCAGCTGACGGGCGTCGAGGACATGATCTTCATGTCCTCGAACTCCGGCTCGAACGGCCTGCTGGAAATCCAGGTGACGTTCGGCATCGGCGCCGACGCCGACAAGGCGGCGCTGAACGTGAACAACCGCGTGAAGCAGGCCGAGGCGCGGCTGCCGGAGGAAGTCCGCCGGCAGGGTGTCACCGTCGAGAAGGGCTCGTCGTCGTTCCTGTTCGTGTACGGCGTGTACTCGCCCGACGGCCGGTTCGACGATCTCTACACGAGCAACTACGCGACGCTGAACATCCTCGACGCGCTGAAGCGCGTGCCGGGCACGACGAACGTCCAGATCTTCGGCGCGAAGGACTACGCGATGCGCGTCTGGCTCCGGCCCGACCGCATGGCGCAACTCCGGATCGCCCCCGAGGACGTCGCCCGCGCCATCACCGAGCAGAACGCCCAGTTCGCGGCCGGCAAGGTGGGCCAGACGCCGAGCGGCGGTCCGCAGGAGATGGTCTACACCGTCACGACGAAGGGCCGGCTCGCCGATCCGAAGGAGTTCGAGAACATCATCGTGCGGTCCGCCGCGGGTGGCGCCGCCATCCGCCTGCGTGACGTCGCGCGGGTCGAGCTGGGCTCGAAGGACTACGAGTTCATCGGTCGCGTGAACGGCAAGCAGGCCACGCTCGTCGGCGTATTCCTCCAGCCGGGCGCCAACGCCCTCGATGTGGCGGAACAGTGCAACGCCGTCATGGCCGATCTCGCGAAGCGCTTCCCCGAGGGGCTCACGTACGCGAACGTGTACGACACGACGCGCTTCGTGAAGGTCTCGATCCGGGAGGTCGTGAAGACGCTCGTCGAGGCGATGGCGCTCGTGTTCGTCGTCGTGTTCCTGTTCCTCCAGAACTGGCGCGCAACGCTGATCCCGTTCGCCGCCGTGCCCGTCTCGCTGATCGGCACCTTCGGCGGACTGTTCCTGCTCGGTTATTCGATCAACACGCTCACGCTCTTCGGCATGGTGCTGTCGATCGGCATCGTCGTCGACGACGCGATCGTCGTGCTCGAGAACGTCGAGCGGATCATGCGCGAGGAGCACGTGACCGCCCGCGAGGCCGCCATCAAGGCGATGAGCGAAGTCACGGGGCCGGTCGTCGCCATCGTGCTAGTGCTCTGCGCCGTGTTCGTGCCGGTCGCGTTCCTCGGCGGCCTGACGGGCGAGCTGTACCGCCAGTTCGCCGTGACCATCGCGATCGCCGTCGTGCTGTCGGGCTTCGTCGCGCTGACGCTCACGCCGTCGCTCTGCGTGCTCATGCTGAAGCGCGAGCATCACCAGCCGGGCCGCTTCTTCCAGGCGTTCAACCGCTGGTTCGGCCGCGTCACGAACCGCTACGCGAGCGGGGTGGGCTGGATGCTCCGTCGCGGCGCCATCGGCGTCCTGCTGTTCGGCGGCATGGTCGCGCTGACGGCGCAGCTCTGGCGCACGACGCCCACGAGCCTCGTGCCCGACGAGGACACCGGCTACTACATCGGTGCCGTGTTCCTCCCGGACGGCGCGACGCTCCAGCGCACCGACGCCGTCGTGCAGCAGGCCACGCAGGCCATGCTCGCGAACCCCGCCCACGAGCACGCCGTCGCCTTCACGGGCCTCGACTTTCTCGGCGGTGGTTTCCGCAACAGCGCGGCCACGGTCTTCGC
>CAUJJX010000030.1 GCA_963205165.1 Pseudomonadota bacterium | reverse complement strand
CTGCCGCCGAGCACGTCGACGGACGTGAAGACGTTCTTCGGCGCGACGGGTCCGCCGGCCTGTCCGCGGACGAGGACTTCGCCGACGACGAGTGTCGGGCTGGGCTGCGCGGATTCCGCTGCGTGGCCGGTGGCGGCGCCGGCCAGGAAGACGGCCGTGCAGATCCGGCTGGGCGTGAAGCGAGGCATGACGGACTCCGGAATGATCGCTCGTGAAGGGGCGCGATCGTAGGAGTCCGTGGCGGGCGCGGGAATGCGACCGATTGTCGCAGCCCGCCCGCGGGGTCGACCGTCAGCTGCGGCGCAGGGCGTGCGCCGTCCAGAGGGTCAGGCCGAACAGCACGAGCGCGCCGCCCTGGTGGGCTGCACCGAGCGCGACCGGCACGTGGAACAGCAGCGTCGTGATGCCCAGCGTGATCTGCACGACGAGCATCGCCAGCAGGAGGTTCACGGCGCGCCGAGGCATCACCGGCAGGTCGGCGCGACGGCATGCCCACCAGAACGCCGGCACGATGAAGGCCAGCGCCCACGCAATCATCCGGTGGTTGAACTGCACGGTCGTGAGATTGTGAAAGAGGTTGTCCCACCAGGGTTCCAGTTCACCGAGCCCGGCGGGGACGAAGCGGCCGTCCATCAGCGGGAACGTGTTGTACGCGTAGCCCGCGCGGGTGCCGGCGACGAGCGCGCCGGACAGCACCATCACGAAGACGAGCACCGCGAGGGCCGTGGCGTAGCGGGCGAGGCGCTGGCGTTCGTCGGACAGCAGCGGCTGGCGCTCGCGCGCGAGGAGACCGAGGGCCGTCCAGAGCAGGACCGCGAAGATGAAGAACGCCATGCCGAGGTGGATCGCGAGACGCACGTGGCTCACGCGCGGGAGGTCGACGAGGCCGCTCTTCACCATCCACCAGCCGATCGCGCCCTGCGCGCCGCCGAGCAGGAGGATGCCGACGTACTTCGGGGCGGCCGACCACGGGATCTGCCGCTTCGCGAGGAACCACACGAACGGCAGGAAGAACACGAGTCCGATCGTGCGGCCGATGAGGCGGTGGATGTACTCCCACCAGAAGATGCCCTTGAACTCGTCGAGCGACATGCCGCGGTTGACCTTCACGTACTCGGGCGTCGCCTGGTACTTCGTGAACATGTCCTGCCAGGCCGTCTCGCCGAGCGGCGGCAGCGTGCCCGCGATGGGCTGCCATTCGACGATCGACAGGCCGGACCGCGTGAGGCGCGTGACGCCGCCGACGACGACCATCACGAACACGAGTGCGGCGCAGACAAGGAGCCAGAACGCGACCTGGCGGCGCGCGGCATCGGAGTGCCCGGACGCGAATCCGGACGCGAAGGAAGAGGTCGTATTCATGGGCGCGATGTTACCGGCTGGGAGGTTCCCGGACACCGACCACGTCAAGGCGCGCGCGTTCCGTTCCCCGGGTTCCGTTGCCCTGCGACCCGGCGCTGCGCGTGAATTCGCCATCGTTCGCTGCTACCCTTCCGGCCTCCCGAATTCCCGACCCCCGGACCCGACATGGCCCAACCGAACGACGACCGCGCCGACGCGGAAATGGACGCCTCCGAGCTGTACCGCGAGGAACTCATCACCGACCGCCGCGTCGGCACGATCCGCGTGCTCCAGCCGATCACGCCTGAAGGCACGCCCGACCCGTCGCGCCGCGCCGAGTACGTCGGCGAAGCGCAGATCATGACGTCGGTCGGCGCCCTGCCGCTGTCGTTCGTCCTGCCGGACGAGTCGCTCGCCGCCGCGGTCGCCGGCTACGGTGCGGCCGCCAAGGAGGCGATGGAACGCGCGATGAACGAGCTCCAGGAAATGCGGCGCCAGGCCGCGTCGTCGATCGTCGTTCCGGGTGCCGGTGGTGGCGGTGGCGCCCTCGGCGGCGGTGGCGGCTTCGGTGGTGGTGGCTTCGGCGGACCCGGCCGCGGCAAGATCCAGATGCCCTGAGACCGGCGTCAGGCCAGTGCTCCGAACCGGGGCCGTGCCGGCCCCGTCTGTCATGCGAAAGGCCCTCCCGCGAGGGCCTTTCGTTTTCGCGGAACCGCGCGGCGTGATCCGGTGTCTGCAAGGGTGAGTGGCCGTTGCCGGCGCGTCGTCGGCCGACGCATCCGGCCACCGGCTCGCACCGCCTCGACCGATGACCGTCGGAGACGGACGCCGACATTCCCTCACGCCAAAGGAGATCGCCCCGTGAAATTCCGCACGCTCGCCCCGACCCTGTTCCTCGCCTGCGCCATCGATGCCGGCGCCGAAGGTTTCGAACTCCCGAAGACCAGTTACTCGATGGAGCACTGCCTCCAGGCCGTCCAGAACCGCATGCCGTCGAAGCTGAAGGCCGTCGAGCTGGAATCGAAGGGCGGCCGCTTCCAGTACGAATTCGAGATCGTGACGATCGCCGACGGCGTCGAGTGGGACGTCGAATGCAGCGCCGACACGGGCGAGATCACCTGGATCGAGCGCGACGTCAAACCCGAGGACGCTGCCTTCCGCGATGTCGCGAAGCTCACCCTCGTCGACGCACTCGCAGTCGCACGCGCCCGGTTCCCCGGCCTGCTGACGGACGTCGAATACGAGGTGGGCCCGGACGGACGCGCGTGGTACGAGTTCACGCTGCAGGCCAACGACGGCACCCGGTCGGAGGTCATGGTCGATGCGGCAACCGGCGAGGTGATGGACGTCGACGACGACCGCGACGAACGGGAGTACTACCGCATCGGCGGGGACTGACGGCGCAGGGAGAACGGCTGCCGTCGAGTTCGCGTGGATACCGCGATCCGGGTCGAGGCGGGCGCTGTTCGCATGGCGTCGGGGAGCAACGCCTCCCGCTGGATCGTCGGTACTCGGCCTTGCTCGATCCGTCACCCCAGCGAACGCTGGGGTCCAGCAGCGGATATCGCACCAGCCGACGACTGACTGGATTCCAGCTTGCGCTGGAATGACGGGGGGTGAGCAGTTCCGCAGATCGGACTCGCGACACAGTCGCGCAATCGATTGTCGTCACTCGCGGAACCGTCCGTGTCGGATTACGCGCTGCGCGCTGATCCGACCAGCACGAAGCAGGTGTTGCCGGACCACCTCACATCTTCAGCAGCCACGTCAGCACCTGCTTCGCGATGAACCCGACCATCCCGAACGCGAGCACGAAGAACAGCACGAAGGTGCCGAGGCGCCCCGCCTTGGACTCCTTCGCGAGGTTCCAGATGATGAACAGCATGAACAGGATGAAGCCGGTGAGCCCGAAGCTCATCCCGAATTCCGAGACCTGCTCTTCCGTGAATCCGAACATGCCCTAAGCCATGCGCAACGGCAGGTGATCGACGTCGAGCAGATCGCGGTACGCGTGCCACGTGCCGTGGCCGAGCACCGGGATCGCGACGATGAAGCCGACGAAGCCCGACGCGAGCGACACGGCCGTCGACACGATGATGATCACGGCCCACACGCCGAGCGCCACCGGGTTGTCGCCGACGGCGCGGGCACTCGCGAGCAGGGCCGCCTTCAGTCCGATCCGGCGTTCGAGCAGCAGCGGCGGCGACACGGCCGTCAGTGCGAAGACGAGGGCCGAGCCCAGGCCGCCGAGCACGATCCAGAGCATGAAGGGCACGATGCCCTGATCGAGCACGGCGTAGCGCAGGAAGTCGAGCGGGCCCGTGATGGGCCGCGTGACGAAGAGCTTGAACAGCAGCGCCGACGCCACGACCCACGCTGTCGCCGCGGCGAGCAGCAGCAGGCCCAGACACACGAGCGGACGCGTCCCGCGCTGCCACGCGGCGAGTGCGTCGCCGAGCGTCGGTTCGCGGCCGAGCGCCCGGATGCGACTCATCTCGTAGAGGCCGGTCGCGAGGATCGGCCCGACGATCACGAACCCCGAGAACGCGCCGGGCAGCAGCAGCCAGAAGTGGAGCGTCACCGCCAGGATCGCGAAGCCGCCGATTGTGACGAGCAGACCGTGCAGCGCGCTCGGCGCGAGCGAATAGAGGAAGTCGCGCCAGCCGAGCGCGAGCCAGACGAGCGGACGCATGGCCTCTACATGGCGGACGCGGGGGTGTGCGGAATCGTGTGCGGGACTGGTCATCGTGACGGACTCGAAATCCGGGTCGATCATAGGACGCCCGTCGTGGCGCCGGAAGCGGCATCCGCGACGGAAATCTCGGCATGCAGCCCCGCCGCGAAGATCACGAGCGCCCGCACGCGGACACCGGGCAGCAACTCGCGCAGTGCGGCCGCGTATTCGTTCAACTGCGGTCCGTGGAAGATTGCGGCCTCGTCGAGTTGCACGGGGTCCGGCGGCGTCCCGGTCTTGTAGTCGAGCACCCACGCCTCGTCGGCGAATTCGACGACGCGGTCCATGCGGCGCAGCTCGCCGGTCCGGTCGACGAATGCGAGTTCGTTGCGCGCCCGCACGTACGCCGCCGGATCGAAGAATCGCCGCAGCGCCGGCCGCCCGAGGATCTCGCGCGCGACCTCGATCAGCGGACGGAAGCTGTCCTCCGTGATGCCGAGCCGCGCACGCAGCCAGTCCTCGTCGGCGACCGCGGCCGGTGGCGCGAGCTGTTCGAGCAGCCAGTGGATGCGTTCGCCACGATCGGTGTCGGGTGTCGCGTCGGCGTTCCCGCGGGACCCCACGGGGTTCGGTCGGCGCCAGGCGTCGGGCACCTGCGGGGGTTCGCCCGGCGCCGTTGCGCGCGCAGGCGTGGCGTCACCGGCATGCGGGATCGCCGCGAGATCGTCGCCGGTCGCGGCCCCGGCATCCACCGCGGCGTCGAGCGCCGTCTCGATCCGCCGGTACCACGTGATCGCGGAGATCGATTTCGACCCCTCGGACCCGCTGACGATCAGCACCTGCTTCGCGCGCGTCATGGCGACGTACAGCACGTTGAGTTCCTCGCGGGCGGCGCGGACCTTCTCGTCGTCGATCAGCGTGCGGCGCGAAACACCGTCGGCGGCCTTCACGGTGCGCAGCGAGAAATGGCCCGGACGTTCGTCCTCGGGCGGCCAGCCGATCAGCGGTTCCCAGGACTCCTCGCGCTCGCCGCGGTGGGCGTCGATCACGAAGACGATCATTGACTCGAGCCCCTTCGATCCGTGGACCGTGAGCAACCGGACAGCGTCGCCCGCCGCATCGGTGACGCCTTCGTCGGGCGCTTCCTCGAGGCTGCCGCTGCGGAGTTCCTGCAGCGCGTCGAGGAAGCGCGGCAGGCTCGGATAGCGGCCGGCCTCAAGCGTGAGCGCGAGTTCGAGGAAGGCGAGGAGGTTCGCGGCGACGGCCTCCCGCTGCGGGACGGGCACGGCGGCGCGATAGCTCGCGGCGGCATCGGCCTCGAACAGCACGCGATCGAGCAGGTCGTGCACCGGCAGACGATCGGCGAGCGGGAGCCAGCGCGCGAGCAGGCGTCGCGCGCGGTCGAGGCGCGGCCCGGGGTCGACGAGCGCGTCGAGCCGCATCCACCATGTGCCGTCCCCGGTCGCGAGCCGGATCAGGTCGTCGTCGGTGCACGAGAAGAGCGGCGAGCGCAGCGCGCGGGCGAGATCGAGGTCCGCGAAGGGCGTCACGAAGAAGCGCAGCAGCGCGAGGAAATCGCCGATCTCGAGCCGGTCGAGCAACCCGCCGCCGCGCGCCGTGACGTACGGCACGCCTGCGTGGCGCAGCGCCATCTCGAAGGTCTCGAGGTGCGTGCGGCTGCGGGCGAGCAGCATCACGTCGGCGAAGCGCGCGGGTCGCGTGCCGGCGCCATCGCGCAGGCGCCACGTGCCGACGATCTCGCGGATGCGCGCCGCGACGGCCTGCGCCTCGATCGCACGGACGCGGAGATCGTCGTCCGTGACCGGCGTGGTCAGCGGATCGCGGAGTGCGTTCGCGTCGTTCGACACGGCGTCGTCTGCATCGGCGGTCGATGCCGCGGTCGGCGTCGACACCAGCGCCGACGCCCGCGCGAGCGGCAGCAGTTCGACGCGCCCCGGCAGCGTCGACTCGTGCGCCGTGTGCGGCACGAAGCCCGGGTAGTCGGGCTGGTCCGCGAAGACGGCGTTGACGCACGCGATCACGGCGGGCGCGCAGCGGCGCGATTCGTTCTGGCCGATCGGCGTGGCGTCGTAGTGATCGCGGAGGTAGTCGGCGGCGCGCGCGAAGAGCCGGGCCTCCGCGCGACGGAAGCGGTAGATCGACTGTTTCGGATCGCCGACGAGAAAGACGGTCGGACGCCGATCGGCTTCGTCCGACGCCTGCATCCACGCACGCAGCGTCTGCCACTGCAGCGGATTCGTGTCCTGGAATTCGTCGACGAGGATGTGGCGATAGCGCGAGTCGAGCCGGTGCAGCAGATAGGCCGCGTGCTCCGAGCGCATCACGAGCTGCCGCACGCGCCATTCGGCATCGGTGAAATCGAGCAGGCCGCGCGTGTCCTTCAGGCGCTGCAGTTCGTCGAGCAGCGCGACGCCGCAGCGCAGGGCCGCGGCCTGCGTGCGGTACATGGCCTGTTCGACGAGGTGGTCGCGGGCGTCGACGAGTCGCAGCGCGAGCCGCTGCTGCGTCTCGACGAACGTCGCGGCGGCCTCGGGTCCGAGGCGCTTCTGCATCGCGCCGGAGAGTTCACGCTTCCGCGGTTCGCCCTGCTTCGTCATCAGCGCATCGACGATGAACGCGAAAGCCGCCTCGTCCGACTCCGCCGACCGCGCCGCACGCAACGACGCCGCGAGCTTCACGTCGGTGGCCGTCGCGTTGCGTTCCATGCCGTCGATGCAGACGTCGATCTCCTCGCGGACGACGACACTGCGGACGAAGGCGCCGATCACATCGGCGTCCGGCGCGACGGGCATCTCCGCGGCGATGGCGTCGAGCGCGAACGCGACGGGGTCGGAGCGGCCGTCGGTGAAGGCCCACCACTCCGCGCGGCGCTGCAGGAATGCAAAGCACAGCGTGCGCGTGCCGTGCAGGTCGTGACGTTCGATGAGCCAGTGGAAGTCCGCGGCGAGCGGGCCGGCGCTGTCCGAGGCGACGCGGGCGACGAAGGCGCGCCAGGCGTCCTCGGCGAGCTGCGAGGTCTGCTCGCTCAACGACAGCGCCGCGGAATCCTCGCCGATCGGTGCGCGCTGCAGCAGGTCGAGGAACCATCCGTGGAACGTGCTGATCGTGACGCCGGGCCGCGCGCCGAGCACGCGTTCGAACAGATCGCGGGCCTTCGGGATCAGCGCGGGGATCGCGTCGGCCGGCACGGCGCGCTGCGCGAGGAAATCGGCGATCCAGGCGTCGTCGGCGCGCGCGAGCTGCCGCAGCCAGAGTTCGAGGCGCGCACGCATTTCCTGCGCGGCCTTGCGCGTGAACGTGATCGCGAGAATCTGCGACGGCGCGGCGTCGGCGAGCAGCAGCCGGACGATGCGCGACACGAGCAGCCACGTCTTGCCCGAACCCGCGCAGGCCTCGACGACGACGCTGCGTTCCGGATTCAGCGCGGCGGAATGATCGGGGTTCATGCCCAGTGATCCCGGCGGCAGAGGCCGCGCATCTCGCAGTGCGTGCACGCGGCGTCGTCGCCGTGCGCGGGCAGCGGTGCGTCCGCCCGGACACGCGACAGCACGCTGCGCAACCGCGCGTGTTCGTCCGCGGCGGCTGCACGGACATCGCCGGCGAGCAGCACGGGCTTCACGGGGTCCTCGTCGACAGCGACGAATCCGGCGGCCGACGCATCCGGTTCGAGCAGCGCGTAGCTCGTGAGCTGGACGTCGTCGGCGAGGCGATCCCGCAGGCGCGCGGACGGCTGCGTCTTGTAGTCGAGGACGCCGCGATCGCCGGTCGGTGCATGGACGTCGACGCGGTCGAGCCGGCCGGACAGCGTGACGACCGAGCCGTCGTCGAGGTCGATCGCGAACTCGCGGCTCACTTCGCCCGCGCTCCAGCGCCAGCCGGATTCTTCGCGGCCACGCTGGAAGTCGAGATACGGCGGAATCCGCTTGCGCCACCGCGCAGCCCACGCGTGGGCGAGATAGTCGAATGCGGCGACGCGTCCGAAGACGTCGTCGGTGATCTGGTGGAGTGCGGCTTCGAGCGTCTCGCGCGGATGGTCGAGCGTCACGCGGAAGCGGTCGTGGAATCGCAGCAGCACGCGATGGACGAGCTCGCCGAAGTCGCGTTTCTCGAGCGCCTCGGTGACGTCGTCGAGGTCGTTGAGCCGCAGCAGGTGCCGCGCGTGAAAACGGTACGGACACGCGACGAGGCTGCCCCACGCGCTCACCGTGAGCCGCGGCGAGAGCAGCGCGCCGGCCGCAGGCGCGGGCATCGTCGCGGGCAGCGGTGGCGCAGCCGGCTCGGGCGCGGGAACGGCGGACACGGGAATCGCGGTGCGCAGCGAATCGTCGCGCAGGCCGGATCCCCAGGCGATCTCGTGGAGCGCTTCGAGCGTGTCGAGCCATGGCGCCGGCGGGACGGTCTCGCCGTCGCGGCGCGCCTGCCACGTCACGAAGCAGCGATCGCTGTCGGTCATCAGCGCGGTGAGATCGGCGAGCGCGCGCGCGTCGGACATCGCGGCTGTCGGCAATTCGAGTTCGCCGCGCACGGCATCGTTGAAGAACAGGCCGGGCGCGGGATGCTGCGGCAGGTGTTCGGTGTCGGCACCGAGCAGCACGACGGCGTCGAAGCGCCGCAGTCGCAGCGCGGCCGGATGGCTCATGACGACGGGGCTGCGGATGTCGCGATCGCGGAAGAGCGCGCGTTCGAGTTCGCCGTCGAGCCAGCGCCGCCATTCGGAAAACACGAGCGGCAGTGCGTCGCCCTGGGCCTCGGACGCGAGTCGCGACAGACAGTCGAGCAGTTGCGCGCCGGCGGTGTCGGCGGCGAGGCCGGGCGTGACGCCGAGGCGGTCGAGCGCGGCGCGCAGGCGCGACATCCAGACGGCCGCGGGCGCGCGCTTGCCGTCCATCGCGGCGCGGGCACCCGTCAGCGCGTCGATCACCGCGAGCACGGGCGCGCCGTCGTCCGCCTGCCTGGCTTTCGCGGCGATGCCGTCGAGGCCGGCGACGACGTTGCCGTCGCGGATCCAGTGCTCCATCCGGGCGACGCATTCACGACGGAATCCGGGCGGCCGATCGGAGAAGAGATACGGCGACTTCAGGAGATCGAGCAGCCCGCGCCAGGGGAAGCCTTCGGCGAAGCAGTCGAGCCAGCGTGCCGCGACGGTGGCGGCGGCGACGGTCGAGAGCGTCCAGCCGGTCTCGTCCTGAACGAGCACGCCGCCGCGTTCGAGCAGCGCACGCAGCCGGCGGGCCGCGAGGCGGTCGAGGGCGACGATCGCGATGCGTCCGACGCCGTCGGCGAGCCACTGCCGGACGCGGAGATCGGCGGCAGCGGCTTCGTCCTCCAGGTGCAGCGCGCCGTGGAACGACAGCCGGCCGACAGCCGGACTCACCGGGTCGGATGCGCGGATGGTTGCGGCGCGATCGGCGAGTGGTTCGGAGCGTTCGCGCGGCCAGGCCGCTGCGAGGAGCCGCGCGAAGGGTTCGGTGTCGAGTGCGAGATCGGCCTCGATGACCACGACGGGGTGGAGCGTTGCCCACGCCGCGAGAAACGCGTGTTCGGACGGCCGCAGCGGGCCGGCATCGACGATCCAGAGGGGGCCGTCGGCAGCGGCGGCCGCGGCGGAGAGTCCGAGCTGGTAGCGGCTCGCGGCATCGCCGTCGCCGGCGAGCTGGCGCCACGCCTCGAACGCGACGCGCGCCTCGAACTGCATCGGCTGGTTGCCCGACACGCCGTATGCGGCCTCGACGCGGCGCGAGAATTCGTCGAGCGAATCGGCGAGTCCGACGCGGTGCAGCGTCAGTTCGTCGGCGAGCTGGCGGAGTTCGCGCGCCGACGGCCAGAGCGCGCCGCGCGCGACGAGTCCCTGGTCCCGGAGGACACCATAGAGAGCAAGCTCGCGACGGATGTCGGGCACACGCGGAGCCTCGACGGGCATGGCCTCGGCGAGTTCACGGAAAGTGGTGAAGCACGGCGGCAGGAGCACGCCGCGGTCGAGCACCTGCACAAGATGCCCCGCGGCCGCGGCGGCCGGCGCCAGGGTCGGCAGAACGACGGTGATGTCAGAGAAATCGGACGAGCGCTCGCGATGATGCTGCGACAACCGCCGCATGGCCTCCGCGAGCAGGCCGGTGCGCGGCAGGACAAGGCCGGCAACGCCGGGAAGGTCCGGCGCACCGTGCGCCGATGACGCGCCGGTACGGGATGTCACGGGAGGACTCCCGGACCCGGCCGGCCCGGCACCGGGGCGGAAGGACGCCGCCCCGGTGACATCACTTCTCCAGCAACTGGGCCTTCGGCTTGACGTCCTTCCAGTCGTCGGCATCGGGAAGGGGGTCCTGCTTCTCGATGATGGCCTTCCAGCCCTTCGACAGTTCGGCATTCAGCGCGATGAACGAACGCTGATCGGCCGGCACGTCGTCCTCGGCGTAGATGGCCTCGACGGGACACTCCGCCACGCAGAGCGTGCAGTCGATGCACTCGTCGGGATCGATCACGAGGAAGTTGGGCCCCTCGCGGAAACAGTCGACGGGACAGACGTCCACGCAATCGGTGAACTTGCACTTGATGCAGCTTTCGGTAACGACGTAGGCCATATTGTTCGGGTCCGGATGGAAGACGGGTCGATCGACGACGAGACGAGGGACGTGTCGAACGCCCCTCTTGTACAGGGGCGCGATTGTAGCCGAGGCGCCTTTTCAACGCGTTCGGATTTGGGCTACGATGCAAGCGCCTGCCCGAAAGCTCCGTCCGGAGCCGGGCTCCCCGACTCCCTTCTGCAGTCGGCTCTCCCCTCCGTCATTCAGCAGTCCCCCCGTTCAAGTTGCCTTGAGGTACGCCGATGAGTGAACACATCCATCATGTGACCGACGACACCTTCGAGTCCGAAGTGTTGCGCGCCGAACTCCCAGTCCTGGTGGACTTCTGGGCCGAGTGGTGTGGCCCCTGCAAGCAGATCGCCCCGTCGCTCGACGAACTGGCGAGTGAATACGCCGGCCGCCTCAAGGTGGCGAAGATCAACATCGACGAGAACCAGGCCACGCCGCGCAAGCTGGGCGTGAAGGGCATCCCGACGCTCCAGATCTTCAAGAACGGCAATCTCGAGGCGCAGAAGGTCGGCGCCGTCCCGAAATCCCAGCTGAAGGCATTCATCGACAGTGTCATCTGAGTCCACAACCGAACCGGACGTCCCGGCCGCCGAGCAGCCGATCGTCACCCAGGAAGCGCCCGCGGACGCGGCAGCGGACGGCGCCTCGCCGCAGCAGCAGGGCGGTCGACACGGCGGTCATCCGAAGCAGAAGCGGGGCAATCCGGTGCCGCGCGGCACGGGTACGCCGATGCACCTGTCCGACCTGAAGAACCTGCACGTGACCGAACTCGTCGAGATGGCCCAGACGGCCGAGATCGAGAACGCCAACCGCATGCGCAAGCAGGACCTGATCTTCGCGCTGCTGAAGAACACGGCGAAGCGCGGCGACAGCATCTTCGGCGACGGCACGCTCGAGGTCCTGCCGGACGGCTTCGGCTTCCTGCGGTCACCCGACACCTCGTACCTCGCCGGCCCCGACGACATCTACGTCAGTCCGTCCCAGATCCGCCGCTTCAATCTGCACACCGGCGACTCGATCCAGGGCGAGATCCGGACCCCGAAGGACGGCGAACGCTACTTCGCGCTGGTGAAGGTCGATCGGGTCAACAACGAGCCGCCCGAGAACGCCAAGCACAAGATCCTGTTCGAGAACCTGACGCCGCTCTTCCCGACGGAACAGTTCATCCTCGAGCGCGAGATCAAGTCGGAGGAGAATCTCACCGGCCGCATCGTCGACATCATCGCGCCCATCGGCAAGGGCCAGCGCGGACTGCTCGTCGCGAGTCCGAAGAGCGGCAAGACCGTGATGCTGCAGCACATCGCGCATTCGCTGATGGTGAACTACCCCGACATCTATCTCATCGTGCTGCTGATCGACGAGCGTCCCGAGGAAGTGACCGAGATGCAGCGCTCGGTGCGCGGCGAAGTCGTGTCGTCGACCTTCGACGAACCCGCGACGCGCCACGTGCAGGTTGCCGAGATGGTGCTCGAGAAGGCGAAGCGCCTCGTAGAACACAAGAAGGACGTCGTGATCCTGCTCGACTCGATCACCCGCCTCGCCCGCGCCTACAACACCGTCGTCCCGGCCTCGGGCAAGGTGCTGACCGGTGGCGTCGACTCGAATGCGCTGCAGCGTCCGAAGCGGTTCTTCGGTGCGGCACGCAACATCGAGGAAGGTGGCTCGCTCACGATCATCGCCACGGCACTGATCGATACGGGCTCCCGGATGGACGACGTGATCTACGAGGAGTTCAAGGGCACGGGCAACATGGAAATCCACCTCGACCGACGCATGGCCGAGAAGCGGATCTACCCCTCGATCAACGTGAACCGTTCGGGCACGCGTCGTGAGGAGTTGCTGATCCGCCAGGAGATCCTCCAGAAGATCTGGGTGCTGCGGAAACTGCTCTATCCGATGGACGAACTCGAAGCCACCGAGTTCCTCACCGACAAGCTTCGTTCCACCAAGAACAACGGCGACTTCTTCGACTCGATGCGCCGAGGTTGACGGCGCAGATGTCCGCGACCGATTCGCCGCGGCACTTGCCCCATACCTGATTTGTCACGATAATCACGCCCCTTGCGACGGGGGGCCCGTCGTGTTCCCAAAATGCCGTGCGGTCGGCAATCGCCCGGCCCAGCCAGGATTCGAGCCATGAAGCAGGGTATCCACCCCGAGTACAAGGAAGTCATCTTTCACGATCCCGGTGCGAACTTCTCGTTCCTTACCCGGTCGACGATCGAGACCAAGAACCGCGAAACCATGAAGTGGGAAGACGGCAACGAGTATCCGGTGATCCGGGTCGAAATCTCGTCCGCCTCGCACCCCTTCTACACTGGCAAGCAGAAGATCCTCGACACGGCCGGTCGCGTCGAGAAGTTCCGCCAGCGTTACAGCCGCATCCCGACGGTCGCCAAGTAATACACGACCTGATGCAGCGCAGAAGGCAGCCCGCGGGCTGCCTTTTTCGTTTCGAGGACGATGCGATTCCGTGACGCGCGTCCACCCTGCAAACTCCCCGCACCGCCAACGATCGGAGAAACCGGACGGATGATCCTCGGCGCCAACAGGCTGCGTTTCGACGCCATCGCCGACGCCCTCGAGCACCGCCGTCCGCTCGTGGTCGCCCTGCTGTGCATCGTGTGGCTGCTCCCCGGGCTCGTCGGACACCAGCCCTGGAAACCGGACGAAGCCTACGTGCTGGGCGTCGTCCACCAGATGCTGCTGTCGGGGGATTTCGTCGTGCCGGGTCTCGCCGGCGAGCCTTTCCTCCGCCATCCGCCGTTCTACTACGCGGCCGCCGCGCTCGCCGGGAAGCTCTTCACGCCCTTCCTCGAACTCCACGACGCGGTCCGGCTCGTCAACATCGTCTTCGGCGCCGCGACCCTCACGCTCGTCGGGTCGACCGTGCGCCTCCTCCACGGCGCCGGTCGCGGATGGCTCGGACCGCTTCTGCTGGTCGGATGCGTCGGGATCCTGCAGCCCGCCCACCAGCTGTCGCCGGACAACGCCCTGCTCACGGCCTTCGCGCTGGGCACCTTCGGACTGGCACTCGTCCCGACCCGCGCCTGGATCGGCGGACTCGCCGTCGGCACCGGCATCGGACTCGCCTTCCTGTCGCGCGGACTGCTCGGCGCCATCGGACTTACCGTGACCGCGCTGCTCCTGCCAGCGCTCTGCCGTCCGTACCGCACGCCCGGCTCCGCCCGCGCGCTGGTCGCCGCTCTGCTCGCCGCCGCCCCCTGGCTGATCGTCTGGCCGGTCCTGATGTACATGCGCGATCCGCGACTGCTGCACGAATGGATCTCGATCCACGAGTTCGGGCGCTATCGATTCGACCTGCCGGGCGCGGGGCACGGCACGTTCGCCTACTACCTCAAGGTGCTGCCGTGGTTCGCGTGGCCGGTGTTCCCGTTCGCGCTGCTGGCTCTCTGGACCGGCCGCCGCGAACTCCGGGACCGCGCCGCGCTCGCCGTCCCGGCGATCCTGCTCGTCGCGATGCTGCTCCTCCTGAGCACATCGCACGACAAGCGGGAGGTCTTCGCCCTGCCGCTGCTCGTACCGCTGACCGTGCTCGCTGCCGGCGTCATCCCCGAACTGCGACGCGGCGCCCTCAACGCCTTCTTCTGGTTCGGCATCGCGTTCTTCCTGTTCTTGCTGCCCGTGATCTGGTTCTACTGGGTCGCGGTCGAGTTCGGCGTCCCGACACGCCTCGCGAACCACATGGCCCGGATGGAACCCGGCTACGTACCGTCGGTGAGCGTCTGGACGATGCTGTTCGCCGCTGCCCTCACGGCAGGATGGCTCGTGGCGCTGTTCAACATCCGCCGCTCCAACGAACGGCCGTTCCTCGCCTGGTCGATCGGCGCGACGGCGTTCTGGGGCGTGCTGACCAGCCTGATGCTCGGATTCATCGACAACGCGAAGTCGTACCGCACCATGGAACAGTCGCTCGCCGCCGCGCTGCCCGCCGAACGACGCTGCGTGACGAGTCTCGCGCTCGGCGAATCCCAGCGCGGACTGCTGCACTACTACATGGACCTGACGACGCAGCGCATCGAGAACGGCATCCGCGCCGACCGCTGCGACTACCTGCTCGTCGAGGGCAGCCGGACGTACGGACTGATGCAGGCGCCCTGGAAACTCGTCTGGGAAGGTCATCGCGCCGGCGACAACCGCGAGCGCTTCCGCCTGTATCACCTCGAACCCGAGATGGAGTACGCGCCATGGCCGTGAGCGCCGACGACGTGATGCACCTCCCGCGGGACGCCCGCAGCTACGACGACCTCGTCGCCCGCTTCCGCTGGCAGGTCCCGTCCGAGTTCAACATCGGCGTGGACGTCTGCGGCCGCCACGCCCGCGACCCCGATCGCATCGCCCTGCACTACGAGGACGAGACGGGTGTCACCAGCCGCCACACGTTCCGCGAACTCCAGGTGCGGGCCAATGGGCTGAGCAATACGCTCGCGTCCTTCGGGATCACGTGCGGCGACCGTGTCGCGATCGTCATGCCGCAGCGTCCCGAGACCGCGATCGCGCACGTCGCGATCACGCAGATGGGCGCGATCGCGGTCCCGCTGTCGCACCTCTTCGGACCGGACGCCCTCGAATACCGCCTGACCGACGCCGGCGTGAAGGTCGCGATCGTCGACCCGGACTCGCTGCCGAAGCTGCTCGCCATCCGGGCGAACGTGCCGTCGCTCACGCACGTGATCGGTGTCGCCGGCGCGCGCGAGGCGCACGTCCTCGAATGGGACACCCTGCTCGCCCGCGCAAGCGATGCCTTCGAGCCCGTCGTCACCGGCGCGAACGACCCCGCGTACATCATCTACACGAGCGGCACGACCGGCTCGCCGAAGGGCGCGCTGATTCCGCATCGCACGCTGATCGGCAACCTGCCCGGCTTCTGCTGCTCGCACGATCTCCTGCCGGAACCGGGCGACTGCTTCTGGTCACCCGCCGACTGGGCCTGGACCGGTGGGCTGTTCGACGCACTCCTGCCGACGTGGCACTTCGGACTGCCGCTCGTCGCGTACCGCGGCCGCTTCGACCCCGAGCGCGCATGCGACCTGATGCAGAAGTACCGCGTCCGGAACGCCTTCCTGTTCCCGACGGCGCTGAAGATGATGATGAAGGAGCTGGGCGATGTCCGCGGCCGCTGGCAGATCGACCTGCGCAGCATGATGAGCGGCGGAGAAGCCGTCGGCGAGACGCTCTTCGGCTGGATCCGCGACCAGTTCGGCGTGCGCGTGAACGAGATCTTCGGCCAGACCGAGATGAACTACGTGATCGGCGGCTGCAGCCGGGTGTTCGACCCGAAGCCCGGCGCTGTCGGACGTCCCTACCCGGGCCACCGCATCGCACTGCTCGACGACGCGGGCCGCGAACTGCCCGCCGGCGAACTCGGCGAGATCGCGCTCCATCGCGACAACGACCCCGTGATGTTCCTCGGCTACTGGAACCAGCCCGAGGCGACGGCCGCGAAGTACCACGGCGACTGGGCGCGCACCGGCGACCTCGCCGAGCGCGACGAGGACGGCTACTACTGGTATCGCGGCCGGACCGACGACGTCATCAAGAGCGCCGGCTACCGCATCGGCCCGTCCGAGATCGAGAACTGCCTCGTGCGGCATCCGGCCGTCGCGAACGCCGCCGTGATCGCGGTTCCGGACGAGGAGCGCGGCAGCCTCGTGAAGGCCGTGATCGTCCTGACCCCCGGCCACGCCCCGACCCCGGAAACCGAGGCTGCGCTCGCGGCCCACGTCCGCGCGCGACTCGCGCCCTACCAGTGCCCGAAGCTCTTCGAGTTCGTCGGGTCGCTGCCCATGACCACGTCCGGGAAGGTGCAGCGACGCCTGCTCCGCGACGACGCCTGATGCCCCGTCGATGACCGATTCCCTCCAGCGCTTCCTGTTCGAGAACACCCCCGTCCGGGGTCATCTGGTCCATCTGGATGCGACCTGGCGCGCCGTGCTCGAACGCCACGAATACCCCGAGCCACTGCGCATGCTCCTCGGCGAACTCATGGCCGCGGGCGCCCTGCTCTCCGCGACGCTGAAATTCGACGGCTCGCTGATCATGCAGCTGCAGGGCAGCGGCCCCGTCACGCTGCTCGTGGTCGAAGTGACGAGTGAAGGCACGCTCCGCGCGACCGCCAACTGGACCGGCGATCTCGTCGAGGGCTCCCTCGCGAGCCTCGTCGGCGACGGCCGCTTCGTCATCTCGCTCGTCCCGAAGGACGGTGCCCAGACGTACCAGGGCATCGTCGACGTCCACGGCGACAGCGTCGCCGACGTGCTCGAGCACTACATGGCGACATCCGAGCAGCTCGAGACGAAGCTCTGGCTGGCGTGCGACGACCAGCAGGCCTCCGGGATGCTCATCCAGAAGCTCCCCGCGGACGACGACCACGACGCCGATGCGTGGGCACGCATCAACCATCTCGCCGGGACGATCAAGCGCGACGAACTGCTCCGCCTGCCCGCGCGCGAAGTGATGCGCCGGCTGTTCCACGAAGAGGACGTCCGGGTCTTCGAGGCGACGCCGCTCGCCTTCCGCTGCTCGTGCTCGCGGGAGCGCGTCACCGGAATGCTGCGGATGCTCGGCCAGGCCGAGGTGCACTCCATCCTCGAGGAGCGCGGCAAGATCGAGGTCACGTGCGAGTTCTGCCGGAAGCGCTATGTGCTCGACAGCGTCGACGCCGAACAGGTCTTCGCGGCGGCCGTCCAGAATCCGCCGGGTCCGACCCGGCACTAGGACCTGTTGACACTACGGATGCCAGTGCGAATGAACGTATCGACGTGCAGGGCAAGGCGGACGACGCTGCCATGAGCGAACCCGCCGATCGCGTCCGCGTCGACAAGTGGCTGTGGGCGGCGCGCTTCTTCAAGACCCGCTCGCTGGCGTCCGACGCCGTCGAGGGCGGCAAGGTCCACGTCGGCGGCGAACGCGTGAAGCCGGCCAAGGCCGTGAAGGTCGGCGACGCGCTGACGATCCGGGTGGGCGCCTTCCAGTGGCAGGTGAAGGTCCTCGCGCTGTCCGACCGTCGGGGTCCCGCGACCGAGGCACAGAAGCTCTACGTCGAGTCCCCGGAAAGCCTGGTCGCGCGCCAGCGGCTGGGCGACGAACTCCGCGCGAACCGTCCGGCGAACCCGCTCCACAAGGGACGTCCGACGAAGAAGGCGCGGCGCGAGATGGACCGATTCCAGGGCGATCCGGACTAAGGTCTGCTCACGCCACCGATGCCGGATGCTGTGACGCACCATGGTCTCGACAGCTTTCGCGGCCCGCGCGTAGACTGCCGGGCGCTCTTGCAGCGCAACACCCGGCCCGACGCAATGCACGCCGAGGCCGTGGCGAAATCGACAATCCGGAGAGAACAGTCATGGACGACGTGGTGATCGTCGGTGCAGTACGCACCGCAGTGGGCAAGTTCGGCGGTTCGCTGGCGAAGATGCCGGCACCGCAACTCGGCGCAGCCGTGATCCGGGCGCTGCTCGCACGCACGGGCGTCGCCCCCGAGCTCGTGAACGAAGTCCTGCTGGGGCAGGTGCTGACGGCCGGTTCCGGCCAGAACCCCGCCCGCCAGGCCGCGATCTTCGCCGGCCTGCCCGACATGGTCCCGGCGATGACCATCAACAAGGTCTGCGGCTCCGGTCTGAAGGCAACGCACCTCGCGGCCCAGGCCATCAAGGCCGGTGACGCCGACATCGTGATCGCTGGCGGTCAGGAAAACATGAGCGCCTCGCCGCACGTGATGCACGGCTCCCGCGACGGCTTCCGGATGGGCGACGGCAAGCTGGTCGACTCGATGATCGTCGACGGCCTGTGGGACGCCTACAACAACTACCACATGGGCACGACGGCCGAGAACGTCGCCGCGAAGTTCGGCGTGACCCGCGCCGACCAGGACGAATTCGCCGCCGCCTCGCAGCAGAAGGCCGAGGCCGCGCAGAAGGCCGGCAGGTTCAAGGACGAGATCGTCGGCGTGGAGCTGCCCAGCCGGAAGGGTCCGCCCGTGATGTTCGACACCGACGAGTACCCGAAGCACGGCACGACCGTCGAGACCCTCGCCGCGCTCCGGCCGGCGTTCGACAAGGCAGGGACCGTGACGGCCGGCAACGCGTCCGGTCTCAACGATGGCGCCGCGGCCGTGATGCTGATGTCCGCCCGCAAGGCGAAGGAACTCGGGATCACGCCGCTCGCGCGGATCAAGGCGTACTCGTCCGCCGGCGTCGATCCGAAGATCATGGGGATGGGCCCGGTGCCCGCCAGCCGACTGTGCCTGTCGAAGGCCGGCTGGACGCACCAGGACCTCGACCTCATGGAGATCAACGAAGCCTTCGCGGCCCAGGCCATCGCGGTCAATCGCGACATGGGCTGGGACACCTCGAAGGTCAACGTGAACGGCGGTGCCATCGCGATCGGTCACCCGATCGGGGCGTCGGGGTGCCGGATCCTCGTGACGCTGCTGCACGAGATGATCCGCCGCGACGCGAAGAAGGGCCTCGCGAGCCTCTGCATCGGCGGCGGCATGGGTGTCGCACTCGCGATCGAGCGCTGAACTTTCATTCGAAGAGCCCGTCCGCGGGCTCCCGGCACAGGAAAAGACCATGAACGGACGTGAAGTAGTGGTGGTGAGCGGTGTCCGCACCGCGATCGGTGACTTCGGCGGTGCCCTCAAGGACATCCCCCCGACGGAACTCGGCGCACGCGTCGCGAAGGAAGCCATCGCCCGCGCGGGCATCGAAGCGGGCGAAGTGGGCCACGTTGTCTTCGGCAACGTCATCCAGACCGAGGCGAAGGACATGTACCTGTCGCGCGTCGTCGCGATGAACGGCGGTGTCCCGCAGGAAGCCCCGGCCATGACGCTGAACCGCCTCTGCGGCAGCGGTCTCCAGGCGATCATCAGCGCCGCGCAGATCATCCAGCTCGGCGACGCCGACATCGCGCTGGCTGGCGGCGCCGAGAACATGAGCCGCGCCGGCTACATGATGCCGGCTGCCCGCTGGGGTCAGCGCATGGGCGACGCCCAGCTGGTCGACTGGATGACAGCCGCGCTGGCCGACCCGTTCGACGGCCAGCACATGGGCGTCACCGCGGAGCGCATCGCGGAACGCTGGAGCCTCTCGCGCGAACTCCAGGATGCCTATGCGCTCGAGAGCCACAGGCGCGCTTCGGCCGCCATCACGGCCGGCCGCTTCAAGGACCAGATCCTGCCGATCGAGCTGAAGTCGAAGAAGGGCACGGTCGTGTTCGACACCGACGAGCATGTGCGGATGAACGCCACGATCGACGACATGACGAAGCTGCGCACCGTGTTCCAGAAGGACGGCACCGTCACGGCCGGCAACGCGTCGGGCCTGAACGACGCGGCCGCGGCGACGGTCCTGATGGAACGCAGCGTTGCCGAGAAGAAGGGCCTGAAGCCGCTCGCGCGGCTCGTGGCCTACGGTCACGCGGGCGTCGACCCGAAGATCATGGGCATCGGTCCGGTGCCGGCCGTCCAGAACGCCATGAAGCGCGCCGGCCTCACCGTCGCGCAGATGGACGTCATCGAATCCAACGAAGCGTTCGCCGCGCAGTCGTGCGCCGTCGCCCGGGACCTCGGCTTCGATGCCGCGAAGACCAACCCGAACGGCGGCGCGATCGCCCTGGGACATCCGATCGGTGCGACAGGCTGCCTGATCACCATCAAGGCGCTGTACGAACTGCAGCGGATCGGCGGGCGCTATGCCCTCGTGACGATGTGCATCGGTGGCGGCCAGGGCATCGCGGCCATCTTCGAACGCACGGCCTGACCGTAACGGAACGGGCCGCGCGCCCGTTCTCGGCGACAGTCGTGAAAATGCCCGGCAATGCCGGGCATTTTCATTTCTACCCCACGGCGCGAGAACGCTCAGAGCATCCGGTCGCCGCGTCCTTCCAGCCAGGCGAGCAGCGTGTCGGGCGCCATCGGCCGTGCGAGCAGATAGCCCTGGGCCTCGTCGCAGCCGCGATCCCGGAAGAACGCGAGCTGGGCCGGTGTCTCGACTCCCTCCGCGAGCGTCTTCAGCCCGAGCGTCTTCGCCATCCCGATGATCGCGGTCGTGATGACGGCATCCTCCGGATCGTCGGTCACGTCGTTCACGAACGACCGGTCGATCTTGAGCCGGTCGATGGGCAGGCGTCGCAGATACGCGAGCGACGAGTAGCCCGTCCCGAAGTCGTCGACCGACAGCCGGATCCCGCGCGACTTGAGGCGGTCGAGCATCCCGCGGGCCTGTTCGACGTCCTCGATGATCGCGCTCTCGGTCAGTTCCAGTTCGAGCTTCGCCGGCGGAATCGCATTGGCCGCGAGCGCCGATTCGATCACCTCTTCGAGTCCCCGCTGCCGGAACTGCACGGCCGACACGTTCACCGACACCGGCACGTCGAAGTGCGGATCGTCGCGCCACGCCGCGCACTGGCGGCAGACCTCGCGGATCACCCATTCGCCGACCGAGATGATGAGCCCGGATTCCTCTGCGACGGGGATGAAACGCTCCGCCGGCATCACACCGAGGTCGGGATCGGTCCAGCGCAGCAGCGCCTCGAGTCCGGCGATGCGGCCGGTCGCGAGTTCGATGCGTGGCTGGTAGTGCAGCCGGAACTCGTTGCGTGCGAGCGCGCGCCGGAGTCGCGCCTCGATATCGACGCGCTCGAGGACGCGGGCGTTCATGTCCGCCGTGAAGAACTGGTAGTTGTTCCGGCCGACGGACTTCGCGTGATACATCGCCGCGTCGGCGTTCTTCAGGAGCGCGGGGAATTCGGTGCCGTCCTCGGGGTAGACCGCGATGCCGATCGAGGGGGTGACCGAGAGATTCATCCCGTCGATCGAGAAGGGTTCCGCGATGACCTCGAGCACTTTCCGGGCAACAGCCGCGACGTCGCCGGGCTCGGCGATGTCCTGAAGCAGCAGGACGAATTCGTCGCCGCCCTGCCGGCTCACGGTGTCGGCCGCGCGCACGCAGCCGGCGAGCCGTCGGGCCACCTGCTTCAGGAGCTGGTCACCCATCTGGTGACCGAGCGAATCGTTGATCATCTTGAAGCGATCGAGGTCGAGGAACAGCACGGCGACCCGCGATGCCGTCCGCTGGGCGAGCGGCAGCGCCTTGCGCATGCGGTCTTCCAGGAGCGCGCGGTTCGGCAGGCCCGTCAGGAAGTCGTGCTGCGCGAGATGGTGGATGCGGGCTTCCTGCGCCTTGCGCTCCGAGACGTCGTCGAAGATCCCGATGTAGTGCGTCACGGCACCCGCTTCGTCACGCACGGCGCTCAACCGTGTCCAGGCGGGAAACACGAGCTGATCCCGGCGGCGCAGCCACAGCTCGCCCTCCCAGCCAGCGTCGTCCTGCGCGGCGATCCAGAGGCTCTCGAGGAAGTCGGCATCGTGGCGACCGGACTCGAGCACGACCGGGAGATGCCCCACGACCTCGTCGCGGCGCAGGCCGGTCACCGCTGTGAACGCGCGGTTCACGGACACGACCCGGCGGGCCTCGTCCATGATCATCACCGCTTCCTGGCTGCTCTCGAATACGTTGGCCGCCAGTCGCAGTTCGTTCTCGGCGACCTTGCGGTCGGTGATGTCGAGCATCACGCCGTTGTAGACGACCTCGGCATCCGTGACACGACTCGGCCGGGAGATACCCTGCCACCAGCGTGTCGTGCCGTCCGGACGCTGCAATCGACCCTCGAAGTTCCAGACGCCGCCCGTCACCCGGGACTTCTCGATGGAGTCCCGCCAGCGCTGGAGATCGTCGGGATGGATGAACGAGGACGGATCGGCGATCTGCGCCTCGGTCAGGCCGAAGAGTTCGCCGAGCCGCGGGCTGACCCAGACGAAGCCGCGGCTGCCGTCGGCGCGCTCCACCCACTGGTACGCGGCGCCGGGCAGGTTCGCGGCGAGATCGCGGAACCGCTGCTCGCTCTCGCGAAGCAGCGCTTCCGTGCGCGTGCGTTCCGTGATGTCGAGGGCCGAGAAGGCCGCGCCGACCACGGTCCCGTCGCTGCCGCGCACGGGACCGAAGTAGACCTCGTACAACTCGCGCTGCATCTGCGGGTCGCCGAACTCGACGGCGGCGGAGAAGGATTCGCCGGCCAGCGCCCGCGCAAGCAGCCCGCGGCCGCGTTCGGCATCGGGTGACTGCGGACCGATCCGCTGGCACACGACGTCGCCCGTCCCGATCGAGCAGCCATAGAGCCGCGCGAACGCGGCCCGGAAGGCGCCGTTGGACGCGCGCAGGCGACCGTCCGGCGCGAAGGCCGCGAGGGGCTGCTGGATCGCCTCGATGATGCGGTCGAGCGCGACGTCGGAATCGTCATCGGAAACGTGCATGTCGAGAACGCTTTCAGGGAAGGCAGGCATGGGGCGTCGCCTCCTGGAGTCGGCGCGGGGACACCCCCGGGCGGCGGGCGCCGGGACTGCTGCGCGGTACCCGGGGACGGCCCACCGGCGTGGGCGAGGACCCCATGACGCCGTAGTTTTGCTGCAACACATCAAAACCGCTCATCATCTTGATTCTTCTGTTGACAGTACGGGATATGGACCTAGAATCCAACTCTGATTTTGCGGCGCACCATAACGGTGTTCCGGCATTGCTTTCCTTGGAGGGAAAATCATGTACGCAATCCCCGAACAACTCGTGGCATTCAACAAAAGCAACATTCACGCTCTGCTGGACTACACCAGCCTGTTTGCCGACAACGCGGAGAAGCTGGCTCAGTTCCAGTTCCAGTGTTCGCAGGCAGCCCTGGCCGACAGCGTCTCCAGCGCCCGGACACTTGCAGCAGCCAAGGATCTCCCCGAATTCGGTCAGGCCGCGTCGAGCATCGCGCAGCCCGTCGGTGAACAGACGCTTGCCTACGCTCGCGGCGTGCAGACGCTCCTGAGCGAAGTCCAGGGCGAGTTCGCCAAGTTCTTCGACACCCAGGTGAACGAGTTCAACAAGCGCGTGACCGCCTTCGTTGACCAGACCGCGAAGTCGGCACCGGCGGGTTCGGACGTGGCCATGAACGCCGTCAAGACGGCACTCTCGTCGGCCAATCAGGCCTACGACGCAGCGACCAAGGCCGGGAAGCAGTTCGCGGAAATGACGGAAGCCTCGATCCAGGCCGTCGCTTCCTCGACCACGCCGGCCAACGGCGCGCGCAAGAAAGCGGCATAAGCCAGTCGGTCCGGCTCCGCTCGAGAAGCCCCCTGCAAAGGGGGCTTTTTGTTTTTCGGTCCCAGTAGAATTGCGACCTCGCCCCTCGGAGGACTCCATGTCGGCCCTCGTCGAAAGCCCTGCATGGCAAGCGCTGGTCGAACACGCCGCGACAGCCCGCGACCTCAGCCTGCGGACCTTGTTCGATGCGGACGCCGATCGCTTCGCGCATTTCAGTCTCGCGGCCGGTCCGCTGTTCATCGACTGCTCGAAGCATCTCGTCACGGCACGCACCCGCGAACTCCTCGTCGCGCTGGCCCGCCAGCAAGGCATGGACAGCGCGATCGCCGACCTGTTCGGCGGCGTCCGACTGAATCACACCGAGCGACGTCCGGCCCTGCACACGGCGCTGCGTGATCGCTCCGGACAGCCGGTCATGCTCGACGGTCGCGACGTGATGCCCGATGTCCGAAGCGTCCTCGCGCGGATGCGCCGGTTCAGCGATGGCGTCCGAGACGGCGCGCTGCGGGGCCTCGGGGGTGAGCCCTTCGACGCCGTGGTCAACATCGGAATCGGCGGGTCCGACCTGGGCCCGCAGATGGTGGTCGAGGCGTTGCGCGCCCATGTCCGCCCGGACCTGAAGGTGCGATTCGTCTCGAACGTCGACGACACGCACCTCGTGGAGAGCCTGCGCGGCCTCGATCCGGCCAGAACGCTCTTCCTCGTGTCGTCGAAGACCTTCACCACCCAGGAGACCATGACGAACGCCGCGTCGGCGCGTCGCTGGCTGGTGTCCGGTCTGCGCGACGAGCGGGCGGTCGCGACGCATTTCGCCGCGATCAGCACGAACCTCGAGGCGACGGCCGCGTTCGGCATCGCGCCGGACCGCGTGTTCGAGTTCTGGGACTGGGTCGGCGGGCGCTATTCGCTCTGGTCGGCGATCGGTCTGCCCATCGCGATCGCCGTCGGCATGGACCGTTTCGAGTCGCTGCTGGGTGGCGCCCACGCGATGGATCGGCATTTCCGCACGGCTCCGCTCGAAACGAACGCCCCGGTCCTGCTCGGTCTGCTGGGCGTCTGGTACCGGAACTTCCTCGGTTGCGCGACCCAGGCGGTCCTGCCGTACGAGCAATACCTGCACCGCCTGCCGGCCTATCTCCAGCAGCTCGACATGGAGAGCAACGGCAAGCGCACCGACCGGTCGGGCCGGCCGGTCGACTACGACACCGGCCCTGTCGTCTGGGGAGAACCGGGGACGAACGGACAGCATGCGTTCTTCCAGCTGCTGCACCAGGGCACGCAGATGGTGCCCGCCGATTTCATCCTCGCGGCCCGCGGCGCGCACGATCTCGAGGGGCACCACGACATCCTGCTCGCCAACTGCATCGCGCAGTCGCAGGCGCTCGCGTTCGGCAAGACCGAGGCGGAGGCCGGGGCGGAAATGATCCGTAACGGCATCGACCCGGCCGAGGCCGATCGACTGGCACCCTACCGCGCCTTTCCGGGGAACCGGCCGAGCACGACCATCGTGATGGACAGCCTGACGCCGGAGGCACTCGGGGCGCTGATCGCCCTGTTCGAGCATCGCGTCTTCGTCCAGGCGACCCTCTGGAACATCAATCCGTTCGACCAGTGGGGCGTGGAACTCGGCAAGCAGCTCGCCGGTACGGTGCTGGCCAGCCTCCGGGCCGGCACCCCGGCGGCGAACCTCGATGGATCCACCCGCGGACTCATCGATCGCGTCGGCCGCAACACATGATCGCGCCCGGGCTTCAGCCGCTGCCCACGCTACCGTTAACGCGGGGGCTGGGCGAGACTCACCCCTGGCGCATCCGCCACAACGACATCACACGACCACGACTGCCATGAACGATCCCTTGCGAAATACCTCAGACCCCGCTCACGGCGTTGCCATCGACGACGCGTCGGCGCCGCTGTTCGGGCGAGAAGAGGCGCTCAACATGATCGGTGGCGACGAGGACCTCCTGAACGACGTCGCGGATCTGGCCCGTGGCGAGATCCCGAAGCAGCTCGCCGAATTGCGGGCCTCGCTCGACGCGGGCGACGCGCCGACGGCCCACCGGCACGCCCATACGCTCAAGGGCACCGTGGCAACCCTCGGTGCGGAGCGCGTCCGGGACGCCGCATTCGTGGTCGAACAGGCCGCGCGCCATGCCGACCTCGACAAGGCCCGCACCGGGACCGACGCCCTGGAACCGCTCGTGGACAGGCTCGTCGCCGAACTCGGGGCCCACCTGAAGGCTGCCGGACACGCCTGAGCCCGGCGGGGCCCGGGCGCCACGTCACAGCCGGATGAAGTGCTCCCGGTAGTACCGGAGTTCCTCGATCGACTCGTAGATGTCGGCCAGCGCCTCGTGCTTGCCGTGCTTGCTGAATCCGTTCAGCAGCGCCGGCTTCCAGCGCTTCGCGAGTTCCTTCAGCGTGCTCACGTCCAGATTGCGGTAGTGGAAGTACTCCTCCAGCTTCGGCATGTAGCGCGCGAGGAAGCGGCGGTCCTGGCAGATCGAGTTGCCGCACATCGGCGACGCCCCCGCAGGCACGTGCTCGGCAAGAAACGCGATCATCCGGCTTTCGGCATCGACCTCGGGAACCGTAGACGCCTTCACGCGGTCTGTGAGGCCCGATTTGCCGTGGGTCCCGCGATTCCATGCATCCATCCCGTCGAGCACGGCGTCGTCCTGGTGAACCACCAGAACCGGGCCTTCCGCGACGACCTCGAGCTGCGACGTCGTGATCACCACGGCGAGTTCGAGAATGCGATCCTGGTCGGGAGAAAGACCGCTCATCTCCATGTCGATCCAGATCAGCCTGGAAGCGTCCTGTGCCATAATTAGTTCCAGAATTTCAATCGGTTAATTTTGTCACACCGTCCCCGGAACCGCCACCCGAAAGCCACCTCATGAACGCATTCACCGCCCTGTTTCTCGCCGCACTCGCCATCGCGACCGGTACGCGTCTCTGGCTTGCCGCACGGCACGTCCGCCACATCCAGGCACATCGCGATCGCGTCCCGGATCCGTTCGCCAGCCAGATCGACCTGGCCGCCCATCAGAAGGCCGCCGACTATTCCTCGGCACGGTCCCGGCTGAACTCCGCGGGCGTCGTCCTCGAGGCCGTGCTGCTGCTGGCCCTGACCCTCGGTGGCGGGTTCGCGGCCATCCACGGCGCGACCGAAGCGGCGTTCGGGCCGGGGCTCATCGGCGGCGTCGTGTTCATGGCGGCCGTCATCGTGGTCTCCGCGATCGTCGAACTGCCGCTCGATCTCTACCGCGTCTTCGGCGTCGAGACGCGGTTCGGCTTCAACAAGATGACCCTCGGGATGTTCCTCGCCGACATGCTGAAGCAGGCCGTGGTCGGCGCCCTGTTCGGCCTGCCGCTCGTGCTCGCGGTGCTCTGGCTGATGGCGTCGGCGGGCTCGCTCTGGTGGCTGCTCGTCTGGCTCGTCTGGACCGGTTTCAGCGTCACGATGCTGATCGTCTATCCGACCTTCATCGCACCGTTCTTCAACAAGTTCTCGCCGATGGACGACGGCGACCTCCGTCGCCGCATCGAGGCGCTGCTGACCAAGTGCGGATTCCGCTCGCAGGGCCTCTTCGTCATGGACGGATCGCGCCGCTCCAGTCACGGCAACGCGTACTTCACCGGGTTCGGAAAGGCGAAGCGGATCGTCTTCTTCGACACGCTCCTCTCGCGCCTCGAACCGGGACAGATCGAGGCCGTCCTCGCTCACGAACTCGGCCACTACAAGATGAACCACGTGTTCCGGCGCCTCGCCTGGACCTTCGGCCTGAGCCTCGGATTCCTCTGGCTCCTCGGACTGCTCCGCGACGCCGCGTGGTTCTACGAAGGGCTGAACGTCGCCGCCCCGGCGTCCGATGCGATGGCGCTCGTGCTGTTCATGCAGGTCGTGCCGGTGTTCACCTTCCTGCTGCGCCCGCTGATGGCGATGTACTCCCGCAAACACGAATTCGAGGCCGATGCGTACGCTGCGCGGAACGCGTCCGCGACCGACCTCGCCGAGGCGCTCGTCCGGCTCTACAAGGACAACGCGTCGACCCTCACGCCCGATCCGCTGCACTCCGCCTTCTACGATTCGCATCCGACCGCGGCTGCACGAATCGCGCGACTCCAGCAGATGGCCAGCGCCTGACCGATGCCCGAAACGACGGAGTTTTCGATGAATGACATCGCCGCCGGCCTCACCCGGCAGAAATGCGCGCCCTGCGAAGGCGGCGTGGATCCGCTCGATGCGACCGAGGTCGCGACCTTCCTGAAGGGCCTCCCCGGCTGGACGCTGGAAGACGGCGCCATCACCCGGACGTACCGATTCCGCGACTACCACGACACGATGGCCTTCGTGAACGCGACGGCGTGGGTCTCCCACCGGGAAGACCACCACCCGGACATCGCCGTCGGCTACAACCAGGCGAAGGTCTCGTACATCACCCACGCGATCGGCGGCCTGTCGACCAACGACTTCATCTGCGCCGCGAAGATCGACGCCCTGTTCGACCTTTGATCCCGCCGGCACTGCCGTTCGTCGGTCCCGGACCGCAAGTTCCGGCCGGATCGGTGGATAATCGATCTCAGGGTGGGATCTCCCCGTCGCCGCGCGAGCATGCGTCGACCGGCGGGTCCCGGACACGATCGTCACGAGGAGGCCGGGCACGCGCCCGGCGCGCGTTGGGATGAAGCAGTTCGGGTCATTCGCGAAATCCAGAGCAGCCGTCCGGCCGAGGTCCCTTCGGCTTCCGGTCCGGCAGACAACGCACGCCGCGCCCCGACGCTCCGATGCCTGCCCCCTGTCCACCTGCCCGCGATGAGCGCGACCCGATGAGCGCGACCAATTCCAACGTGATCAGCTTTCCCCAGGCCCGCGACGGAAACGACGCAGGCGGCACCGGCGAGACCACCTTGCTCGACGAGTGCCGCACGCTGGCCGTCGAACGCCTGTCCGAAGCGCTCGCCCTCGGGTTCGACGAAGTCATCGACGAGCTCTACGAGCAGGCCGAACGCTCCTTCGAGCGCGACACCCGCGACTTCTTCCTGAAGGCCAAGGACGCCTGGCCGGAGCAACGTACCGCCGTCCAGGCGGCATTCCGGGAAGCCGTCGGGAAGCGCTTCGCACCGATCGACCCCGCGCCCCGCCAGGCCGAGGCGCAGTTCTCCCTCACGACCTCATCCTGGACCGAGCTGTCGCTCGTCGAGGACAGCGATCTCGACGAGGACGTCCGCTTCACCGAGATCGCGGCCAAGATCCGCAACTCGTGCGACGAGGAACTCGTCGCCCTCGACCAGCGCATGGGCGTGGTCCTCGATCAGCCCGAACTCGACAGCGCCGACAACCCGCTCGCGCCGACCGGCATCACCGGCGCTTTCCGCGAAGCGCTCAAGGCCGCGACGATCGAACTCAAGATCAAGCTGCTGCTCATCCGGCATTTCGACAAGCATGTGCGTCCCGCAGCCGTCTCGGTGATCCGTGACACGAACGAACTGCTGAAGAAGCACGGCGTCCTGCCGGTGATCCGCTACGGCAGCAGCAAGAAGCCGCAGATCGGCACCGGTCCCGTCGAGGGCCCGAAACCGGACTCGCAGGAACCCTCGATCGTCGGCAGCGTCACGTTGCCGATCATGTCTGGAGGCGCCCCGGGCGCGGCCGGCATGATGACCTTCGGCCCCGGCATGACGCTGACCACGGGCGGCATGCCCGGCGGCGCAACCTTCACTCCTGCCGCTGGTGCGGGCGGTGCGCCAGGCGTTGCCGGCGCGATGCCCGCCGCCCCCCCCGGCCCGGCGATGTCGGTCGACGCTGCGGGCATTGGCGTCTCGATGGGTCAGGCGGGCGCGGCCGCAGATCCGTTCACCATGCTGCAGCAGTTGCTGCTCGCGAACATCGCATCCGGTCGGCTCCCTGCCGGCCCGGGCGCGCCTGGCGCTTCCGGCATGCCCGGATACCCCGGTGGCTCGACGCCCGCCGGCGGCAGCGCCGCACCGGCGGCGCCGGGCACACTGCCTCCGCTCGACGGACTCGCCTCGGGCGGCGTCGGTGGCGGTGCTGGCTGGGCACCCGGTGTCGGCGGCACCGGCATGCCCGGCGGTGGCGCAAGCGGTCAGTTCCCCGGCGGCACCGGCGGCGCGGGTTCGGATGGTGGCGGATTCGGTGGTGGGACAGGTGTTGGCGGTCCGGCCGGAGGATTCGGCGGACCTGGCGGCGCGGCAGGTGGTTACGGCGGCGGGGGCGGCCCGGGCGGCGACACCACAGGTGGAAATGGCGGTGGCTCCGGCGCAGGCGGCCGCGGCTTTGCGCCCGGCCCGGGCAGCGGTGATTTCGCGCCCGGCATGGGCGACGACGGTTCGCCCGGCAGCGCAGGGGGCGCGAGCTTCGGCCCCGGCGGCGGTGGATATCCCGGCGCTGGCGGTGGATACCCGGGCGGTGGCTCCGGCGCCGGTGTCGGTGGCGACCTGGCCGGCGGCGCGTACCCGCCGGGCGACGTCATGGCCACGGGCTCAGGCGGCGGACCCCGCTCGACGGCCCGCCTCATCAACTCCCTGACCCGTATCCAGCAGGGCGATCTCGGCGGTGTTCCCGACGTGTCGGACTCCGTCGGCGAGTGGCTCTCCGCCCCGGGCGGCAATCCCGACGCCACCCTCCCGACCAGCGCCCCGAACGTGCTTCGCGCACTCAAGTCCACGTCGCTCGGTCAGCAGATGGGCCAGATGGACACGGTCACGCTCGACATCGTGTCGATGCTGTTCGACCAGATCTTCGGTGACGACCGCATCCCGCCGGCGATGAAGGCCCTCATCGGCCGGCTCCAGATCCCGATGCTGAAGGTCGCCGTCCTCGACAAGACCTTCTTCTCGCGCAAGAACCATCCGGCGCGGCAGATGCTCGACACGCTCGGCGAATTGTCGCTGGGTCTCGGCGACGGCTTCGACCGCAGCTCGGATCTCTACCAGCGCATCGAATCGGCGCTCACCCGCCTCGTCGAGGAATTCCAGGAGGACGTCGGCGTCTTCGACCGGATCACCGGCGAGTTCGACTCGATCATCACCGAGCTGAATCGCACCGCCGATACCGCCGGCAAGGTCGAGGAAAATCGGATCCGCGACCGCGAACGCCTCGAGGTCGCGCGGCTCTTCGCCCAGAACGAACTGAAGAACCGTATCCAGAACCAGAATCTGCCGAAGCTCGTCCTGCGCTTCCTCCTGACCGAGTGGATGAAGCTGCTGATCCTCGCGTACGCCAAGACGGGCCGCGAGGGCCGCTCCTGGGCGAGCCTGCTCGAGACGATGGACATCCTCGTCTGGAGCCTGACGCCCAAGATCACGGTCGACGAGCGTCGGCGTCTCGTGTCACTGCTCCCCGGCCTGCTGAAGCGGCTCTCGAAGGGCATGGAAGTCGCGGGAACCGATCCGGAACTCCGCGAGCGCTTCAACGCCGTCCTGATGCGCTGCCACGCCCGGACGATCGCCGGCGGCAGCGCGTCCTCCGCGGAACCGCCGCGCCCGAAGCCCGCCCGGAAGATCGCGCCCCCGCCCGCGAGTGCAGCCCCCCCGGAGTTGCAGACGCCGCCGCCCGCCGATACCGCTGCGCCCTTCGCACCACCGTCCGAACTCGCACCGGAGCCGGCACCGGCAGCGGAGACCCGGCCGGTTCCGAACCCGGACACCACGATTCCGGGCGGCATGATCATCGAGGAAGTCTCGTTCGACGGCATGCCTGCCAGCAATCCCGACATCACGCTCTCGCCCGCAGGCCTGCGACCGGTGCCTCCCGCCCCGGCACCGGAACCACCCATCACGGAACCGCTCCCGTTCGTCGAGGAGATGACGCTCGAAGCGCCGCCGGCGAACTTCCCGACCGTGAAGGTGCGCAATCCGTTCGGCGACGGAGACATCGAGGTCGAGGAAGTCAACTTCGGCGACCTGCCGGGCTTTGCGCCGAGCGGCAGTGCACCGGGCGCCGCGCTCGATCCGGCGGTCCAGACCGTGAACGCCATGAAGGAAGGCGACTGGGTCGAGATCCGCCTCGAGGGGCGCGATGCCGTCCAGGCGCGGCTGTCGCTGGTGAGCCCGTATCGCGGCACCTTCGTGTTCAGCAACCGCAAGGGCCAGAAGGTCGCCGAGTACTCGCTCTACCAGGTGACGAGCTACATCCGCAACGGCCAGCTGACCCCGATCGAGGCGTCCCCGCTGTTCGATCGCGCTTTCGGCAATCTCGTGAGCCTGCTGCGCGGCGGGACGCACGCCGACCACTGACGACGCACGACGCGCGACGACCTTGCGCGGTGCATCGACGGGCCGCAGCCGCGGGCAGCCTGCCGGCCTTCACTGCCCGTCCCGGCAACCGCCGCGTCGTCGGCCCTCGTACCGCTCGGGAGCCGCCTTCGCGACGCTTGCACCGCGTCGCGCTTCTGTGGCTTCATCGGCGACTCCCCTCTCCAGACGTGGCCATCCCATGCAGCACAGCACCGACGACCTGCGCATCCGCGCGATCACCGAAGTCGCGCCGCCCTCCCATCTGGTGCGCGAATTTCCCTGCTCTGCGGCCGCGGCCGATGTCGTGAGCGGTTCGCGCCAGGCCATCCACCGGATCCTGCACGGCATGGACGATCGCCTCGTCGTGGTCATCGGCCCCTGCTCGATCCATGACACGGTGGCGGCGCGCGACTACGCAAACCGCCTGCTCGAGTACCGCCGCTCGCTCGGCGCCGATCTCGAGATCGTGATGCGCGTCTACTTCGAGAAGCCCCGCACGACGGTCGGCTGGAAGGGCCTCATCAACGATCCCGACCTCGATGGCAGCTTCCAGATCAACCGCGGCCTGCGCATCGCGCGCGAACTGCTCGCCGACATCGCCGAACTCGGCATGCCGACCGGCTGCGAGTTCCTCGACATGATCACGCCGCAGTACATCGCGGACCTCGTCTCGTGGGGCGCGATCGGTGCCCGGACGACCGAAAGCCAGGTGCATCGCGAGCTCGCCTCGGGCCTGTCGTGCCCGGTCGGGTTCAAGAACGGGACCGACGGCAACATCCGGATCGCCGTCGACGCGATCAAGGCGGCGCAGCAGCCGCACCACTTCCTGTCGGTCACGAAGGCCGGTCACTCCGCGATCGTGTCGACGAGCGGCAACGAGGACTGCCACGTGATCCTGCGCGGCGGCAAGGCGCCGAACTTCGACACCGCGAGCATCGAGGCCGCATGCCGCGATCTCGCGCAGGCCGGACTCGCGCAACGGATCATGGTCGACGCGAGCCACGCGAACAGCCGCAAGGATCCCGCGAACCAGCCGTCGGTCTGCGCCGACGTGGGCAGGCAGGTCGCCGGCGGCGACACCCGGATCTTCGGCCTGATGGTCGAGAGCCACATCGTCGCGGGTCGCCAGGACCTCGTCGCCGGCCGCGAACTCACGTACGGTCAGAGCATTACCGACGGCTGCATCGGCTGGGACGACAGCATCGCCGTCCTCGAGTCGCTCGCCGCCGATGTGCGCGAACGTCGTCGCGCGGTTGCCGCCGCGGAGCCCTCCTGAACCTGCGCCGCACGATCCCGCGGATGCCGTCGTGAGCGAACGTCCGCGTCGCGACGGCACGGTCATCGCGGCCTTCGGCCGGAGCTTCCTGGTCGAGGACGCCGACGGCGCCACGTTCACGTGCGTCACGCGCGGCAAGCGCGGGGAGATCGCCTGCGGCGACCGCGTCGACTTCGCGGAGACCGGGCCGGCGCAGGGCGTCATCGAGAAGGTCGCGGAACGCACGTCGCTGCTGTACCGGTCGGATGCGTTCAAGCAGAAGATCATCGCGGCCAATGTCACGCAGGTGGTGCTCGTGCTCGCGACGTTCCCGAGCTACTACGAGGAGCTCCTGCATCGCGCGCTCGCCGCCGCCGAGAGCGCGGGCATCGGTGCACTCGTCGTGCTGAACAAGTGCGATCTTCCCGAAGCCGACGCCGCCCTGAAATCGCTCGATGCCGTCGCGCGACTCGGCTATCGCGTGCTGCCGCTCGTCGCCCGAAATGACGTCACGCCGCTGCGCGAACTGCTCGCCGGACATCTCTCGGTGATGGTCGGGCAGTCGGGCATGGGCAAGTCGACGATCGTGAATTCGCTCGTGCCGGAAGCGCTCGCCGCGACGGCGGAGGTCTCGACGGTGCTCGACTCCGGCAAGCACACGACGACGCACGCGCGCCTCTACTGGCTCGACGGGCGCGACCGGAAGAGCGCGATCATCGATTCGCCGGGCCTGCAGGAGTTCGGTCTGCACCATCTCGACGTGCGGGCGCTCGACCACGCCTTCGTCGAGTTCCGGCCGCACATCGGGAAGTGCCGCTTCGCGAACTGCCGGCACGTCAACGAGCCGGACTGCGCCATCGCTGCGGCCGAGGCCGCCGGCACGATCGACCCGCGCCGCCTCGCGGCCTACCGGCGCATCGCGACGGAACTGGAACGCGCGAAACGCCCGTGACGACGGGCTGAACGCACGGCGTTCAGCTCACCCAGCTCGCGACGGTCATCAGTGCGACCACCAGGATCCACAGGACGAGCGCGCGCCAGACGAGACCCACGGCGCTGTTGAGATGTTCGTGATCGACGTCGTCGCCGAGCCCGAGTTCCGGCCGCATGACGACGGTCCCGCCGCGGTGCAGCGTCTCGCCGAGCCGGACGCCCAGCGCGCCGGCTCCGCTCGCGAGCGCGATGCCGATCTGGCCATCGACCCACGCCTGCGCCTGCGAACGCCAGCACATCACGGCGTCCTCGAAGTCGCCGACGATCGCGAACGAGATCGCGGTCAGCCGCACCGGCACCCAGTCGAGCCACCACGCGATGGTCCGGGCGCTGTGTCCGAACTCGCGGAAGGCATCGTCCTCGGTGCGTCCCCAGCGCTCGTCGAGCAGCGTTGCGAGGCGGTAGAGCACTGCACCGCCCGGCCCGCCGAGCAGCACGCCGAGCGCGCCCGGCAGGATCGATCCGAGCAACGCCGGCAGGACGGCGAACCACGCGAGCACGCCGAACAGCTGACGATGCGAGCGCGCGATGCCGAGTTCGATCGTGGCCTTCGCGAGATCGTCGGGCGTGTACTCGTCGACGGGGCCATCGGACCACTGCTGCACCTGGCCGCGGGCGTCGTCGAGCCGACCATCACGCAGCGCGTCGTGGACCGTCGTGAACCCGTTGCTCACTTCGCGCAGGCCCATCGTGAAATGCAGCACGGCGACGTTCCAGGCGAGCCCGAGCATCACGCGCTGCCACGAACCCGGCAGACCACCGAGTTCGGAGAAGAACCAGAAACCGAGATCGGCCAGCAGGACCCACGGCCCCACCGCGACGATCCAGGCAAGCAGTCCGTGGCGCTGCTGGCCGCCGTTGAAATTGCGCGCGACGGCGTCGGCGTAGCGCAGGAAGACATCGAACGGAAACACCCGCGGCTTCGACGCCGGCCGCACCTGTTCCAGCAGCAACGAAAAGATCAACGAGAGCAGTGTCACGGGGCGATGGACCGGATGCCGGTGCGATGAAGGTCGAGCCCGATTCTATCCCTGCGACCGGCGCGCCGGTGATGACCGTCGGGCACGTTCGGCAGAGGATCCGCAGGCGATGCGGCCAGCGGCCCGATGCGTGACATCGGACCGCGTGCAGCGAACGTCAGGCGACGCGATCGCCGTCGATCTTCCGCTTGATCTCGGGCGGATTCGCCGACTTCGAGCGGAAGCCTTCGTCGGCGCCGGTCGACAGCCGCACACCGGCTTCGCGGACGGCGCTGTCGGGCACCTTCACGAGCGGCGTGTAGCGCGGATGGTGATGCTCGAGATAGGGGTCGTTGCGCGCCGCGTTGTAGCAGAACAGCACGGTCCAGCGGCGATTGGGCGAACGGTTCTGGTCGGATCGGTGCAGCGTGTTCGCGTGGAAGAAGAGTCCGTCGCCCGGATCCATCTCGGCGTACACGAGTTCCATGCGCTCGAGGATCTGCGCGACGCGCGTCGGGTCGGCGCCGACCTGCTCGCCTTCGAGGACGCCGTGCTCGATGCGACCGCACAGGTGCGAACCGCGCACGACCTGCAGGCAGCCATTGCTGCGATCGGCGCGATCGAGCGCGACCATCACGCTCGCCATGTACGGGAACACGCAACCGTTGTGATACCAGTAGCCGTAGTCCTGGTGCCACTCCCAGGCGCCGCCTTCGAAGGGCTCCTTGGCCGTGAGCTTCGAGTGGTAGTGATAGACCTCGCCGCCCAGCATCGCCTCCATCGTGTCGACGACCCGATGGCTGCGCGCCGCGAGTCCGTAGACGCTGTCGCCCGGATGGTTCCAGAGCGCCATGCGCGTCGCGAGACCCGACGCGTCGTTGCGGTTGTAGAAGTTGTCGCGGATCTTCGGGTCGGTCTCGATCGCCTCGCGCATCAGGCGGATCTCCTCGGCGTCGAACAGGCCCTTCACCATCACGAAGCCGTCGCGCTCGTACGCGGCCTGCTGCTCCGCGGTCAGTATCGTTGCCATGCTGTCCTCTCCTCCGTCGTTCGTCGTCCGCGTGTCGCGGATCGCCGGTGATTCAATCGATGTAGCGCACACCGCCCCGCGACGCGAGAGCGGCCTCGTTCCAGAACTGCAATTTCTCGCCGCGGCGCACCTTGTCGAGCGCCTCGGCTTCCTTCACGCGGACGGCGGACAGCCGGGCGGCCACCGTCTCGGCCTGTTCCAGCGGCACCGCGACGACGCCATCGCGATCGCCGACGAGGATGTCACCCGGGTTGATCGCGACGCCGCCGCAGACGACACCGAGATTGATCTCGCCGGGGCCGTTGCGATAGCCGGCGTTCGGACAGTGACCGCGCGTGAAAACGGGAATGTCGGCGTCGAGCAGGCCCGGCACGTCGCGCACGAGTCCGTCGACGACGATCGCGGCGATGCCGATGCGCTTCGCCCAGATGGCCCAGAGATCACCGATCGTCGCGGCGAAGTCGTCGCCCGCCGCGGCGATCACGATGACGTCGCCGCGCTTCGCGAAGTCGAGGCACGCCATCGCGGCGAGGTTGTCCATCGGACTGCACTGCGCCGTGACAGCCGTGCCGAGAAACGACATCGTCGGCAGCAGCGGCTTGATGCCGTGATGCATGCTTCCGCGGCCGTTGAACGCATCGGTGACGAAGCCGGTCGGCGCGTCGCGGAACGCGTCGATCAGGGTCATCGAGGGCCGCGGAAAATCGCGGCGGATGGTGAGTGCGACCGGATCGCCGATCATGATGTGGTGAGCCTCCGTGGTGGTCGGTTCGTGTTCACGCTGCGGACGCCGGCAGGCAGACGGTCCGGTGCGGAGGGGCAATTAAGGCCTGTCGGGACGGTCTCTGCAAGCACGGGCATGCACGCATGTGCCGGCTACCGCAGCACGATGCCGGCGCGGCGGATGACGGCGGCCCAGTGCGCGATCTCGCGGCGGATGAGTGCCTCGACGTCGGCACCGGTCCGGACGTCCACCTCGAACCCCTGCCCGGCGAGGCGCGCGGACAGCGCCGGGCCCGCGGCGACGGCGCGGCAGTCCGCCGCGAGCCGGTCGACGTCCGCGCGCGGCGTCTGCGCCGGCACCAGGATCCCGACCCAGGATTCGGCCGCGTAGCCGGGAAGCCCGTCCTCCGCGACCGTGGGGACGTCCGGGAGGATCGCGGTGCGTGCCGCCGTCGTGACCGCGAGTGCGCGCAGGCGTCCGGCCCGGATCTGCGGCAACGCTGCCGCGACGCTGTCGAACATGATCTGGACGCGTCCGCCGACGAGGTCGAGCAGCGCCGGTGCGCTGCCCTTGTATGGCACGTGCGTGAACTCGACACCCGCCATGTGCTGGAAGAGCGCGCCCTCGAGATGGGAGATGGTCCCGACACCCTGCGACGCGAGCACGATCCGGCCGGGCCGTTCCCGCGCCACCCGGATGAGTGCCGGGACGTCCGCGACACCGAGTCCGGGGCTGGTCACGAGCACGTGCGGCACCCGCGCGAGCGTCGCGACGGGCGCGAAGTCGCGGACCAGATCGAAGGCGCGCGTCGGCTGCAGCGTGGTGCCGGCCGCGTAGATCGTGAGCGGGGCGATCAGCAGCGTGTGTCCGTCGGCGGCGGCCCGTGCGGCGAGTTCCGCACCGAGATTGCCGCCGGCACCGGGGCGATTCTCGACGACGACCATGCGGCCCGTCCGCTTCGCGAGCGCATCGCCGAATCCGCGCGCCAGGAGGTCGGTCGCGCCGGCCGGCGTGAACGGCACGATGAGCCGGACATCCCGCGACGGAGGACGATCACCGGCGATCGACGGGAACGACGCAAGCACGGATCCGCCCGCGAGCCCGAACCCGGTCGCAAGCATGGTCCGGCGCGTGGGATCGCTGCAGAACTTCATGCCCGGACTCTAGCGTCCCGATCGGTCGCGAACAATGCGGAAACCGGGCGCACCGAGCGGCTTTGGCGCGGGGATCGCGAGCTATACTCGGCCCCGTTTCCGCTCGCTCACGATGCCGATGTGATGTCACCCCCCGCCGCGCAGGATGCCATCAGCGACACGCCGTTCGCAGCGGACCAATCGTCCCCGGGCGACCATGCCCACACGGCGCTGACCCATCGGGTCCGCCAGCTGTACGCGAACGCGCTGTTCGGACTGGCGATGTCGTTCGTGGTCGCCGTGATCGTGGCGACGAGCCTCTGGTTCTCGACCGGCAGGGTGCAGACGATCGTCTGGGTCGCCGCGATGTGCACGATCCTCGGCGCGCGCCTCGTGCTCCACGGCAACTTCGTCCGGAACACCGGCAGCGCGACCTACGAGACATGGCTCACGCGTTTCCGCATGGGCACCGCGATGACCGGTGCCTGCTGGGGCGCGACGTGGCTCGCCCTGCCACACGATCCCACGACCGCCACCGAGATGTTCGTCGCCGTCGTGCTCGCCGGCGTGACCGGCGCGGCCGTGCCGTATCTCGCGACCGTGTTCGCCGTGTACCGCGACTTCGCGATACTCATCCTCGTGCCGAGCTTCGGCGTGATGCTGCTGCGCGGCGACCGGATCCACTCGCTCTTCGCCCTCGTCTCGATCGTCTATCTCGTCACGCTGCTCGGCGGCGCGCGACGTTTCCAGAAGGTGCTCGACGAGAGCCTGCGGCTGCGTTCGTCGCAGACCGATCTCGTGCATTCGCTGACGAGCACGAATTCCGAGCTTCGCCAGATGCGCGACACGCTCGAACGTCGCGTGACCGACCGCACGCAGGCGCTGCGCGGCCAGCTCGCCGAACGCGAACGGGCCGAGGCCGAGCTTCGCGCCAACGCCGAGATGTTCCGGCTCATCACCGACAACGTGACCGACATGATCGCCGTCTGGGATCGCAACGGCCGCCAGCTCTACGGCAGCCGCTCGCTCACGCGGGCCCTCGTGCGCGGCAACATCTCGATGTCGCGACCGAGCCTCGGCGAGGTGCACCCCGACGACCTCGACCGCCTGCGGGCGGTGCTCCGCCAGACCTTCGATTCCGGCACGGGCTGCCACACGGAGCTGCGGCTCGAGAGCGAGGACGGCATCCGGCTGATCGACTGTGCCGTGGAACCCGTTCCGGCCCCCGGCGACGACACGGACAAGGTCGTCGTCGTCGCCCGCGACGTCACCCGCGAGCGGCGCGAGGCCGCGATGGTTCGCGAGGCCAAGGAGCGTCTCTCGCTCGCGATCGAGGCCACCGGGCAGATCCTGTTCGACGTCGACTGCGCCACGCAGAGCGTCTACCTCGACGCGAACTGGTCGGTCTTCCTCGGCGAGCCCCGCCGCGAGATCACCGTCACGTTCGACGACCTCATCCCGCTCGTCCCCGCCGAGGAACACGCGACGCTGCGCGACCGCTATCTGCGCACGCTGAAGGGCGACGTTGCCGACTACGAGGTCGAGCACCGGATCCGGCTCGCGAGCGGCGAGTACCGCTGGATCGCGTCCCGCGCGAAGGTGATGGAACGCGACGACAACGGCCGCGCGCTGCGCCTCATCGGCACGAACATCGACATCACCGAACAGCGCCGCGCCGACCAGCGCCTGCGTCTCATGGGACGCGCGCTCGACGACATGGCCGAGGGCGTCCTGATCGTCGACACCGACTGGCACATCCTGTGGGTCAACCCGGCCTTCGGCCGCATCACCGGTTACTCGCCGGACGAGACGCTGGGCAAGGTGAGCCGCCTGTACCGGCTCGGCGAGACGGCCGGCCTCGTCGAGGGCGTCCGCGAACGCGGCCACTGGGAAGGCCGGATCTCCGACCGCCGCAAGTCGGGCGCGACGTATCCCGCGTGGGTCAGTGCGAGCGTCATGCGCGAACCCGACGGCCACCCCGACTGCGTCGTCCTCGTCTTCACCGACATCTCCCGCCAGGAACGCGACGCCGAGCGGATGCACTTCCTCGCGTACCACGACAACCTCACGGGTCTGCCCAACCGCGCGCTGTACTTCCAGCGGGCCGGCGACATGATCCGGCGCGCCGGACGGCAGCGGCGCCGCGTCGCGCTGCTGTTCGTCGACCTCGACCATTTCAAGTCGGTGAACGACTCCCTCGGCCACCAGATCGGCGACCGCGTGCTCGTCGAGGCCGCGAAGCGCCTGCGCGACGGCCTGCGCGAATTCGACGTCGTCGCACGGCTCGGCGGCGACGAGTTCGCGATCGTGCTCGACGACGTCGAGGACGACGCCGCGGCCGCCACCGTCGCCGCCAAGCTCATCGAGGCGGTCGGCCGACCGATCGTCGTCGACGGCCACGAGCTGACCGTGTTCGCCAGCATCGGCATCAGCCGCTTCCCGGGTGACGGCGTCACCGCCGACCTCCTGCTGCGACAGGCCGACGCCGCGATGTATCTCGCGAAGCAGGAAGGCCGCAACCGCTGCCGCTTCTTCTCGCCGGAGATCACGGCCGGGGTCATGCAGCGCCTGGACATCGCGACCGGCCTGCGCCTCGCCGTGGCGCGCGACCAGCTCGTGCTGCACTACCAGCCCGCCGTCGACGCCACCGACGGACGCGTGCTGAGTGTCGAGGCGCTGCTGCGCTGGCGCCATCCGACGCGCGGGCTGCTGGGTCCGGCGGAATTCATCCACATCGCCGAGGAGACCGGCGTCATCGACTCGATCGGACGCTGGGTGCTCGAGACGGCGTGCCGCCAGCTCCGGAAGTGGCACGACGCGGGGCTCACGCACATCGCGGTGAAGGTGAACCTGTCACCGCTCGAGTTCCGCCAGCCCGGTCTGTTGGACCAGGTGCGGGCCGCCGTCGAGGAGAACAACATTCCGCCCGGTGCGCTCGGCATCGAGATCACCGAGAGCGCGGCCATGCAGGAGCCCGAACGCTCCGAGCAGGTGCTCACCGAGATGCGCGCCCTCGGCATCCACGTGTCGCTCGATGACTTCGGGACAGGCCACAGTTCGCTGGCGCAGCTGTCACGGTTCCCGATCCAGGGACTCAAGATCGACCGGACGCTCGTGGCTGCGCTGCCCGACGACCGCAAGAACGCGATCATCGCGAGCACCGTCGCTGCACTCTGCAGCGATCTCGGACTCGATCTCGTGGGCGAAGGCGTGGAGTCCGCGGCGCAGGCGGCGTTCCTGCTGGCGCACGGTTGCCGCCAGATGCAGGGCTACCTGTTCAGCCCGCCGGTCGACGCGGCGACGGTCGAACCGATGCTGCGTCGCGAGGGCCACGTCGCCTGGGCGCAATGGCCGCAGCTGGTGCGGTGACGACGCGCTGACGTCGGCTGTCCCGGTACTGCCGGACTTCGCTCGCCCCCCGCGCAATCACGTGCGCACTCCCCCCAAAAAAAACCCCGCCGGGGCCGGATTGGAGGGAGTCGGCCGACGGCGGGGATCAAAGGGGAGGAGTCCAACGTTGCTGCTCACCGGCGGACGGCAGCCCGCCGGCTTCGAACCACTGCAAGTGAAACTCAGGAACGGCCGACGCGTTCGAGCGCGACCGATGAACGCGCGCTTTCCGGCGCGACCTTCCCGTTGATGGCGGCACGCGTGGCCGGCACGTCACGACCGAATGCCTGAGCGTGCTTCGCGTCCGATTCGGCACGCTGGCTCGGGACCACGCGGGCGACGCCGTCACGGCCGAATTCGGCGGACTGGAAACCCGACTGGGCGAACGCGCTGCCGGCAGCCACGAGCAGGGTCGCGGCGGAGAGGGTCTTGATGAAGTTCATGTCATTGCTCCGTGAAGAGTGGGTCGTATCGGTGAATTCGGATTCGGTTCGGCTCAGACGCGGCCGTGACGGGGTGCGGTCGCCGGGGCAGCCGTGACCGGCGCCTTCAGGCGCACCGTGGCAACCGGTGCGTCCCGACCGACGCGAGCGGCCGTGGCGGCATCGCCGGTCGTCAGGGGAGCTGCACCCTTGACCGAGACCGTGCCATCGCGGCCGAACTGCGCCAGACGGTCGGTCGAGACCACGACGGGCTTGTCGTTCCGGACCAGGTGAGCGGGGATGCCGCTGCCTTCCCAGTGGCGCGGATGGCCGTCGAGCACGGTGCGCGAGTGGATGACGCCGTCGTCGGCCGCCGAGGCGGAACCGGCGATGGCAGCGAAGGCGGAAAGGGCGACAACAGCGATGTGACGAGCTTTCATGGTGTTCTCCTGAGAGCACCCCGGAAAGCTGCACTCGAGGGGCAGCAACCTTGGACCATGCCGCGCCGGGAACCGCGGCGGGTCCAGACTCCCGACCGTTCCAGCAGTGCCAGCGACACCTGTCGCCCGCCCGAGAAACTGACCGAAAAGTCATATTCATCAGTGCGTTGCATTGACCCTGTCCGAGGCATAGACTCGTATCTGGCAAGTGGCAAATGGTCACTGAGAAAACGGTGTTCACTCTAGTAAACACTGTTTATAGTGTCGACACTTTTATTTGTCAGGACCTCAATGGGCTCGACGGAACGACGTGCGCGGGAGCGTGAAGAGATGCGGGGAAGGATCCTGGATGCCGCCAGGAATCTCTTCGCGTCGGAGGGTTACGACGCGGTGACGCTGCGGAAGGTGGCGGATTCCATCGAGTACTGCCCGGCCACGATCTACAAGTACTTCAAGGACAAGGAGGAGATGGTCCGGGCGCTCGTCGAGGACGACATCGCGATGACGATGGAAGCCTTCCTCCCGAGCCTCGAACACCAGGCGCCGCTCGACCGCCTGCGCGGCATCTGCACGACGTTCCTGAAGATGGGCCTGGAACAGCCCAACCACTACCGCCTGATGTACATGACGCCGCTGCTGCCTGGCCACGATCCGGTATTCGTGAACAAGCGGTCCGATCCGCAGACGGATTCCTACGGACTGTCCCTGTCCATCGTCCAGCAGTGCATCGACGCGAAGGTGTTCCGGCCTGAGCTGACCGACGCGCATCTGATTACCCAGACGTTCTGGGCTGGCGTGCACGGCGTGATCTCCCTGCACATCGCGTGCGGGAACATCCCGGTCTACGAATGGCGACCGGTCTTCGAGCGCGGCGTGTTCATGCTCGAACTGATGATCTCGAGGATGCTCCGCACGCCGAGCGCCGCGCTGCCGGCGGTCTCGTCCACGCCGGAATCCGCCGCGGCGACACCTGCCTGAGCAATTCGCTGCGGCCCCCGGTCACCGGTGCATGCCGGTGACCCCGGGGTTGGCGAAGAGCAGGCGCTTTCCGGGCGACGCAGGCCGCCCTGACACCCGCGACCGAACGGATCCGCGTCGGAACACCGCAGCCGGCAGCGCCGACCGCCCTCGGTGACGCGACGCCCTACCGGACCACCCGCCGCACCACCGCATCGAGCACCGGCGCGCCGTCGGCCAGCAGCATCCGCCCGATCCGGCCGTGCCAGTGACCCTCGGACCCGAACGCGAGCCGCCATGCGTGCAGCCGCCGCGTGAACAGTTGCAGATCGAACTCGGCCGCGATGCCGATCGCACCGTGCACCGCGTGGGCGATCGACGCGACCGACGGCACGGCCTCCGAGGTGCGTGCCTTTGCGACGGCGGCCTGCAGCGCGTCGGGCAACATGCCTTCACCGCCGAATCCCAGCGACGCCGCCATGCGCGCGGCCGCGACCTCCTCCGCCATCACCGCGAGCTGCTGCTGGATCGCCTGGAACTGCGCGAGCGGCTTGCCGAACTGCCGGCGGTCGGCGGCGTGCGCGAGCGTGACCGCGAGCACGTGGTCCATCGCGCCGGCGATCCGAGCAGCCATCAGCATCGCCCCCGCCGCGAACCAGTCGTGATTCCCCGGAACACCCACCGCCGCGCGAGGCAGCGAACGCCAGCGCAGGTCCGCGACGATCGGACCGCCGGCCAGCGGCGAGCGCGATTCCGCCGCGACCACCGGCAGCAGCACGGCCTCCTGCTCGAACGCCGCGAGGACCCAGTCGGCGGTCGCAGCATCCGGCACGCCACGGCACTCGATCGCCCCGTCTTCCAGAATCGTCGCGTGCGGCGCGATCGCGACGAAGCCTTCGGGCGTCGACGCATTCACGGCGCGCACCATCATCGTCGCGTCGAGCGGCAGCGGCAGCAGGTGACGGGCACACGCGAACAGGACCGGACCGACGTCCGCCCGCGAGAGACCGCCGCCCCCGCGTGATTCCGGCACGAGGAGATCGGCGAAGCCGGAGCCCGCCACCTCGTCGCGCAGCACGGCGACCGCGCCGCCGCCCTCGACCGAGCGCACGAACGACGGCGTGCAGTAGTGCGCCAGCAGGCGCTCCATCGCGTGGAGAAACGGATCCGCGCTCATCGCAGCCCCAGCCCCCGGGCGATCATGCCGCGCAGGATCTCCCGCGTGCCGCCGCGCAGCGAGAACGACGGCGCCACGTGCGTCACGTACGCGAGCGCGCGCAGCAGCGACGGATCGATCTCGCGGTCCGGGTGGGCGCCGAGCACGTCGGCGACGGCCGTCGGGATGAACTGTTCGAGCGTCGTGCCGAGGTCCTTCACGAGTGCGGCCTCGACGACCGGGCTCTCGCCCGCGACGAGCTTCGCCGTCACCGCGAGCGACATGGCGCGCAGCACGGCGAGATGGCTCGCGATGCGGCCCGCGAGCGCGATCGACGATTCGTCCGGAAACGGCACGGCGCGCAGATGATCGAGCCACGCGTCGAACAGCACGAGGCTCGAATAGATGCGCTCCGGCCCGCTGCGCTCGAACGCGAGTTCGGCCGTCACCTGCGCCCAGCCCTCGCCCTCCTGCCCGACGATCGCATCCGGCCCGAGCTGCACGTCGTCGAAGAACACTTCCGAGAAATGCGCATCGCCCGCGAGATCGAGGATCGGCCGGATCGTCACGCCCGGCGCCGCGAGATCGACGATCACCTGCGACAGCCCGCGCTGCCGGTCGTCCGGCGTGCCGGACGTGCGCACGAGCGCGATCATGAAATGGCTCCGCGGCGCGTGCGTCGTCCAGAGCTTCTGCCCCGACAGCCGCCAGCCGTCGCCGTCGCGTTCGGCGCGTGTCCGGACGCTCGCGAGATCGGACCCCGACTGCGGCTCGCTCATGCCGATGCAGAAGAACGACTCCGCACGACAGATGCGCGGCAGGTGGAAGCGCTTCTGCGCCTCGGTGCCGTACTTCAGCAGCAGCGGACCGCTCTGGCGATCGGCAATCCAGTGCGCACCGACGGGCGCACCGGCCGCGAGGAGTTCCTCGATGAGCACGAAGCGCGCGAACGGGCTGCGTCCGCCGCCGCCGTACTCGACGGGCAGCGTGAGTCCGACCCAGCCGCGCGCCGCGAGGGCACGACTGAACTCGGCATCGAAGCCCATCCACGATCGCGCGCGCGCCTCGAGCGGACGATCCCGCAGGTGCTCGCGCAGGAACGCGCGGACCTCGTGGCGCAAGGCCTCGTCGGTCGCGGGGATGGTGGCGGGGGCGAGTGCGTCGATCATCGGAACGATGCCCCGCGGATCGCGGTGACGCACATTCGCTGCGAGGGAATCGGTGCGGGGGTCGGCATGGTGTCCGGACTCTGGAAGGCGTCCGGGGGTGTGTCAAGGCAGGTAGCGGCGATGCCGCTGTTCCACCCACGAAACCCGAGCCACCCGTGTTGATGCCCTGCTCCGCGTCCACCGGCGCGTCGCGTTTCTCTCCCCTCGCCCGCCCGCGGGAGAGGGGCCGGGGGAGAGGGCAAGCCGTCGCGTCGATGATCGGTGTCGGTCGCAAGACCTCCGCGCCCTCTCCCTCGTTCCCTCTCCCGCGAGCGGGCGAGGGATGCCCGATCGCCGACTGCGTTGGATAGGTCGTGTCGGATCAGCTCGCAGCCGCGCAATCCGACGCCATCGTTCGCACAATCTCCGCGCGTATCCCCTACCGCGTCAGCCGCAGATACAACCCCGGCAGCTTCTCCGGCAGCCGGTCGATGCGGTCCATCACCGTGTAGTTCCGCGCGCCGAAGATGCGGCTCACGTACGCGTCGGCCTTCGGGTCGAGGCTCATGCAGTACGTGTAGACGCCGGCGCGCGTCGCCTCCTCGACGGCCTTGCGCGTGTCGGCGTGCAGGTACTTCGGATCGTGGACGTCGATGTCGCTCGGCTCGCCGTCGGTGATCACCAGGATCAGCCGCTTGTCGCACGCCTCGGCGCGCAACCGGCGCGTCGCGTGGCGCAGCGCCGCGCCCATCCGCGTGGACAACTGGCCGGTCATGCCTGCGAGCCGTGCCTTCGCGACCTCGTCGAACCCCTCGCCGAACTCCTTGAAGCGCAGGTAGCGCACCTCGCCGCGGCCGTTCGAGCAGAAGCCGTCGATCGCGAAGCGGTCGCCGATGCGTTCCATCGCGGACGAGAGCAGCACCGTCGCCTCGCACGCGAGCGCATTCACCGACTGGCCGCACGCCCGGACGATGTCGTTCGTCGATTCCGACAGATCGAGCAGCACGAGCACCGACAGGTCGCGCTCGCGCCGGTCGACGCGCACGTGCAGCCGCGGGTCCGGCGTGCGTCCGGAACGCAGATCGAGCATCGCGTTCACGACGGCGTCGAGATCGAAGTGATCGCCGTCCATCTGCCTGCGCAGCCGCACCGGCTTGCGCAGCTCGCTGCCGCGGATCAGCGCGTCGATGCGCTGGAGCAGGTCGCGATGTCGATGGAGGATGTCGTCGATGCGCGTCGGATCGCCGAGGTCCGCGCGACGCTCCTGGACCGTGCACCACTGCGGGCGCAGCGCGCCGATCAGGTGATCCCACTCGGGATACCTGAAGAGCCGCAGCCACGCTTCGGCATCGGCTGTCGCGTCGTCGTGGTCAGGCTCGCCGCCGCCGACGGGCTTCACGCCTTCGGTCTCGGGCGCACCGGGGTCCTCGAGGATCTCGCCACCGTCGACCTCGACGATCTCGGGCCGCACGACGAGCACTTCCTCCTCGAGCATCAGAGCCTCGTCGGGCGTGTCCGGATCGGGCTGCCACAGCACGCTGTTGTCGTCGCGATACGCGGGTTCGACGACGTAGGTCTTCACGTTGAACGGCAGGCGCATCTGCCCGATGTCGTTGCCGAGCAGCGAGGCGAGCGGCCGCACGAACGACGCATCGGCGAGATCGACCGACGCATCCGTGAACAGCCGCCGCCCTTTCGCGACCCACGGATCGTCGTCGTGATGCGCCGGATCGAGCAGCGTCCGGGCGAGCCGCGCAGCGAGCGCCTCGAACGTCACGACGCCACCGGCCTGCGCCTCGTGGAATCGCGACCAGAGTCGCCGCAGCCCCGGCAGTTCGCGGATCGCGAGGAGTTCGACGCGGGCGTCCTCCAGGAGCCCGACCAGCGCGATCTGGACAGGCTTCAATCCGGCGCGCGGCTGCGGCGCGGCGGAGAACGCGAGATGGGCCGCCGCGTGGGCGACGGCCGCACGGTAGAGCGCGTCACCGGCTTCGCCGCGCGCGACACGCACGGTGTCGGGCAGATGGATCCCGAGCGGCGTGACGAACGGACGATCCTGGCGCGGCGTCGCGGGAAACCCGCGCAGGTCGCGGCCGTCGTCCCAGAGGGCGCGCAGGTAGAAGCCGAGCCGGCGGCGGGCGTCGACGAACTGCGCGAGGTCGTTCATCGGCGCCGTGGTCCGCGAGCCACGCACCCGTGGTCGTCGCGCGCATTCGCCGCGACCACGCGGACGTCCGTTCGTCCTCGCATCGGGACTGCCTCGATCATCGCGCGCTCAGAAGAACGTCGTCACCACCGCATCCAGCGCATCGCGCATGTCCGGGTCGTCCGTGATCGGACGCACCAGCGTCACGCGGCACGCCGCCACCGGTTCGATGCCCCGCGCGATCAGGTGACCCGCGTGGATCAGCATGCGCGTCGACACGCCTTCGTCCAGCCCGTGGCCCTTGAGGTTGCGGGTCTTCTCGCCGATCGACACGAGCTTCGCCGCGACGGCGGCATCGACGCCGCTCTCGTGCGCGACGATCTCGGTCTCGATGTCGTGCTCGGGGTAATGGAAATCGAGCGCGCCGAAGCGCTGCTTCGTGGACTGCTTGAGGTCCTTGAGGATGCTCTGGTAGCCCGGGTTGTACGAGATCACGAGCTGGAAGTCGGGATGCGCCTCGACCAGTTCGTTCTTCTTCTCGAGCGGCAGGCAGCGCCGCGAATCGGTCAGCGGATGGATCACGACGGCGGTGTCCTGCCGGGCCTCGACCACCTCGTCGAGGTAGCAGATGCCGCCGTACCGCGCCGCGAGCGTCAGCGGACCGTCCTGCCAGCGCGTGCCCTCGGCGTCGAGCAGCCAGCGACCGACGAGATCCGACGCGGTCATGTCCTCGTTGCACGCGAGCGTCACGAGCGGGCGCCCGAGCTTCCACGCCATGTACTCGATGAAGCGCGTCTTGCCGCAGCCCGTCGGTCCCTTGAGCATCATCGGCAGCCGCGCGGCATACGCCGCCTCGTACAGCGCGACCTCGTCGCCGACGGCCCGGTAGTAGGGCTCCTGCGTGATGCGGTACTGGTCGATCACGGCCGGGGCGCGCGCGGGTTCGTGCATGTGACTCATCGATCCGGTTCTCCGAAGCTGCATCGCGCTCGATGCGCGACGGTCATGTTCATTTCCTGCGGGGGCCCGGCGCGTGGCCCGTCGTCGCGGACCGCACCGCTGCCCACGCATCGCGGAGCGTCGCGCGCAGCGCGACCGCATCGCTCGACAACGCCCGCAGCCACGCGCCCGCGCCGTTCGGCAGCAGCGACGCGCCGGCGTAGACCGTATCGCCATCGGGCAGCACGCCGCGCAGGACCGCGAGCATCGCGTCCGGATCGCGCCGATGGACGACGAGCAGCGTCGCCTGCATCCGGTACGCGCCGTGGATGCCGACGCGTGCCGCCATGGCATCCGCGCCCGTGACGGCGAAGCGGTCGGCCGCGAGCAGCGCGCCGGATTCGTCCTCGACGCGCGTGTCGGACCTCAGCCAGTCGAAGGGCTCGCCCGCCGCGGCGGGATCGTGCGGCAGGAAGCTGTCGCACGCGACGACCGTCGCCGACGGATGCGCGCGGATCACGAGGCGGTTCGCCAGGCGGCTGCGCGGAAAGAGGATCTGCGGATCGGGCAGGTACTCGAGGACGGCATCCTCGCCTGCGTCCAGCACGATCGACTGCGCGGCGTCGCCGTCCTCCATCGAGTGCACGACCGTCGACGCGGACGTCGTGACGTGGACACCCGCGCCGGCTTCCGCGTGCACCGCGATGCCGAGCCGGTCGCGCTGGAAGATGCCGCCCGAGCACGACTGGAGGTACGTCGTGCAGAACCCCCCGGGATCGCCCGGCAGGTACAGCGCGCGACCCACGTGGAACGGATACGCCGCGTGCTGCCGCAGCAGGTACGTGCGGCCGGACGGATCGCGCCGGAAGGCGAGCGCGACCTGGCGCGGCACGGCGTCGAGGTCGTCCGGCAGGATGCGGTCACCGGTCAAACAGCACCTCGCGCGCGATGGTCTCGACGATCGCGTCGACGCCCTCGCCCGTTGCGCAGTTCGTGAGCAGCACGGACTTGCCACGCCTGACCTCGTTCGCCTCGCGGACCATGCGCGGCAGGTCGACGCGGACGTACGGCGCGAGATCGGTCTTGTTGATCACGAGCAGGTCGCACGACAGCACGCCGAGGCCACGCTTGCGGGGGATGTCGTCGCCGCCGGCCACGTCGATCACGAACAGCCAGTAGTCGACGAGGTCGAGCGAGAACGACGACGCGAGGTTGTCGCCGCCCGACTCGATCAGGATCAGCTCGAGCCCGGAAAACTTCCGGTCGAGCGCGTCGGCCGATTCCATATTGAGTGTCGGGTCCTCGCGGATCGCGGAATGTGGGCACGCCCCCGTCTCGACGGCGAGCACGCGTTCCGGCGCGATCAACCCGCTGCGGCGGACGCGCTCGGCGTCCTCCCTGGTCGCGATGTCGTTCGTGATGACGGCGAGGTTGGTGCCGCGCGCGGCGAACCGCGGGATCAGCTGTTCGAGCAGCGCGGTCTTGCCGCTGCCGACGGGGCCACCGATGCCGACACGGGCGGCGGTGGACGGGCGGACGGCGGTGGCGGAAGACTGGTCGGTGACGGTGTTCATCGTGATGCGTTCGGGTTCGGATCGAAAATGGGTCGGGGAGCGTCAGGACTCCGGGAACGCGGTCATCGCAGCATGTACCTCTGTGCGAGCGGCACCACCTTCGCGGGCTCGCAGCCGATGACGCGGCCGTCGATCATCACGTCGAAGGTCTGCGCGTTCACCGTGATGTTCGGGCAGGCGTCATTGTGGAGCATGTGCGACTTGTTCAGCCGCCGCGTCCCGCGAGAGGGGAGCAGCGGCTTCGTGAGGCCGAGCGTGCCGGCGAGGTCGGCGGCGATCGCGGCGGGGTTCACGAAGCACGCCGAGAGCGGCTGCTTCGCGGCACCGAACGCGCCCCACTGCGGACGCAGCAGGATCGGCTCGCACGTCATGAGCGACGCCGCCGAATCGCCCATCGCGCCCCACGCGATGAAGCCGCCCTTCACGACCAGCTCGGGCTTGATGCCGAAGAAGGCCGGGCGCCACAGCACGATGTCCGCGAGCTTGCCCGGCTCGAGCGAACCCACGTGCGCGTCGATGCCGAAGGTGCGCGCCGCGTTGATCGTGTACTTCGCGATGTAGCGGCGGATGCGCTCGTTGTCGCCGGTGCGCGTCTTCTCCTCCGGCAGCCGGCCGCGCTGCTGCTTCATCTTCGACGCGAGCTGCCACGTGCGGCAGATCACCTCGTGGATGCGGCCCATGCCCTGGCTGTCGGACCCGAGCATCGAGATCGCGCCCATGTCGTGCAGGACATCCTCGGCGGCGATCGTCTGCGCGCGGATGCGGCTCTCGGCGAACGCGACGTCCTCGGGCACGGACGGGTTGAGGTGGTGGCACACCATGATCATGTCGAGGTGCTCGTCGAACGTGTTCACGGTGTACGGGTTGGTCGGGTTCGTCGACGACGGCAGGCAGTTGTACTTGCCCGCGACGGCGATGATGTCCGGCGCGTGCCCGCCGCCCGCACCTTCCGTGTGATACATGTGGATCGTCCGGTCGCCGATGGCGGCGAGCGTGTCCTCCAGGAAGCCGGATTCGTTCAGCGTGTCGGTGTGGAGCTGCACCTGGAAGTCGAGTTCGTCGGCGACCGAGAGACACGTGTCGATCGCGGCGGGCATCGCGCCCCAGTCCTCGTGGATCTTCAGTCCGAGGCAGCCGCCGCTGATCTGGTCGAGCAGCGACTTCGGCTTCGACGAATTGCCGCGTCCGAGGAAGCCGAAATTCATCGGCCACTGCTCCGCCGCCTGCAGCATCCGCGCGACGTTCCACGCGCCGCCGCAGTCGATCCCGACCGTGATCGGACCGAGCGATCCGCCGATCATCGTCGTGAGACCGGACGAGATCGCGTGCTCCACGAGCTGCGCCGAATCGAAGTGCACGTGCACGTCGATGCCGCCCGGCGTGGCGATCATCCCCTCGCCGTCGCGGACGGTCGTCGCCGCGCCGCAGATGAGCTTCGGGTGCACGCCGTCCATGATCGCCGGGTTGCCCGCCTTGCCGATCGCGACGATGCGGCCGTCCTTGATGCCGATGTCGCCCTTCACGATGCCGACGACCGGATCGATCACGACGACGTTCGAGATCAGCATGTCGAGCGCGCCGTCGGCGCTGTCGTACCCGGCGACGAGCCCGAGGCCGTCACGCAGCGTCTTGCCGCCGCCGTGCAGACATTCGTCGCCCGGCACGGCGTGGTCGAACTCGACCTCGGCGATCAGCTCGGTGTCGCCCAGCCGGATGCCGTCTCCGGTGGTCGGGCCGTAGAGCTGCGCGTATTCCCTTCTCGACAACTTCGCCATCGACGTCGACTCCTCAAAGGACCGGGCCGCTCATGCGCCCCGGAATCCACGTTCCCGCGCGCGGGCGAGTGCTGCATCCCGGGCGTCCTCGCCATGCGTCGTGCCGTTCGTCAGCGCGTTCAGCCCGACGATCTCGCCCGTGCCGCCGAAGGCCGCGAGCGTCACTTCCTTCTCCTCGCCGGGCTCGAAGCGCACGGCGGTCCCGGCGGGAATGTCGAGGTGCATGCCGAAGGCCGCGCCGCGATCGAAGTCGAGCGCGCGGTTCGCCTCGAAGAAGTGGTAATGGCTGCCGATCTGGATGGGCCGGTCGCCGGTGTTGCGCGCACGCAGCGTGTGCCGGCGGCGGCCCGCGTTGATCTCGATGTCGCCGTCGGCCGGCAGGATCTCGCCGGGCGTCGGGCCGGGTGCGACGGCGACGCGGCCGGGCCGCACCGGATCGTGCACGGTCACGAGCTTCGTGCCGTCGGGGAACGTGCCCTCGACCTGCAGGATCGGCAGCATCGCAGCGACGCCCGGCATGACGTCGTCTGTGGTCAGCAGCGTCGCGCCCCACCCGATGAGGTCGGCGACCGAGCGGCCTTCGCGCGCGCCCTCCAGGATCTCGTCGGCGATGAACGCGACGGTCTCCGGATGATTCAGCTTCAGCCCCTTCGCGCGACGCTTCCGCGCCAGCTCGGCGGCCGTGTAGATCGTGAGGCGTTCCAGTTCGGTCGGGGTCAGCAGCATGGTCGGTGTCCTGGTGGTGGCGTCAGCTCGCGAACATCCGGCCGCTGCCGGTCTCGTGTCGCATCATCGCGATCTCGGCCATGGGCGTGTATGCGTGGCAGGCGTCGACGGCGGGCAGCGGCGACGCGACGGCCTCGTCGACGACCGCACGCATCCGCGCGAGGATCGCCTGCCCCTCGACGTGACCGAGCAGTCCGACGCGCAGCGCGGCGCCGATGGTGCCGACGGCGAGTCCGTAGGCCGACAGCGCGCACACCGCCGTCTCGTCGAGGCCCGTCGCGTGGCCGATCAATCCGTGCACCGCCGTCATCTGGCCGCACGCATCGCCGCGCTGCACGCGTTCGCGATAGTCGGCGGCGCCCGGCGTCCCCATGCCGGCGTGCACCTTCAGGAGCGCGCTGCCGATGCGGCGTCCGCCATCGCGTGCCTCGCGGGCGAGCGTCGCGGCATCGATCTCGCGATCGACGTCGGCGATGCGATCGAGATCACCGGCGGCGCGATACGACGCGATCAGCGCGGGCCGGTCGAAGCTCGCCCACCGATGCCGGATCTGCCCCTCGATCAGCGCCTCGACGTCGGATGCGCGCACGACGAGACCATCGGCCCGCAGCGTCTCGAGCCCCCACGAGAACGACGTCGCGCCGCTCGGGAAGAAGCTGTCGCCGAACTGCAGCAGTGCGAGCGTCTGCGCGAGATCACTCATCGCCGATCACCCGGATCGCGCCCGATTTCACGAGATGCGCGAGACGCACGAGGTAGTCGTCGCGCGGCCCCTCGAGCGACACGTGCAGGTACTCGCCGGCGAACCGCACCTTCCAGTGCATGTTCCCGCAGAAGTAGCCGAGCTCCAGCGCGGCGGCGGCATCGCGCGGGGCGAGCCCGAGCCATTGCGGCTCGTCGAGCGCGACGACGATCGCGCGGGCGTCGTCGAGCCACAGCACGGCGCCGTTCGCGAGCGCCTCGGTGCGGTCGAGCATGATCCCGACCTCGGTGCCGCGGTCGGTGAAGGCGTGCAGCCGCTTGCGGGCGGTGTCGGCGCGCGAGAGCCGGATGCGCTCGACGCCGCCGCCGTGTTCGAGCTGGTGCAGGGATTCCGCGATCAGCGGATCGGTCGCGTGGCCGAGCACCCTGGTGAGACGCAGCATGGTGTGTCCTGTCGGTTGCCGAGATGGACGGCGAGTGTGCCGCACCCGCCGTCCGGTCGTCGTGGTGCGGTCAGCGATGCACCGGCGTCGCGCCGTTCGGGATGCCGTCGATCGGGCATTCCTCCGTGCCGACGGTCGTGCGCGTGATCGCCTCGACGGCCTCGCGCGTGGCATCGGGGTCCGTGATCCATCGCTTGTAGAAGTCGTACGGGCAGGCGGCCACCCCCTTGTCGCCTTCGTGCGAATTGATCATTCCGGTGTAGCCGCGATGGAGGAGCTTGAAGAGGTGGTTCTCGGACTGACCGTTCTTGCGGAAGTCGCGGATCAGGCTCGTCGAGAGCGCCGCGTACTGCACGCCCATGTCCTCCTCGCCGCATTCGCCGAGCGTGCGGCCGTCGAAGCCGATGATCGCGGAGTGGCCGAAGTACGAGTACACGCCGTCGAAGCCGGCTGCGTTCGCGACGGCGACGTACGTGTTGTTCGCCCACGCCATCGCCTTCGCCATCACGACCTGCTGGTCCTTCGCGGGATACATGTAGCCCTGGCAGCGGACGATCAGCTCGGCGCCCTTCATCGCGCAGTCGCGCCAGATCTCCGGGTAGTTGCCGTCGTCGCAGATGATCAGGCTGATCTTCAGGCCCTTCGGGCCCTCGGACACGTACGTGCAGTTGCCCGGATACCAGCCCTCGATGGGCACCCACGGCATGATCTTGCGGTACTTCTGCACGATCTCGCCCTGGTCGTTCATCAGGATCAGCGTGTTGTACGGCGCCTTGTGCGGATGCTCCTCGTGCCGCTCGCCGGTGAGCGAGAAGACGCCCCAGACCTTCGCCTCGCGGCAGGCCGCGGCGAAGATCTCGGTCTCCTCGCCGGGCACCGACGCGGCCGTGTCGTACATCTCCTTCGCGTCGTACATGATCCCGTGGGTGCTGTACTCGGGGAAGATCACGAGGTCCATGCCGGGCAGGCCGCGCTTCATGCCCTTCAGCATGTCGGCGATCTTCCGCGCGTTGGCGATCACCTCGGCCTTCGTGTGCAGCCGCGGCATCGTGTAGTTCACGACCGCGACACCGACGGTGTCCCGGCTGCTGGAAATGTCTCCGTGCATCATGGTTCGCTGCTCCTCGCTGGGTTGGTTGAATCGGGCACGGGCATCAGATCGTCAGATACCCGTGGATCACGCCTTCGTCCGCGTCGGCCCGCGCCGCCTCGTGGACGAACTCGCCTTTCTCGATGATCAGGAAGCGGTCGGCGACGGCCATCGCGAACGACAGCACCTGCTCCGACACGACGAGCGAGAAGCCGCGCTCCGCCTTCAGCGTGTTCAGTGCGCGCGCGATGTCCTTGATGATCGACGGCTGGATGCCCTCGGTCGGTTCGTCGAGGACCAGCACGCCCGGGTTGCTCACGAGCGCGCGGGCGATGGCGAGTTGCTGCTGCTGGCCGCCGGAGAGATTCCCGCCGCGGCGGTGCTTCATCTCGAGCAGCACCGGGAAGACCTCGTAGATGTACGCGGGCACCGTCTTCTCCGCCGCCTTCTCCATGCCGGTCAGGATGTTTTCCTCGACGGTGAGGTACGGAAAGATCATCCGGCCCTGCGGCACGAAGCCCATCCCCGCCGCGACCCGCGTGTACGTCGGCGTGCCGGTGAGTTCGCGCCCGCCGAGCGACACGCTGCCGCCGCGCGTCGGCAGGATCCCGATGAGCGCCTTCAGCAGCGTGCTCTTGCCCATCCCGTTGCGACCCATGATCGCCACGGTCTCGCCCTTCGCGACCGAGAACGACGCGTTGCGCAGCACGTGGCTCTCGCCGTAGTAGACATTCAGCTGATTGACCTGGAGCACGATCGTCTCTTCCTCAGTGGCCCAGATAGACTTCGCGGACACGCTCGTCGGCCTGCACCTCGTCCATGCTGCCCTCGGCGAGCAGCTTCCCCTGGTGCAGCACCGTGACCTTGTGGGCGATGAGCTTCACGAAGGCCATGTCGTGCTCGATCACGACGATCGAGCGGCCCTTCGAGATGCCGTTCAGGAGCTGCGCCGTCTGCTCGCGTTCGCGTGCACTCATGCCGGCGACGGGCTCGTCGAGCAGCAGCAGCTCGGGGTCCTGCATGAGCAGCATCCCGATCTCGAGCCACTGCTTCTGTCCGTGCGAGAGCTGGCCGGCCTTGTGGCGCAGCACCTCGTCGAGAAAGATCAGGCCGGCCACTTCGTCGATCTTGTCGAGCAGCGCGTCGTCGCGCCGGAACAGCAGCGACCCGAGCAGCCCGCGCCGCTGCGGATACGAGATCTCGAGGTTCTCGAAGACCGTGAGGTCCTCGTAGACCGAGGGGTTCTGGAACTTGCGGCCCACGCCGAGCCGCGTGATCTGGAACTCGATCATCTCGGCGAGATCGCGGTACTTGAACTTGATCGTGCCGGCCGTCGGCTTCGTCTTCCCGCAGATCATGTCGAGCAGCGTCGTCTTGCCGGCGCCGTTGGGTCCGATCACGACGCGCAGCTCGTCCTTCTCGACGTAGAAGTTGAGACCGTCCACCGCCTTGAAGCCGTCGAACGAGACCGTGAGGTCCTCCACGGCGAGGATCAGCTCGCTCATTTCGCGACTCCCGTGGCCGTGGCGAGCGGCGCCGTCGCCGGTGTCGGCGCCTTCGAACGGCGCGCACGCACCCGGGCTATGAGTCCGGCGAGCCCGTCCGGCAGGAACATCACGACGACGACGAACAGCACGCCGATGAAGTACATCCAGTACTCGACGAAGTTCTCGGAGAAGAAGGTCTTCGCGGCGCCGACGAGCACGGCGCCGTACACCGCCCCGACGAGCGAGAGCCGGCCACCGACCGCCGCGTAGATCACCATCTCGACGGACGGCACGATGCCGACGAGCGACGGCGACGCGAGTCCGACCTGCATCGTGAAGAGCGCACCGCCGATCGACGAGAAGATCGCGGCCACGGCGAACACGAAGGCCTTGAAGAGCGCCGGGTCGTAGCCCGAGAAGCGCACGCGGTCCTCGCGGTCGCGGATCGCGACGAGCACCTTGCCGAGCCGGCTGCGCAGCAGGAAGCGGCCGACGGCGACGCACGCGAGCAGCAGCACGCACGTGACGAAGTACATCGCGATCTTCACGCGGTCCTCGTCGAGGTTGACCCCGAGGAAGGTCCGGAAATCGTTGATGCCGTTCACGCCGCCGGTCACGCCCTGCTGGCCGATGATCACGATCGACAGGATCGCCGACAGCGCCAGCGTGATGATCGAGAAGTACACGCCGCCGACGCGCTTGCGGAAGTTGGCGTACGCGAGCACGAAGGCGAGCAGCGCGGGCAGCAGCACGATCGCAGGCAGCGTGAACCACACGTGGTGGAAGGGCTCCCACCACCACGGCAGCGCCTCGATGCTGTTCCACACCATGAAGTCGGGCAGGCTCGATCCGAAGAACGACGACAGCGCCTGGGCCGAGCTGTCCGCACCCGTCGATTCGAGCTTGAGGAACATGGCCATCATGTAGCTGCCGAGGCCGAAGAACACGCCCTGCCCCAGGCTCAGGATCCCGCCGTAGCCCCAGATCAGCACGATGCCGACGGCGCAGAAGCCGAGCGACAGGAACTTCGCGGCGAGCCCGAGCCGGAAGACGTCGAGCGACAGCGGCAGCGCGGCGAGCAGCAGGACCGCGAGGATCGCGAAGCTCCAGCGCTCGAGGAATCCGCGGCTGCGTCCGACGTTGGCGACGGCCGCGCGGGCCGGGCTGGAGGACTCGATGTGCGTCTGCATGGCGATGGCTCCCGGTCGTTGGTCAGCGGCGCACTTTCGCCGCGAACAGCCCGTTGGGCCGGAAGTACAGGACCGCGATCACGAGCGCGAGGATGCTGGCGCGGGCCATGGACCCGCCGAGTCCGAACTCGAACCACGACTGCATCTGCCCGATGAGGAAGGCGGACGAGATCGTGCCGAGCAGGCTCTCGACGCCGCCGAACACGACGACGATGAAGGTGTCGACGATGTACTGCTGGCCCGTCGTCGGGCCGGTGGACGCGAGCATCGTGAACGAGCTGCCCGCGATGCCGGCGAGGCCGCAGCCGAACGCGAACGAAAGTGCGTCGACGCGCGCCGTGTCGATGCCCGCGGCCCCGGCCATCACGCGGTTCTGCGTGACCGCCCGGATGCGCAGTCCGGCGCGCGTCCGGAACAGGATCATGTAGACGACGGCCGCCGTGACGATCGCGAGGACGATGATGAAGAGGCGCGACAGCGGCAGCGCGATGCCTTCCGTCACCTGCCACGCGCCCTTCAGCCACGACACCGTCGGCACCTCGACTTCCTTCGCGTCGATGAACTGGCGGAAGACCTGCTGGAGGATCAGCGACAGGCCCCACGTCGCGAGCAGCGTGTCGAGCGGGCGCCGGTACAGGAAGCGGATCAGCCCGCGCTCGAGCAGGAAGCCGAAGACACTCGTCACGATGAACGCGAGCACGATGCCGACGAAGACGTAGGCGTCCATCAGCGAGGGCATGAACTTCTGGAAGAAGAGCGCCGTGCCGTAGCTCGTGTACGCACCCATCGCCATCAGTTCGCCGTGCGCCATGTTGATGACGCCCATCAGCCCGAAGACGATCGCGAGTCCCAGCGCCATCAGCATCAGGATCGTGAAGATCGACAGGCCCGTGAATGCCTGCATGGCGAACATGTCGACGGTCACGGCGCGGTCCTCCCGGCGGTCATCTGGAACATCGCTGGCTCTCGTTCGTTTCGGGTTCTTGGTGCGGTGGTCGCGGGCGCCCCGCGCACCGACCGCCGCCACGAGGCACGACCTCGCGACGGCGGCACGACGCGGCGTGCGGCGCGGGTGATTACAGCTTCGGGAAGGGGTTGGGTTCGATGAGCGGCGACTCGTGGATCATGTCGACCTGCCCGTCGGGCTTGAACATGCCGATCCGCGCGTGCTTCCACAGATGGTGGTTCGCCGTGTGGAACTTGACCTTGCCCTCGGGTCCGTCGAACTCCAGTCCGGACGACGCCGCGACGACCTTCGCCACGTCGAAGCTCTTCGCCTTCTCGGCCGCGAGCTTCCACAGGTAGACCGACGTGTAGCCGCACGCGAGCGTGTCGCCCGTCACGCGGTTCGCGCCGTACTTCGCCTTGAAGGCCTTCACGAACCTGTCGTTCGCCGGATTCTTCAGGCTCTCGAAGTAGCCCATGCAGGTGAGCGTGCCGACGGTGTTGTCGGCGCCGATCCCGGAGACTTCCTCTTCCGACACCGCGAGCGACAGGATCGTCTGCGACTTGCCGGTGATGCCGGCCGCGGCGAGCTGCTTGAAGAAGGCGACGTTCGATCCGCCGACGACGCAGTTCAGGATCACGTCGGGCTTCGCGGCCTTGATCTTGTTGATCTCGGACGAGAACTCGATGTGGCCGAGCGGGTAGTAGCCCTCGCCGACGAGCTTGCCGCCGAGACGGGCGAGCGTCGCCTTCGCGATCTTGATCGTGGTGCGCGGCCAGATGTAGTCCGACCCGATCATGTAGAAGGACTTGCCCTTGTTCTTCGCGAGCCATTCCATCGCGGCGATGACCGACTGCGTGGCCTCCTGCGCCGTGTACATGATGTTCGGCGACTGCTCGAGGCCCTCGTAGTACGTCGGGTAGTAGAGCAGGCCCTTCAGCTTCTCGAACACCGGCAGCACGGCCTTCCGCGACGCGGACGTGTAGCAGCCCATCACGGCGGCCACCTTGTCGCGTTCGAGGAGCTTGCGTGCCTTCTCGGCGAAGGTCGGCCAGTCGCTCGCACCGTCCTCGATGACGGGCTCGATGCGCATGCCCATCACGCCGCCGGCCTTGTTGATCTCCTCGATGGCGAGCATCTCCGCATCGACGACCGATTTCTCGGCGATGGCGATCGTGCCCGTCAGCGAATGGAGGATCCCGACCTTCACGGTCTCGGCCGCGCCGGCCGAGCGGATGTTCAGCATCGGGAACGACACCGCGCTCGCGGCGGCGACGAGACCCGAATTCCTGATGAAATTTCGCCTGCTCATGTTGCTCACGGCTGTTCCCCTTCCGAAGTCGTTGATCGAAGTTGCACTGGCCTGCCTGCTGCGCACGGACTGCGAACGCCCACCCGCCGGACGCCAAAAAAAAGCCCGTGGACCGGTCCGACCGGTCCACGGGCTCTTTTGCCGTTGCATCGCGGAACGCCTTTGTTCCGGGGATGCGGAAATCCTGGGTGATGCCGTCGTCGTCGCGGCACGTTCATGTGCACGGTGCGACGACCACGACGATCGTGTTTGCAAACGGCGGGCCTGACGCCTTCCGACGGAGACTTCCGGCGTCTCGATGGCGAGATCGAGCGACCCGCTTTTTTCCGGTTTGTCCTTTGCCAGCAGTGGTTTTCTGCGCCCGCACCAGAACCCGGAAGGGGACCTCGGCCGCAACATTCGACCGCGGATCGACCATCGCTCGCAGCGAGCGACACGCTCGAACCTGGTGCGATCCGCCCGGTCGCTGCGCCATCGGAGTGCGCGCCGACACGTCGTCGACCGATGCGGCGGACGGCAACGATCCGACACCGGACCATGTCCCGCCGGGCATCGCGACGACATCGACGTGCGCGTCGCCCGACGGTGCGCGAATTGCTAAATGGAAGGCCGCACGGATGGCCCTCGTCCACCCGCCCGCTCCGCGCAAGGACGCGCGCCGGGCACACGCCGCGAGACCTTCATGAACCACGGCCCATGACATCCATCCATCACGACCCGATCCGCATCGGGATGCTGTTCTCCGAGACGGGCGTCACGTCGGAGATCGAGAACTCCCAGCGGCTCGGCACCCTGCTGGCGGTCGACGAGATCAACGCCGCCGGCGGCATCGGCGGTCGCGAACTCCAGGTGATCGCGCACGATCCGCAGTCGCGTCCCGCGCTGTTCCGGTCACTCGCCGAACGCCTCGTCCGTGAGGATGGCGTGCGACTCATCGCCGGTTGCTACACGTCGAGCGCGCGCAAGGCCGTCATGCCGGTGCTGGACCGATGGAACGCGCTGCTGCTCTACCCGACGCTGTACGAGGGCTTCGAGTTTTCGCGCCACGTCTTCTACACCGGTGCCGCGCCGAACCAGAACAGCGTGCAGCTCGCCGAGTTCATGACCCGCCACTTCGGGACGCGCGTGTTCATGGTCGGGTCGGACTACGTGTTCCCGTACGAGTCCAATCGCATCATGAGCGACCTCGTGCTCGAACGCGGCGGCGAGAAGCTCGCGGAGCTGTACCTGCCGCTCGACGCGCGACAGGACGACTTCACCGCGGTCGCGAAACGCATCCGCCAGGCCGCCCCGGACTTCGTGTTCTCGACGGTCGTCGGTGAAAGCACCGCGATGCTCCATCGCGCGTTCCGGTCGGCAGGGCTCGATCCGGCCCGCACGCCGATCGCGAGTCTCTCGACATGCGAGGCCGAGGTGCACCAGATGGGCGCCGAGTTCGCCGAGGGCCACATCACCGCGGCGCCGTACTTCCAGACCGTCGACACCGACACGAATCGCCGCACGCTGGCGGCGTATCGCGCACGAAACGGATCGGAGCACCCGGCCAATCAATGCTGGGAAGCCGCGTGTTTCCAGATGCACCTGCTGGCCGATGCGTTGGGACGCGCCGATCCGGACGATGTCGAATCGGTGCGTCGCGCCCTCCCCGGGACCGAGGTCGACGCACCGCAGGGCCGCGTGCGCATCGACGAGGAGAACCACCACACGCACCTGCGGCCGCGCATCGGACGCGTCGATGCCACGGGCCGGTTCGAGATCCTGGAAGAGGCGCGCGAACGCGTGCGCCCCGATCCCTACCTCGTGTCGCACACGCTCGACGACTGGTCCGTGCGCACGGCGCTGCGGGCGACGGTCTGACCCGATGGCCGCCGCTCCGAGATCGCCCCCCGGCACGTCGCGCCTGCTCCGCGACCTGCGTTCGCTGACCGTCGTCGTGCTGCATCCGGACGACGCCGACGGCCAGGAACTCATCGCGCAGCTGCGCCGCATCGGCTGCCAGGTGAAGGCGTTCTGGCCGCCGCGCGACCGGCTCGATGCGGACGCCGATCTCGTGTTCTGCGCCGTCCGCCCCGAGATCGCGGCGCGCGAACCGGCCTGGACGCGGCGCGACGACGCACCGCCCGTGATCGCCGTCGTCGACTACGAGAACCCGACGACCGTGGAGACCGTGCTGCGGATGAACGTCTACGGGGTCGTCGCGGCGCCCGTGAAATCCTTCGGCCTGCTCACGACGATGGTCGTGGCGCTGGGCCAGGTGGAACGCAGCCGCGAACGCGACCGCTACGTCGCGAAGCTCGAACAGCGCCTCGCGAGCCAGCGCAAGGTGGCCCGCGCGAAGACGATCCTGATGCAGACACGCAACGTGAACGAGGACGACGCCTACAAGCTGATCCGCGATCAGGCGATGACGAAGCGCGTGACGACCGACGAGATCGCGGACGCGATCATCAAGGCGAACGAGATCCTGAGTTTCTGACGAACGTCCGGCCGGGCCGCCGCCGACGCGGAGCGGCCCGGCCGGACGCCGGATCAGCCGACGGAACGTTCGCGGCGCGCCCGGCGCAATCCGATCAGCGCGAGTCCCAGACCCAGCATCGCGTACGTTTCCGGTTCCGGAACCGCCGCCGTCACGGCCGTCATCTCGATCTGCACCGGGCCGGTGGCGTCGAACTTCAGACCGGTCACGAAGGCCACCGGATTCATCGGATCGAGTCCGAGTGCCGGGTCGATCCCCATGACGCGGAACCGGTTCACGACCGCAGCGAACGTGAAGCTGCCGCCGTCCCCCACCGTCCCGGCGAGGACCCATTCGTCGTCCGGGCGAACCTCGATGCCGTAGCCGTCGGCGTCGCCGAGCGTCGGCAGCAGCACCTCGGCGAAGCTCGGCCCGCCGCTCACCTGGTACTCGTAGCCGACGGCAACGACCGGATCGACGAAGAGGAACGACGCCGTGCCGGGGCCGCCCTCCACCACGACGAACGTATCGAACACGAAATGGCCGTCGGACACGTTGCCGTCGACGGGCAGCAGCGGATTGTTCGCGCTCAAGCCCGGCGCGCTGCCCTGCGCACCGTCGGGCACATCGGCGAACTGCCCTGCCACGCCGAACGCACCCCACGACGGGAACCGGTTGTCCGCGCTCTCGCGAGTCGCCGTGTCGAGGACGAAGCTCACGAAGACGGGGGCCGAAGCGGCGACCGTCACCGACGAACTCGTCCGGATCGATTCGAAATAGCCGGCCGCGAAATCGCGACCGCCCCAGGCCCAGGTCGCGCCGGGCAGCGCAGCGGCGTTGTCGCCGGGGTTCGTGTAGCGGACGACGGAACCCGCCGGCGGCATCGGCACGAGGGAATCCCTCAGCAGCGCGACCGGTTCCCCGGGACTGCCGATGCCCTGGTCGACGAGATTCCAGTAGTAGTCGCTCGTGTTCGCGTTCACCGCGAAGAGATCCCAGTAGCCGAGCGATCCGCCGGGCAGCGGCTGTACCGATTCCCCGATGTTGTAGGAGTCCCACGTGCGCAGGTTTGCCGAGAAGTTGACGCGATACCCGTACCCCGTCGCGGGCAGGATCAACCCGGCGCCGTAGATGTGGGAATCCTGCGTCGCAACCTCAGACGCGCCGAAGACGGACTGGCCGAGCAGCACTTCGAACCCGCCGCCGGACTGCGCCGCGATGTCGCCGCTGCCGCTGCCGGGCGCCAGGATCCAGTCGGCTGCGTCGGGCGTGAACGTACCGACGACGTCGCCGGACTCGCCGAGGATGTCGAACGTGATGGCCTGCGCCGACGGCGCGAGCGCGATGCCGAGCGACACGGCAAGGGTCGTCGCGAGGGTTCGTGCATGAAAGGGGGTCATGGTGGGTCTCCTTCGGGGCTGAGCCGGGCTGTGCGCCTGCATCCGGCTGTGGGGGGATCGACGCCCGCGAAGCATCGGTCTGCCCGACCGTCCGGGACCATGAGTCGGCCGGCATAACCACGATGGGTGGTACGTGCGCGCCTCGACGTGCATGCACCGCCGACGCCCCCGGTCAGGGCGGCCCCGATCCGGCGATCGCGATTCCGTGACCGCGATCGCGCGGGGCGTGCCGGACCATTCGTTGCGCGCCCCGAAATTCCCCTCACCGCCGCAGTGCCGCGGCCGTCCCGTCCCCGCCTTCCGGTAGCATTGCGCGCCTTCGCTCCACCCACCCGCGCTCCGACATCGTGCCCGTCGCCAAATCCCGCCTGCTGTCCCTCCTCGAGTACGTCCGCCAGACCGCCCGCGCCCGTGTGCCGCCGGTGTCCGATCTGGCCGACCACGGCCAGTTCCAGCTCTTCGATCACCAGATGGAAGGGTTCGCGGGCGCGCTGCGCGGGGCGACGGACCAGGACGGCGGCGACGAGGTCTGGCTGTCGGTGCCCCGGCCGGGGACGAGCGGACTGCCGCCGGAACCGGACTCCGCGTGGCTCGCACCGTGGCTCACGGTCGGCACGTCGATGCTGCAGCCGCCGGGCCTCGCCGAATCGATGTCCGGCGCTGCCCTCATCGCGGCCGGCACGCATCGCGACGCCGGCAACACCGCAGCCAACGTCGCCGAGATGGCGAAGCCCGCCGTCGCGGCCGAGACGTCCGTCGTACTCGCCACGTACGAGTACCGCGCCGAGGTCGAGCGGCAGCTGAAGCACTACGTCGATCGCGTGTGGCGCCCGTGGTCCGAGAGCGAGCAGCATCGCCGGCAGATCTCGCGGCTCTACGCGCAGCTCTTCGCGCTCCACCAGGAACTCGGCGGCGCGACGGCCGAGGAAGATCTCGAACTCGTCTGGGGCGTCGGCATGGCCACGTGGGAGGACGAGCGCGGCCGCGCGTCGTACCCGCTCATCACGCGCCTCGTCGACCTCACGATCCATCCCGTGACCGGCGCCGCGGAGATCCGTCCGCGCGACGGCGATCCGCGCCTCGAACTCGATCTCTACAGCCTGCGCCGCAACCCCGGCGTGCCCCGCGCGGAGCAGATGGCGCGGGAGTTCTTCGCGTCGGCCGTCCACACGTTCTCGCCGTTCGACCCCGACACGTGGCGGCCCGCGCTCGAAGCGGCGCGTGCCTGCCTCGATCCGCGCGGCGACCAGCACCACTCGGGATTCGTGCCGCTCGACCTCGGCGTCGCCGAACCGACGGCGAGCTTTTCGGTGACGGAGAACTGGGTACTGTTCGCGCGCCC
>CAUJJX010000029.1 GCA_963205165.1 Pseudomonadota bacterium | reverse complement strand
CAATGCCGGCCGCCTTGCCCACGAGCACGAGCGCCTCGACCCGCTGTCCGCGCAGGCCGATGTGCTCGGCGAGGGACAACAGCGCATAGACCGACGACGGATCGATCGCCCTCGCCTGCTCGAAGCTCCGCTCCGCGGTCGAGGGCTCGCCCAGCTGCCGGAATGCGTGACCGCGCAGCACGAGAAGATCGGCGCGCGCATTGCCCTGCACGACATCGGCCGGCAAGCGGTCGATGAGATCCCGGAGCTTGCCCTGCGCCAACAGGGCTTCGGCGAGCGTCAGGGCCACTTCGGACTTGTCGATCCCGAGAGCGATGGCACGCTCCAGCGCTTCCTGCGCCTGATCGGGCTGCTGGTTACGCATGAACGCCTGGCCGAGCAGTGCCTGCGCAGCAAGCAGGCTGGAATCCTCGCGCAGCGCGTTCTTCAGCTGGATGATCGCGCCGGCGGTGTCGCCCTTCCCGAGGCGCGACCGAGCGTCCTCGTAGAAGCGGGCTGCCTGATCGTCACGTCCTGTCGCGACAGGGGCGAACGAAAGACCCAACAGGGCCGCGAGCAGACAGCCCGCGACTCGGTTCATCGGCGGCATGGAAATTCCTCGAATGGTGAAAGACGTCGCCCGTGACGAAACACCCCGCCCATCGGATGCATCGGCATCGGGCCGCCACGATGGCAAAAGCATGCGGCAGGCGCCGCGCCATGGCGCCAGGAGCGGGTTTCGTCCGGATCAGCGACTGGAACGGCCGTTCACTGGACCTTCTTGAGGTATTCCTTCGTGAACATCTTGTCCGGGAGCTCCACGAGACGCATCTCGTTGTAGTCCATGACGGACCTGGTGTCGGCCTTGACGGCGTCGACCATCACGAGCCGCGTCGGACGGACCTTGCCCCCGAGCGCCCGATAATTCTCGTAGCTGCACGTCTTCAGCAGGCGGTCGGAAAGCGAATAGAACTCCGCCTTGTGGGGTGCGCCGTTGCTCTGCCTCACCCAGTACCGCACCTTCTGGTACGTCACGGTGCGGTCGATGGCGATGAGCTCGAGGACATGGAACGCCTCGTCACCGATCTTCTCGGTACCGACGAGCGTCGGGTTGTAGTCACCACTGAAATTTGCGCGTGCGATGTCGCCGTTGGACACGACACCCGTCAGGCGCTGGGCAAGCGACAGCCGGACAGGCTGGGAGACATTCGGCACGAACAGCCAGAGATCGCGCCCTTTCATCAGCAGGATCTGACCACGCTCGGCCGCCGGCTTCGTGGTCTGGACGATGGTGTTCTCGTTGCCCTTCGAGTAGACGCGGAACTCGCGCTCTTCGGGCGCCGCCCCGCCATCGACGGACCGGATCCGGACGCCAACCTCGAAACCCTGGACCGGGAACCGGATCTCGTCGGCCTTCTGCAGGATCACTCTCGCCGGGTTGTCGACGGCCTCGTCGGCGGCCGACGCGACTGCCGGAACCGCGCCCAGAATTGCACTTCCGACGCCGAGCATGAAGCGCCGCCGATCGAGTCCATTGCATTCAAAAGCGCGCATAAACCCTCGTCTTGGAACGGATGCCAACTTATCATAGGACCCGACACAATTCCGGGCAGAACCTCTCAGTCATGGCCATTGTAGTGTTGGAGCACGTGACCAAGGAATACCGCTTGGGCGACCACATGGTGCGGGCCCTCGACGACGTCACCCTGTCGATCGAAAGCGGAGTGTTCCTCGCGATCGCCGGACCGTCCGGCAGCGGCAAATCGACACTGCTGAACGTGATCGGCTGCATCGACACGCCCTCGAGCGGCCGCGTCGTGGTCGCCGGCCACGACATCAGTGGCCAGACGCCCGACCAGCTCGCCAGCCTGCGGGCCCGCACCATCGGATTCATCTTCCAGACGTTCAATCTCTTCCCCGTGCTGACAGCCGCGGAGAACGTCGAGTACCCACTGCTCCAGATGGACGAACTCGACCGCGAAGATCGCCGCGAACGCGTCCAGGCAATGCTCGAACTCGTTCAGCTCGGCAAGTTCGCGAAACATCGCCCCAACCAGTTGAGCGGCGGCCAGCGCCAGCGCGTCGCGATCGCCCGCGCCCTCGTGACCCGTCCCGCGATCGTTCTGGCCGACGAGCCGACGGCCAACCTGGACCACAAGACGGGCGAAGGCATCCTCGCGTTGATGCGCGACATCAACCGTCGCTACAAGACGACCTTCATCTTCTCGACGCACGACAAGAAGGTGATCGACGCAGCCGACCGCCTCATCGGCGTCGAGGACGGCTCGGTCCGGATCCTCGGCGTCCGCAAGGAAGGCCAGTGGGCCATCACGAACGTGGCGCGCCGCCCGGCGACGCACGCCGAAACCGCGACGCCGTGAACTCCGGAGTCCTCATGAAGAATCCCGGATTGCGCCCCCGCGTCTCCCTGCTCGCTGCGGTGGTGCTGTCGATGGTTGTGACCCCTGCTGCGTGGTCCGCCAAGCCATCTTCGGCACGCGATACCGCGCCCATCCGGATCGCGGCAAACGACAACGCCCAACCGGACGCGTCCGATTCGGCAGTCGAGGGATTGCCTTCGCTGATACCGTCCGACGATGCCCCGACGCCGTCGTCCGACGAACCGCCGTCACTCGGCAAGGACGACGGGTTGTTGTCGCTGACTCCCGCCAGCGACAAGCCCGAGGGACTGAAGCTGCGCGGCTTCATCCAGCAGGAAACGGCTTACACATACGCGGCCCCGGGCCACTTCTCGACGGCAGTGTTCCGTGCGCATGTGGGCAGTTCCGGCCAGTGGAGCAGCAATCTGAAGTGGAAGGCCTCGATCCGCGCGGAGGTCGATCCGGTCTACGCCTGGCTGGACCACTATCCGGATCCCGTGCGCAACAACCAGCGCGCCTACGGAATCATCGGCGAAACCTACCTCGACACCTCGGCCAAGGGCTGGGATTTCCGGATCGGGCGCCAGAACATCGTCTGGGGCGAGATGGTCGGCCTTTTCTTCGCGGACGTCGTGACCGCGAAGGACCTCAGCCACTTCATCCTCCCGTCCTTCGACGTGCTGCGGATTCCGCAGTGGGCGGCCCGCGCCGAATACTTCCTCAAGAATTCGCACCTGGAGTTCATCTGGATTCCGTACACGAGCTTCGACCGGATCGGGAAGCCAGGTGCGGAGTTCTACCCGTTCCAGGTACCTGCGCCCGCCGGCTTCACGAACCAGTTCCGTGACGAGGTGATTCCAGGGCGCACGATCGCCGACTCCAACTACGGCGCCCGCGTCTCGACGCTCGTGAAGGGCTGGGATCTCTCCGCGTTCCACTACCGGAGCATGGACAGCTCGGCCACCTTCTACCGGGACATCGCTCCGACGAGTCCGACAACCGGGACCATCATCTACACCCCGATTCACGACCGCATCGCGCAGACGGGCGGCACGCTTTCGAAGGATCTCGGCGATGCGGGCATCCTCAAGGCGGAACTTGTCTTCACGTCGGGCCGCAACTTCAACGTCACGCGGGCAACGCAGGCGAATGGTGTGGTCCAGAAGGACACGATCGACTACGCGGTCGGCATCGACTACACCCTGCCGGCCGATGCGAGACTGAACGTCCAGGTGTTCCAGCGCGTGTTCTTCGGACACGACGCGGACCAGTTGCAGGACGCCTTCGAAACCGGCGTTACCGCGCTGTACAACCGCAAGCTCGCGCCGAAGCTCGAAGGCGAGATCCTCTGGATCCAGAGCATCAACCGCTGGGAGAACCTGGTGCGGCCGCGTCTGACGTGGCGCCCTGAAGCGAACTGGCGTGTGAGTGCAGGCATCGATGTGTTCAACGGCCCCGTCACCGGCGTCATCGGTCGCTACCGAGACCGCGATCGCCTGTACGTGGAAACGCGTTACGACTTCTAGGGCCGGATGATGACCATCAGACATCGACCCACGGTCGCCGACCCACGGCTCAGTCGGTGCATCACCGCGGGTGAATGCTCATGCGCTTGATGCGCCGCGAGGAATTGCGCGATCTCGCCGAACGGGTCTCGCGCGTCCTCGGACGCGACATCCAGCTCGGCGCCCGCAACATCATCCGACAGCGCCGCCGCAGCGCAATCGGATTCATTGCCGTGACCGCCGGCGTGGTCGCAATGCTGCTCGCTGCCGGCTTCTTCGAGTGGAACTACGACATCATGCGCGAGGGCACGATCCGGGCGCGCATCGGGCACATCCAGGTGGTTCGTCCGGGTTACCTCGAAGCCGGCGCCGCCGATCCGTTCCGCTACATCATTCCCGAAAAGACCGAGGATCGCGCGCTGATCGAGGCATTTCCCGGCGTGGACGGCGTCGCGCCGCGGCTCAACATGAGCGGCCTGATCAGCGTCGGCGAGTCGACGGTGTCGTTCCTCGGCGAGGGCGTCGATCCGGTGCGCGAGAAGAAACTCAGCGGCGCAGTGCGCATGCTCGAAGGCACCGATCTGAGCACGATCGACGCGAAGGAAGTGACCCTCGGTGAAGGCCTGGCCAGGAGCCTGGAACTCAAGGTCGGCAGCTCGGCCGTCCTGCTGGTGTCGACGGCATCCGGCGGCGTGAACGCCGTCGAGGTGACCGTTGTCGGCATCTTCTCGACGATCACCAAGGCGTACGACGACTTCGCGCTCCGCATGCCGCTGAAGACAGCCCAGACGCTCCTGCGGGTGAACGGCGTGCATTCGTGGCTCGTCCTGCTCGACAAGACAAGCGCGACCGAAAGCATGGTCGAACGAATGAGAGAGAAGATTCAGGCCAAGGACATCGTGCTGGTGCCGTGGTACGAAACAGCGGCCGCAGACTTCTACAACAAGACCGTCTCGCTGTTCTCCAAACAGGTGCTCGTGGTCAATTTCATGATCGCGCTCATCATCATCCTGAGCATCTCCAGCACGATGATGTCCAACGTCCGGGAACGACTCGGCGAGATTGGCACTTGCATGGCGCTCGGCGACAGCCGCCGCACGGTGCTGCGGCGCTTTCTGGTGGAAGGTGCCGTGCTCGGATTCTTCGGCGGCGTCGCCGGCACGATCATCGGCATCGCGCTCGCCCAGTTGATCAGTCGCGTGGGCATTCCGATGCCTCCGCCCCCCGGAATGGCAAGCAGCTACATCGCCGGCATCAAGGTGACGCCGGGCATCGCGTTCAATGCCCTGCTGCTTGCCGTCCTGACCGCCTTCATCGCCGGCATCCTGCCCGCGTGGAAAGCCTGCCGAATGCCCATCGCCGATGCCCTCCGACACGCCCGCTAAACGCATCAAGGTCGCACAGCTTCCGTTCTCCGCGACGTTCAGGCTCGCGTACCGGAACATCCTGCGCCATCGCGGGCGCACGTGGACGACACTGTCGGCCGTCGGCTTCGGCGTCGCTGCCCTGATCCTGAGCCAAGGCTTCGTCGAGGACGTCTTCGTCCAGCTCGGCGAGGCAATTGTCCACTCGCAGACCGGTCATCTTCAGTTGGCTCGAGAGGGCTACTTCGAGCACGGCGCCCACCAGCCGGAAAGATTTCTCGTGGCCGACCCGGAGGGCGACAAAAAGCGCATCGCCACGCTGCCGGAAGTCGAGGACGCCATGGCCAGGCTCAGCTTTTCCGGTCTGCTGAACAATGGTCGCACCGACCTCGCGGTCGTCGGCGAAGGCATCGAAGCGTCGCACGAAGAGAAGCTCGGCAGTTTCCTGCGGATCTCCGCGGGTCGGCGCCTGGCCAATACCGACAGGTTCGGCGCGCTGGTCGGCCATGGCGTCGCCCAGGCGCTGGGTCTGAAGCCCGGCGATCGCACGGTGCTCCTGGTCAATACGACCGACGGTGCGACGAACTCGCTGGACCTCGAAGTCGTCGGCGTCTTCCAGAGTTTCTCGAAGGAATACGACAACCGCGCGGTGAAGATCTCGCTGGTCGCTGCGCAGGAACTCCTCAATACCAAGGGCGCCAACACCCTCGTCGTCTCGTTGAAGAGGACAGGCGACACGGACAAGGTCAATGCACTCCTCAGGGAACGCAATGTATGGCGCGACCAGGAAGTGCGCACCTGGTACCAGATCAACGACTTTCACCCGAAGACGGTCGCGCTCTACAACCGACAGTTCGGTGGACTCATCTTCATCATCCTGTTGATGGTGCTGCTGAGCGTGGTCAATGCGGTGAACACTGCCGTGTTCGAGCGGACCATGGAATTCGGAACGGCGCGCTCACTGGGCAGCCGCAGCAGCGATGTGTTCCGTCTCGTGATGATCGAGAACACGCTCCTCGGGATCGGTGGATGCATTCTCGGCGTCGCCGTGGGCATCGGCGCGGCGAATCTCATATCTCAAGTGGGCATCCCGATGCCCCCGCCGCCGAACGCCGACCTCGGTTACACAGCGTACATCCGCGTGACACCGACGGCGGTCGCGGGCGCTGCGCTGATCGGGCTGATTGCAACCGTGCTGGCGTCGCTCGTTCCGGCGATCCGGGTCGCACGAATGCACATCGCCACTGCGCTCCGTCAGATGACCTGACGTACGGCACGAGTCGCGCGCGGCTTTCCCAACTCCGTACCGATAATGATCTTGCGTGGACCAGTCGACTGGCCCGCGCAAGATCATCGAATCAGGTATTACCCGCGGGGTTCATCGTCTTGAGCTGTCGACGAATGATCGACAGCATCAGCCGTTGGATCGGGTTGCGATTGCCACCCGGCCGCCAGGTCTTCACGTACTTGTTGCGATACGCATCGAAGTGGAAACCATGCGGCGCGGCAATGATCTCGCCCCGCCCGAGGAGAATCTTGACCGCCTCCGTTGCCGCGATCCCGGAACACAACTGGCACGCCATCGGCGTCGATGGCCCACGGCGCTGCGCAAGATTGACCGTTGACGGGTCGGCAACGTAAGTACGTTGCAGCATCGCCGGCGAGATGCCCACCAGGAAGCGGATTGCCTGCTCCAACTCCGGGTGGCCGGCCATGCCGAAATAGTCGTCGAAAGTCATTCCGCCCGGCAGGAATGTCATTGCCGACGCGCCCATCCCCACCGGTACAGCAACCGTTGCCGCGATCCCCTTGCGTGCGCAGGCAGCGTAGGTCGCCCGACGCGCATCGAACGCGAAATAGTCGATACCGTCCACATAGACATCGACGCCGTCCAGGAACGATTCGATGTTCGACTCGTTCACGCCCTGCGGAAAGGTGCGGATATCCAGGTCGGGATTGATGTCCCTCGCCATTTCCACGAGGACATCGATCTTGGGGCGCCCGACGGTGCTCGTCATTGCGCCGACCTGGCGATTGAAGTTGTGGACTTCGAAGCTGTCGAACTCGGCGAGGCTGAACTTGCCGATCCCCATGCGGGTGAGTGTCAGCAGGTGCACACCACCCACACCACCCAGGCCGGCAATGGCGACCCGCTTCCCGCGAAGCGCGACCTGCTCCTCGCGGGTCACCCAGCCGATGTTGCGGGAAACTGCGTCGAAATAGTCGTACGGCTTGGTTTCATTGCTCATCGTGAGGGGCCTCGGTCGTATCGATATCGTCGGCATGTGCGACACAGAGCAGTGCCTCGGCAGCGCTATTGCAATCGACGCGTCAGCGAATGCTGGGACTGGCGCACGCTCGTCGAGAGGGCATGCCTTCTCGACCGAGTAGGTACGACCGATAAGGCGAGCGATGCAGCACCGAACCAGCCCGCGCATTATCCATATCCGGAAGCAGATGTGGCGCTTGAAGACGGTGAGCCCGTGCGCTCCGGAACCGAGTCACGACGTAAGGCAACTCATGTCCCACGCACGAGAAACGTTGGTGACGAGGCCCGCGAACGCCATCCGACTGACGTCGTTCAACTGCACAGCGATGCCCTGGGGGCACAGGCCCGAGACTCTTCCGTAATCACTGGCCAACTGACGACCTTCGGCCTGGAGACACAAACAAAAACGGGGGCCGAAGCCCCCGTTCTCAAAACATCCCAAGCGCGCCTGGATTAGGCCTTCGCTTGCTTCCGGCGGGTCGAAGCGACACCAGCTGCCACAACCAGCGCGCCGACCAAGGCCAGCGAACCCGGCTCCGGCACCACGAACTGGATCAGCGTGTTGCTCGAAAGGAGCCAGCCGGTGTTCACGCCAGGGCTGCGCGCGTAGGCGCTGCCGTTACCGATCACGTCGTGCTGGTTGCCGAAGGTACCAGTCATCTGCTGGGGCTCGTACCACAGGCCGCCCGGGTTCGAGATCACGCTGAGACCGAAGATGAACTGCCCTGCTTGACCGGATCTCGCATCGGTTGCCGCCGCGATGGCGCCGATCTGGTTACCCGGGATCGCGTTGTTGCTGACGATCGCGAACCAGAAGTCCGTCGACTTGCCAATACCGACCTGCGTGATCAGCGTGTTGCCTTGCACACCGGTAATCCCCGTCGCCGGCGCTGCGCTTTGGTCGAAGGACGGGCCTTCGTACAGATTCG
>CAUJJX010000028.1 GCA_963205165.1 Pseudomonadota bacterium | reverse complement strand
GGCGACATCACGACGCCCGCCGAACGCCGACGATCATTCCGTCCACAGGCCCATCTTCTGCAGACGCTTCTTCAGGCCCTGCAACTGGAAGCCTGCTTCGTAGGCCTTCTTCGCGTGTTCGACGGCACCGGGCTTGTCACCGAGATCCAGCAGGACCAGCGCGAGGTTGTAATGCACGTTGCCGGACTCGACGCCGAGACGGATCGCCTCCCTGAACTCGTCGGCGGCGCCCCGCATGTTGCCGGTCTTGCTGAGGTAATAGCCGAAGACCACGTGCACGTCGCCGTCTTCCGGCTGGAAGCGCATCGCCCGCTCGAACCAGCACGCCATGCTGTAGGGAGAGCCCGGCAGATGGGCCTTCTTTTCACGGAGCGACAGCTTCGCAAGCGACAGGAGCCCGCGGTGATGATTCGGAAACACCTTCAGGAGGTAGGCAATGTCGTCCTGGATCGAGCTGCTCTCGCCGGAATACAGCCGCTCGACCTTCGGGGTGAAGTGGTAGTCCTCGACGAGCCTCAGCTGTTGCGGTCCGGCCTTACGGTAGTCGAACGGCCCGTAGGCATTTCGCAACGTACCGCACTCCTCCTCGTCGGCCGCCGCATGATCGACGCACACGGTCAGCAGCATCAGCGCCGCGAAAAGCATGCGGATCATCGGCGCGGTCTGCCCGGCACGGTGCACGGGTTGCGTCGTTGCCGACGGGGTCACATCGATCACATCGGGCCGCGGCCGGATGCGCGCGATCAGGGACGTGGCGTTCATGCAGGTACTCCTCTGTCGATTGCGGCAGGCGATGTGGCGGTCTGCTGCCCCACCTTCACCTGCATCCACTTCTTCGTCGCCACCACGATGGCCATGACGTCATACGGAACATCGAAATACGCGAGGCTGAGGAAGGCTCCGCCCACGGCATAACCGATCATGCTCACCTGGCACATCGATGCGAGCTGCCCGCACCAGAGCGTGCCGTCCTTCTCGTTCGCGGTCCGGCGCATCCATGCGGCGCTGCGCCAGGTGAACCACCAGATCGACAACCAGAGGGTCAGCCCCATCCAGCCGTGCTCGCCCAGGATCTGGAAATAGATCGAGTGCGCGGCATGCACGTCCGCAGGGTTGGGGGCATACATTTCGAATATCTTCGAACTGTAGACGGAGAATCCACCGCCCGTCAGGATGTGGTCGTTGGCCAGATGGAAGGCCATCCACCAGGCGTTGATACGACCCATCGCCGAGGCGTCCTGGTCGTACGTCTCGATGGTGTGCATCCGGTCCGTCCAGTTGCTCGGCATGAACGCGATCAGCGCCATCCCGAGCACCACGAGCACGATCCCGACGAGCAACTTCTTCTCGCTGCGCCACCACAGGAATGCCGACATGCTTGCGATCGCAAGCAGCGCGCCTCGTGAATGCGTACCCAACGCAGCCGCCGCGCACAGGCCCATCGAGACCATCAGGCCGCGGCGCAACCAGCGCCGCTCGGCCCCCGCGACCAGGTAACCGTAGTAGATGAAGGGGATCACGATGATGATCGCGAGTGCCACCTCGTTGTTGCCGCCGATGAAGCCGCCGGGCCCCCACACCTTGTACACCCCGCCGGTCGCAAGCGTGAATATGCCGGCCTTCACACCATAGAACGCGACCGAGAACGCCATCACCCAGACGAACAGTTCGATGTGCTTCCGCGACAGCAGCAGCGCGATCGTGATGATCACCATGAAGTCGATCTTGAGGACGCGCGTCAGCATCTCGCGACTCTCCTCGACGTAGTAGGACATCGGCCATCCGACGCAGATCCAGATCATGAACAGCACGAGGCAGACGACTGCAGGATCGACGAACGGACTCTGCCTCTCCTTGGTGAGCAGGAAACCCACGAGTGTCGAGACGGCCACCATCATCGCGACGGGCATCGTCTGCACCCAGCCCCAGGCCTGCGTGTGCGGATTCATCACGCTGACCCAGGTCCACATGATCACGCCGATCCATGGGCGGCCGAGTGCCATCAGGCACCCCGCAACCACGATCCCGAAGATGATGATGTCACGCATGAATGGTCGTCCTGTCCGCTCGCCTACGCCGTCACGTGACTGACGACATAGCGATGCTTGCCTGATTTTTCCGCGGGAATCTCGTCGACACGGCGCACGTCGACGTCCACGCCGGCGCCCAGTCGCCGCCCGATGCCGGATCGGATGCTCGCCTCGGTGGCTTCCGAGTATCCGTCGCCGCCCACCACCATGATCTCGACCCGTTCCCGGGTGTGCTGCACGATCTTGAACGCGCGCACCGCGGGCAGGTCACGCAGCACGTAGATGAGTGCGAGCCCGTGCATCACCGTGCCGTCCGCGGCGATCACGAAATCCGTCGAACGGCCCTGCACTTCCTTCAGGAGCGGCAGCGTGCGGCCGCACGCGCATTGCCGGTCGTCGAGAACACCGACATCGCCCGTGCGATATCGGATGAACGGGAAATCGCGCGTCGCGAGATGCGTGACGACGATCTCGCCCGATTCACCCGCCGGCAGCGGATTTCCGTCGCCGTCGATGATCTCGATGATCACGTCCTCGGCCGTGATGTGCATGCCGCCTGCCGGACACTGGTGGGCGAGGAAGCCCGCGTCGCGTCCACCGTAGCCGTTGGCGACGCCACAGCCGAAAGTCGACTCGATCATCTCCCGTTGATGGTCGTAGAGCCGCTCGGAGGTCACGAAGACCACGCGAATCCCGAGATCGTCCATCCGGATGCCCCGCTTGCGCGCGTGCTGCGCGATCAGCGAGATGGACGACGGATAGCCGAAGAGCATCCGCGGCCGCTTCGCCCGGATCCGCGCGACGAATGTATCCAGCCTGGCTTCCGACATCTCGAAGGCCGGCAGCAGCTCGGTACGCAGCACCTTGTCGCGGATCGCGCGGACGCGGTCCTGGGCACCGAGTTCGACGGGCGAGCCCCACACGACGATCTCGGGATCGCCGATATCGACGTTCCACCAGCGCGTCGCGCGCCACTTGGCCGCGACGTCGTGACTCACGCGCTCGACGCCGATGAAGAAGATGAGTGGTTCGCCGCTCGATCCGCCGGTGTTGAATCGTGCGAGCCCGACGGCCTGCTCCGACTTCATGCGTTCGGTGTTCGCCCGGATCGTCGACTTGTCGAGAAGCGGCAGCGCACGCAGATCTTCGAGGCGGGTGACGGTCCGCGGATCGAAGTCGAGGCGCGCGAAGAGATCACGGTAGTACGGCACGTGGGCAGCCGCATGCTCCAGGAGCGCGCAGAGCCGGGCGATACGCAGCTCATCGAGGCGCCGCGCCGGCCACCACTGGCTGCCTTCCATGGCGCGGAGCAATGCCGGGCTCGTGTGCTTCTTCAGGCGTTCCTGCAGGGGAAACAGGACGCGTGAGGCAAGGGCCGTGTAGAGCGATGTGATCATGTACGGAGCCGGATCAGGTGGCCGTCAAATGTTTGGAACGTCGCTGCAGGCAACGCGCGTACAAAGCGACAAGCTCTTTCCGGACACTGCTCCACGAGTACCGCTGCACGTCGGCCAGCCCGTTCGCGCGCAGCGATCTCCGCAGGCCCGCGTCGTCGAGCAACCGCGTCACCGCGACCGCCATCGCTGCGCTGTCACCTCGCGGCACCAGCAGCGCCGTGCGTTCGTGGCTCACCATGAACGGCACGCCGCCGACATCGGTCGACACGATCGGAACACCGCTCGCCATCGCCTCCAGCAGTGAATTGGGCATGTTGTCGACGGTCGTCGGATTGAGGACGAGCGTGGCGTCCCGGTACAGCGTCGCCATCTGGTCGCGGTCGAGCCGGCCGGTGAAGACGACGGAATCGCCGATACCGAGTTCGCGGGCCAGGGACTCGAGCGCACCACGCTCCGGACCGGACCCAGCCACCGAGAGCTGCGCCTCCGGATGTGACTGCCGGACGATCCGGAACGCACGGATCGCAGTCGCGACGTCGTAGATCGGTTCCAGGTTTCGCGCGACGACGAGGTGCGCCACGGCACCGTCCACATCGGACGGACGGAACCGCTCGAGATCGATGATGTTCGGCAGGATCGCGGCCGCGATGTCGTGTCGCCCGAAGACTTCCTTCAGGAATGCGGACGGAACCGCCAGTGCGGACGCCCGACGCAGCGTCGGCCGGACCCAGCGTGCCGACCGCGCAAGGAAAGGCTCCGCCTCGCCGCCGCGGTAGTTGACGACCACGGGAACACCGAGCGCCGCCGCGATCCAGACGGCCGGCGCCGCGAACAGATGCCACGACCAGCCGGAGTTGGCCATCACGTGGACCATGTCCGCGCGACGCACGCTCCGGATCAGTCGCGCGATGTACGGCACGAGGCGGAACACGGCACGCACACCCTGCAGCGACCCGACCCACGTGGGGCGATAGGGCGCGTTGACCTGCACGACGTCGACGACGGCGCCTTCGCCCGCGAGCAGCTCGGCGAGCTGACGCGTCTGGTTCGCCATGCCGCCGGCCGGCGGCGGCAGCGGACCGACGAGGACGATGCGCAGTCCGGCAAGCGTCACGCGCCACTCCTGCTCGTCAGGCGTTCGTAGACTGGTCGATAGCGCGCGACGCTCACCGGCCAGTTGCGCTGCTGCTCGACGAACGTGCGTCCGGCAAGCTTGAGCTGCGGCCAGAGATCGCGCGCACGAGCGAGATCGATCACGGCGTCGGCGAGATGCGCCGCACTGCCGGCCTTGAACAGGATGCCGTTCACGCCGTGCTCGATCAGCTCGCGGTGTCCGCCGACATCGGACGCGACGAGCAGGCGGGCCTGCGCCATCGCCTCGAGCGGCTTGAGCGGTGTCACGAGTTCGGTGAGACGCATCGAATGTCGCGGATACGCGAGGATGTCGACGAGGTCGTAGTAGCGGTTCACGTCGGCGTGCGGCACACGCCCGGTGAACACGACCTTGTCGGCGATGCCGAGCCGCTGCGCCTGCGCCTTCAGCGCAGCGTCCTGGGGACCGCCGCCGACGAGCAGCACGCGCGCCGTCGGCATGGCCTCCAGCACGCGCGGGAATGCATCGAGCAGCAGGTCGAGACCTTCGTACGCATAGAACGACCCGATGAAGCCGATGACGGTGGCGCCCGCGAGACCGAGCTGCGTCTGGAGCGATTCGTCGGCCGCACCGCCGATCGGGAACTTCTCGATGTCGACGGCGTTCGGGATCACGGTGACGCGATCCTCGGGAATGCCGCGCGCGACGATGTCCTGGCGCAACCCTTCGCAGATGGTCGTGACGTGGTCGGCCCGCTTCAGCGCCCAGGTTTCCAGCGCGCGCGTCATGCGATAGCGGAGCCCCCATTCGGCGTGGGTGCCGTGATCGACGGCCGCGTCTTCCCAGAAGGCGCGGACCTCGTACACCACGGGAATGCCGAGCCGCTTGCCGACGCGCAGCGCGGGAATCGCGTTCAGCACCGGCGAATGGGCGTGGAGGATGTCCGGCCGGAGTCGCTCGGCGAGCGCCTGCAGGCGCCGCGTCGTCGCGTTCATCAGACGCATCTCGCCGACACCGGGGATGCGCGACGATTCGACCTGCTCCTGCGTGCGGTAGAAATGCCAGCCGTCCACGTCTTCCTCGTCGACCGTGCAGTTCACGTGCTTCGGACTCGTGAGATGGAAGGTCTCCCAGCCGAGCGCGCGCTGCGCCTTCAGGATCGACACGGTCCGGAAGGTGTAGCCGCTGTGGAGCGGGATGGAATGGTCGAGGATGTGGAGGATCTTCATCGGTCAGAGGTCGGGACTGCGCGCTGCGACAACGCGACGGACATCGGCAGCATTCGAGATTCGAAAGACAGGTGCGGCCCGACGATGGCTGCCGCATGCGGCGCACGCGTGCGTCCTCGCATCCACGGCGGGGGCACTCAAGACAGCCACCATCCGAGCGCGATCAGCACGAGCCCGACGAGATACGCGCCGGCGGCGGCAAGACGGATCGGGTCTTCGAGGATCACGGGGCGCGGCACGAGCGTCGGATCCTGGCCGCTCTTCTCGATGGCACGTGCCACGAACCGGGTCAGGCCGTTCTTGTCGAGATTCATCGTCCGGGCGTGACTGTAGTGCTCGGTCTTCAGCTTGTAGTAGCTGACCTTGTCGTCGGTTGCACCGCGGATCCGGCTGAGCTCGGCGACCCGTTGCTCCAGGATCGACGGATCCGCACGGAGCGACGCGAGGCCGTGGTAACGCTCCCCTTCCGGATCGGCGGGGAAGTCGATGTGGAACACGGGATCCACGGCCATCCGGCCGTGCTCGTAACTCGCCTCGACGACCACATGCGTCGGCGGACCGTCGGCCGTGCCGTAGAGCATCGCGAGCGTCGACGGAATGCGCGCACGGTCGAGCAGTGCCATGGTCAACCGCGACTTGTCCGCGCAGTCGCCGCCGTGCCGCAACACGTCGGTCGGCGTGGGGCCGAGGCGCGGCGAGAGAAAGTTCTCCGGATTCTTGGCGAACCCCTGGTTGAAGTAGACCCAGGTGTTGACGGCCAGGATGGCGTCCTTGCGGCTCTTGCCTTCGATCTGGAGCCCCTGCAGCACACCATCGAGTCTGCGGTTCTCGGCAATCTTCATGAGATGCAGCACGACGGCGCAAGCGAACATGACTGCGCCCGCCACGACACAGAGCTGGGCGACCAAGGTCATCGCATCTTTCCGGAGACGCGGCATGTCACCCTCGCGTGTGCCGAGGCATGGCGTGTCGTCGGCACCGGATCAATGGGCGGCACGGACCAGCGGCTGTTCGTGCTCGCCGCCCGCGGCATTCCGCAGGAAGCCCTCGAACATCATCAGCGTCCAGAGCGGCGCGCTGTAGTCGCGGGCACCGGACTCGTGGTCGCGAATCAGTTCCGCCAGGACCTTCATGTCGAAGTAGCCGGTATCGGCAAGATCGCCATGCAGGATCGAATTGCGCACGCGTTCGCGCAGCGGGCCGCGGAACCACCGCGCGAGCGGCACCGCGAAGCCCATCTTGCGGCGGTAGAGGATGTCGTGCGGCAGCTGCTGCTCCAT
>CAUJJX010000027.1 GCA_963205165.1 Pseudomonadota bacterium | reverse complement strand
CTGCGCGAACTCGCGTCCGGCGTGTATCCGGTCCCCCGTCAGGACTGCGCGCTCGCGATCACCGGCGCCGCCGCGCCAGCGCTGTTCGCGGAAACCTGCGCCGTGCCCTTCGCCGCCGACGATCCGTCGATGCGCATCGTCACGCTCACGTCGATGGTCGGTGTCGGCGTGACCGTGCTGCGCCGGGACGTCGGCGACCTCCCGTGCTGGCGCCTGTGGTGCGACGGCACGTTCGGTCCCTATCTGTTCGAGACGCTCACGGACATCGCCGCCGGATTCGGTGGCGGGCCGATGGGCGTCCGCCTCCTGTCCGGAGATCTCTCTGCAACCGACTACGCCATACAGAGAGGAAGTCCATGACACCGGCTGAAGCAGGGCAGTTCTTCGAGGAGCACGGCATCCGCTACCTCCTCGCGCAGTTCGTGGACATCCACGGCGCGGCGAAGGCGAAGGCGGTGCCGGTCGAGCACCTCGGCATGGTGCTGAAGGAGGGCGCGGGTTTCGCCGGTTTCGCGCTGTGCGGATTCGGCATGGGGCCGCACGGCCCGGACTACATGGCGGTCGGCGATCTCGACACGCTGCAGGCGATTCCGTGGATGCCCGGGTACGCGCGGATGTGCACGTGGGGTCACGTGAACGGCAAGCCGTACGCCCTCGATTCGCGCACGGCACTGAAGCGCCAGCTCGACGCACTCGCGGCGCAGGGCATGACGCTCTTCACCGGCATCGAACCGGAGTTCATGCTCCTCGCGCGCGGGCCGGACGGACGGCTCGTGCCGGGCGACAGCACCGACACGCTCGAGAGGCCCTGCTACGACTACAAGGGACTCGCGCGGCAGTCCGAGTATCTCGATCGCCTGACGCAGGCGACGCGCGCGGTCGGCATCGACGTCTACCAGATCGACCACGAGGACGCGAACGGCCAGTTCGAGGTCAACTACACGTACGGCGACGCGCTCGCATCGGCCGACCGGCTCGTGTTCCTGAAGATGGCCGCGTCCGAGATCGCGCACGCGATGGGTCTCGTCGCGACCTTCATGCCGAAGCCGTTCTCGAACCGCACCGGCACCGGCGCGCACTTCCATCTCTCGATCGGCAACGCGGCGTCGAAGAACCTCTTCCACGATCCGCAGGACCCCCGCGGTCTCGGGCTCTCGCGGATGGGCTACCACTTCCTCGGTGGCCTGCTCGCGCATGCGCGCGGACTCACGGCGCTGTGTGCGCCGACGGTGAATTCGTACAAGCGCCTCGTCGTCGGCCGCTCGCTCTCGGGGTCGACGTGGGCCCCGGCGTACATCACGTACGGCGACAACAACCGGACGTGCATGGTGCGCGTGCCTTACGGCCGGCTGGAGCTGCGGCTGCCCGACGGCTCCGCGAATCCGTATCTCGCGACGATCGGGATCCTGGCCGCGGGCCTCGATGGCATCGCGCGCGAACTCGATCCCGGCGAGCCGAACAACACGAATCTCTACGAGTGGACGCCGGAGCAGCTCGCGGCGTCGGGCATCGGCCTGCTGCCTCAGAACCTCGATGTCGCGCTCGACGCGTTCGAGGCCGACGACGTGCTGACCACGGCGCTCGGCGCCGATCTCGCGGCGGAGTTCGTGCGGCTGAAGCGGATGGAGTGGATCGAGTACCAGCGCCACGTGTCGGCCTGGGAAGTCGAGCGGTACCTGGAATTCTTCTGAGACACGGGCGGGGGACGGATCATGTGTGGAATCGTGGGGCTGCTGGTCAAGAAGCCGGCGCTGCGTGCGGAGCTGGGCCGGCTGATGGTGCCGATGATGGTCGAGATGGCCTCGCGCGGACCGGAGTCGGCGGGGCTCGCCGTGTTCACCGGCGCGCTGTCCGATGACCACCGCAAGCTGAGCCTGTACGCGCCCGACTGGCACTACGACTGGGCCGCCTTCGAGGGGGCGTTCATCACCCACTTCGGGACCGATGCGTCGATCCGGCCGAAGGGCAACCACGCCGTGCTCACGAGCGACGTCGCCGTCGAACGCGTGAAGCCGTGGCTCCGCGCGCAGTTCCCTCAGCTGCACGTGCTCGCGGCCGGCCGGACGCTCGACATCTACAAGGACACGGGACACCCCGCGCGCGTGGCCGAGCGCTACGACTTCGGGCAGCTCGCCGGCACGCATCTCGTCGGGCACACGCGCATGGCGACGGAGTCGGCCGTGACGCCCGATCGCGCGCATCCGTTCACGGCCGGCGAGGACTTCTGCCTCGTGCACAACGGGACGATTTCCAACCCGTACATGATCCGCCGCAAGCTCGAGCACCGCGGCATCCGCTTCGAGACCGACAACGACACCGAGGCCGCGTGCCGCTATCTCGAATGGCGCATGCGCGAGGGCGACGATCTCGAGGCCGCGCTCGCGAAGGGCTTCGAGGAGCTCGACGGCTTCTACACCTTCCTCATCGGCACGGAGAACAAGATGGCCCTCGTGCGCGATGCCTTCGCCTGCAAGCCGGCCATCGTCGCCGAGACCGACGACTACGTCGCCGTGGCCTCCGAGTTCCGCGCACTCGCGCACCTGCCGGGCGTGAACGAGGCGCGCCTGTTCGAACCCATGCCCGAGGAGATCTACTCGTGGACCGTCTGACCGCAGCGACCGTCGACGCGACGGCGCGTACCTTCGACCTCGCGCACGCGACGGTGCGCGAACTGAACCAGTTCCTGCATCGCGAGCTGCCGTCGACCGCCGTGCGTCGCGTGACCGTCGAGAACCCCGGCGGACGCCACGCGATCGCGGCCGGGCTCGATGCCCCCGTCGAGGTCGACGTGCGCGGACACGGCGGCTACTACCTCGCGGGGATGAACCAGCACGCGCACGTCACGGTGCACGGCAACGTGGGCTGGGGCGTCGCCGAGAACATGATGTCCGGCTCCGTGCGCGTGAAGGGATTCGCGTCCGAGGCGGCCGGCGCGAGCGGTCACGGCGGCACGCTCGTCATCGAGGGCGATGCGAGCCTGCGCTGCGGCATCTCGATGAAGGGCATCGACATCGTCGTCGGCGGCAGCATCGGCAACTACTCCGCATTCATGGCGCAGGCCGGGCGGCTCGTCGTGTGCGGCGATGCCGGCGACGCGCTGGGCGATTCGCTCTACGAGGCCGTGATCTACGTGCGCGGCCGCGTGAAGTCGCTCGGCGCCGATGCGCGCGAGGAACCGATGACCGACGCCGACTTCGCGGCCGTCGCCGAACTGCTGGGCCGCGCGGGCTTCGACCACGCGCCGTCGGAGTTCCGGCGCATCGCGTCGGCACGCGGCCTCTATCACTGGAACGCCGAGGCGGACCAGGAGTACTGAACTCCGGCGCGGCGTACCGGCGACGGACCGCGTGCCCCGATGCACGTGGTCGTGCGCGCAGCACGCCGGGCCGCACGCGGTCGCCGCCGCACCCCATCGAGCCAGGAGCCGCCATGCACACGCCCACGACACCCGACCGCCATCTCTCCCGCGAGGAGAGCGCCGGCTACGACCGCAAGGTCATCGACTACATCCGCAATGCCGCGGCCCACGGGCTCTACGAGATCCGCGGGCTCGGCGCGAAGCGGGCGCTGCCGCACTTCGACGACCTCGTGTTTCTTGCCGGCTCGGCGTCGCGCTATCCGCTCGAGGGCTATCGCGAGAAGTGCAGCACGAAGACGGTGCTCGGCACGCGGTACGCGTCGAAGCCGGTCGTGCTCGACATCCCGATCACCTTCGCCGGGATGAGCTTCGGGTCGCTGTCGGCGCGCGTGAAGGAAGCGCTCGGTCGCGCCGCCACGGAACTCGGCACGTCGACGACCACCGGCGACGGCGGCATGACGCAGGAAGAGCGGCAGTCGTCGAAGACGCTCGTCTACCAGTGCCTGCCGTCGCGCTACGGATTCAATCCGGACGACCTGCGCCGCGCCGACGCGATCGAGGTCGTGATCGGGCAGGGCGCGAAGCCGGGCGGTGGGGGCATGCTGCTCGGCCAGAAGGTGAATCCGCGGGTCGCGAAGATGCGCACGCTGCCCGAGGGTATCGACCAGCGTTCCGCGTGCCGGCATCCCGACTGGACGGGGCCCGACGATCTCGCGATCAAGATCGAGGAGCTGCGCGAGATCACCGACTGGGAGAAGCCGATCTACGTGAAGGTCGGCGCGACGCGCACGTACAACGACGTGAAGCTCGCCGTGCACTCCGGTGCCGACGTCATCGTCGTCGACGGCATGCAGGGCGGGACGGCCGCGACGCAGACGGTGTTCATCGAGCACGTCGGCATCCCGACGCTCGCCGCGGTCCGCCAGGCCGTCGAGGCGCTGGAAGAGATGGACATGCGGGGCAAGGTCCAGCTGATCGTGTCGGGCGGCATCCGCACCGGCGCCGACGTGGCGAAGGCGCTCGCGCTCGGCGCCGACGCCGTGTCGATCGGGCAGGGCGCGCTGTTCGCGATGGGCTGCAACGGCGAGCGCTGGTTCCGCGACGGCGTGCATCACGACGCGACGGCCGACTATGCCGCGATCGGCACCGCCCCCGGCTTCTGCCATCATTGCCACACCGGTCGCTGCCCCGTCGGCATCACGACTCAGGACGCGATACTCGAGCAGCGGCTCGATCCGCTCGTCGCGGCCCGGCACCTCAGGAACTACTTCAAGACCATGACCATGGAACTCACGACGGTGGCGCGCGCCTGCGGCAAGTCCAACGTCCACCATCTCGAGCGCGAGGATCTCGTCGCGCTCACGATCGAGGCCGCCGCGATGGCGAAGCTGCCGCTCGCCGGCACGAACTGGATCCCGGGTGTGACGGGTGGCTGAAGGCGACGCCGCGCACGACGATCATCCGCGAGGTGCGCCCGACGACGATCGCGCCCTCGAACGCCATCTCGGCAACGTGATCCGCGAGCTGCGGCAGCGCGACCACCTCACCATCGCCGAGGTCGCGACGCAGGCCGGCATCAGTCGCGGCATGCTCTCCAAGATCGAGACGGCGCAGGCCTCCGCGAGCCTCGACACGCTCGCGCGCATCGCCGATGCGCTGGGCGTGTCGATGGCGCACCTGTTCCGCCACTACAACACGCCGAAGGGTGGCGCCCAGCTCGTGAAGGCGGGCGAGGGCATGGAGGTCGTGCGGCGCGGCACGAAGCGCGGTCACACCTACCACCTGCTCGCGTACGACCAGGGGCCGCGCAAGACCTTCGAACCCTTCCTCGTCACGATGGACGACGCGTCCGAGGTCTTTCCGACCTTCGAGCATCCGGGCACGGAGTTCATCCACATCCTCGAAGGCCGCATCGAGTACCGCCACGGCCAGCAGACGTACGCGCTCGGCCCCGGCGACTCCCTCACGTTCCGCGGCGATGTTCCGCACGGCCCGGAGACGCTCATCGAGACGCCGATCCGGATGCTGTCGATCATCGTCTACGGGGACGACGCCGACCGCTGATTCGCGGCGTGATCGCAGCGGCCGACGGCCTTGCGAGATCGGTGGTGCGCTGTCTCGACCGCACGCGGACGGTGTCCGGATCTCCTGCACGTACCTTCGCGAACTTTGGTGTTCGCGTTTCCCCCCTTGTCGGCATGCGTCGGGCGATCACAGGCTGCGTGCCGGTGTGTCCACACGTTGCCGACTTCGTCGCCGCGCTTCCGACGCCGAGGTTCCGCGATGCGCCGTCATGAAACGCGGCTGTTCCGACCCCAAAAAAAACGGGCGCCGCGAGGCGCCCGTGAAGCATTGCAGGAGGAGGAGTACTGCGGTGAAACCGGATCAGTAGTGGTAGGCGCTCTCGCCGTGCTCGGTCACGTCGAGGCCTTCGCGTTCACGCTCTTCCGTGACCCGCAGACCGACCAGCATGTCGACGATCTTGTAGGCGACGAACGAGACCACGGCGGACCAGACGATCGTCGTGACCACCCCCGTCAGCTGCGTCATGAACTGTCCGCCGATCGAGTACTCGGTGCCGGCCGCGTTCGTGACGTAGTCCCAGATGCCCGTCCCGCCGAGGCTCGGTGCGGCGAAGATGCCCGTCCCGAGTGCGCCGATGATCCCGCCGAGGCCGTGGACACCGAACACGTCGAGCGCGTCGTCGGCACCCAGCAGGCGCTTCAGGCCGGTGACCCCCCAGAGGCAGACACCACCTGCGATGGCACCCAGGACGATCGCACCCATCGGTCCGACGAAGCCGCAGGCCGGGGTGATCGCCACCAGACCAGCCACCGCGCCGGAGGCTGCGCCGAGCATGGACGGACGACCCTTGATGGCCCACTCCAGGAAGATCCAGGAGAGCGTCGCTGCCGCTGCCGCGATGAAGGTGTTGACGAAGGCCAGGGCCGCGATGCCGCTCGCTTCGAGGTTGGAGCCGACGTTGAAGCCGAACCAGCCCACCCACAGGAGCGAGGCGCCGATCATCGTCATCGTCAGGCTGTGCGGCGTGAGTGCTTCCTTGCCGTAGCCGACGCGCTTGCCGACGAGGTACGCACCCACCAGACCGGCGACACCCGCATTGATGTGCACGACCGTGCCGCCCGCGAAGTCGAGCGCGCCCTTCGCCCAGAGCCAGCCGGCGTTCGACGTGACCGTGGCGAGCGTCGCGCTGTCGGTGATCGCGTCGGGGCCGTCCCAGTACCAGACCATGTGCGCGACCGGCAGGTACGAGAACGTGAACCAGAGCACCGTGAACAGCAGCACCGCGCTGAACTTCATGCGCTCGGCGAAGGCGCCGATGATGAGGGCCGGCGTGATGGCCGCGAAGGTCATCTGGAAGACGACGAACAGGTACTCCGGAATCACGACGCCCTTCGAGAAGGTCGCACCGACGGTGTCCGGCGTGACGCCTGCGAGGAAGGCCTTCGAGAGTCCGCCGAAGAACGGATTGCCCGGCGTGAACGCCACGCTGTAGCCGTAGATCGTCCAGAGCAGCGCCATCAGCGAGAACACGACGAAGACCTGCATCAGCACGGACAGCATGTTCTTCGTGCGCACGAGACCGCCGTAGAACAGCGCGAGGCCGGGGATCGTCATCAGGATGACGAGCACGGTCGCGACGTACATGAACGTCGTGTCACCCTTGTTCGGGACCGGTGCGGCGGCTGCAGCTGCAGGCGCTGCCTCGGCGGGTGTCGCGACCGCGGGTGCTGCGGTCGGTGCCGCGGTTTCCGCAGCGGGTGCTGCCGGTGCCGCGGTGACCTCCGCCGGCTTCGCTGCTTCGGCCGGCTTGTCGTCGGCGAAGCCAGTGCCCGCGAATGCGAGCAGCGCTGCGGCGGCGAGGGATGTCAGAAGCCTTTTCATCTCAATCTCCCCAGAGGGTGAGTGCGTGTCTCAGAGTGCGTCGCTGCCGGTCTCGCCGGTACGGATGCGCACGACCTGTTCGAGTTCGAAGACGAAGATCTTTCCGTCGCCGATCTTCCCGGTGTTGGCGGACTTCTCGATGGCCTCGATGACCTGGTCGAGCAGCTCGGTGCGGACGGCGGCCTCGATCTTCACCTTGGGCAGGAAGTCGACGACGTATTCGGCACCCCGGTAGAGCTCGGTGTGCCCCTTCTGACGGCCGAAGCCCTTGACCTCGGTGACGGTGATGCCCTGGACGCCGATGGCGGAGAGCGCCTCCCGGACCTCGTCCAGCTTGAAGGGCTTGATGATGGCGGTGACGAGTTTCATGACGGTTCCCTGTGGGTGGGTGACGACCGGCGCGCGGGACGGATCCCGGCGCCGGGTCGTCGATCAGAATGCCTTCGTGACGGTCAGGAACAGGCTGTTGTCCCCGACGTTCTTGCCGTAGCGGTTGCCCCAGACGGCGAGCGGATCGGCCTGCGACGTGACGGTCGCGGTCGCGTCCGCCGTGGAGCCCGTGTAGAACACGCCCCACGACAGTCCGACGTAGTCCTTCGTCACGCCGAGCTTGTAGTCGGTCAGGTCGTACACGCTGTTGTCCCGGCCGCCGGCGGTCCAGGCCTGCATGCCGCCGCTGAACTTCCAGTAGCCGACGTGGCCGATCAGGTTGAAGCCGGTGTCCGCGATCGGGTATGTGGCGTTCAGTTCCGTGTAGTACGTGCCGCGCGCGTCCGAGACACCGAACACGCCGTCGGTCACGACGTACGACACCTTGGCGCCGATCCACTGCCAGCCGACCGCGGCGTACAGCTCGCCGGTGTTCGGCTTGACCGCACCGAACGCCGTCCTGTTGGCGGCGATCTCGTACTTGCCCGGGTAGTAGTAGTAGATGCCGCCGAGGTCGTACGTGAAGTCGCCGGCCTTGCCGCGATAGCCGGCATAGAGGTCCAGCTCGAGGCTGTTGCTGATCCCGACGTTCTGGCCGGTCACGCCGCCGAAGGTGTTCGAGTTGCGGCCGGGTGCGGCCTCTTCCCAGGCGTCGGCGTACCAGCTCACGTTCGAGCCGAAGAGGCCGAGGTACAGGCCGCTCGAGTGCGCGGCTTCGTAGGTGCCCTGCACCGCCGGCTTGAAGTTGGTCTGCGACAGGCCGCGGAACACGTAGTTGGTGGCGAAGGTCAGGTTGCCCGTGGTCGTGATGTCCGGGGTCGCCGCGGCCTTCGCGGCTTCTTCCGCATGGGCTGCGACGGCACACAGACCGGCGAGACCGGTGAGGGCAAGCAGGGCGCTCTTCTTCAGCATGATGAAATTCCTCGTGGGTCGGATGGATGAGTCGGATGGCTCGGCTTGTGGCCGCGACCGGACGAGGCAGTAATGGCAACGGCTGTGCCACCGCAAAATAGGTTTGTATATCAGTTGGTTACGAGTTTTGAGCGCGGCGCCGCACCATTTTTGTGCACCGTGCCGGTGCACTCCGGCAGTCGCCGTGCACCGCCGTGGAGCAAGCGCACCGCGACGGGCGCCCCGGAGGCCTTTGCTACACTCCGGGCTCCCCGCCATCCCCGGAGCCTTCCATGTCGGCGCGTTCTCCCCTCGACGATTTCGCCAGACGCTTCAAGGACCTGGCTGCGCAGTCCCCGCTCGGTGACATCGAACGCAATTCGAAGGCGCTGCTGTCCCACGCGCTCGCGAAGATGGATCTCGTGACCCGCGACGAATTCGATGCCCAGGCGCGGGTGCTTGCCCGGACCCGCGAGGCGCTCGAAGCGCTGGAGCACCGCGTCGCCGAACTCGAATCGCGCGGCGCCACGCCCGACTGATCCGAACGCCGGCCCCGGACCGATCCGCCGTGAGCCTCGCCGTCCTCCGCAGCCGTGCCCTCGCCGGCATGGACGCGCCGGAGGTCATCGTCGAAGTCCATCTCGCGAACGGGCTGCCGTCGTTCCAGATCGTCGGGCTCCCCGAGGCCGAGGTGAAGGAGGCCCGGGACCGCGTCCGCAGCGCCATCCAGAACTGCCGTTTCGAATTCCCGGCCCGCCGCGTCACCGTCAATCTCGCGCCCGCCGACCTGCCCAAGGAAAGCGGCCGCTTCGACCTCGCCATCGCCCTCGGCGTCCTGGTCGCCTCGAACCAGCTGAAGACCGAATCGCTGGACCAGTACGAGTTCGCCGGTGAGCTGGCACTCACTGGGGAACTCCGTCCGGTACGCGGTGCCCTCGCGATGACGTATCGCGCCCACGCCGACGGACGCGCCTTCGTGCTCCCCGCCGACAGCGCCCGCGAAGCGGCCCTCGTCGGTGCCGCGGTCGTCCACGGTGCCCGGAATCTCCTGGAGGTCTGCGCCCATCTCGCCGGCGACACGCCGCTGCCGCGCTGGACGCAGGCCCTCGAAGGGGCCGAGGTCGTCTGGCCCGACATGTCCGAGGTGAAGGGGCAGGCCGGCGCCCGCCGCGCACTCGAGATCGCCGCGGCCGGCGGCCACAGCGTCCTGATGAGCGGGCCGCCCGGGACCGGCAAGAGCATGCTGGCCGAGCGCTTCCCCGGGATCCTTCCGCCCATGACCGAGACCGAGGCGCTGGCCTCCGCGGCCGTCCAGTCGCTCGGGACGTCCGGGTTCGACATCGCCCAGTGGAAGCGTCGCCCCTACCGCGCGCCGCATCACACGGCGTCGGCCGTCGCGCTCGTCGGCGGCGGGAGCAATCCGCGGCCGGGCGAGATCTCGATGGCGATGCACGGCGTGCTGTTCCTCGACGAGCTGCCCGAGTTCGATCGTCACGTGCTCGAAGTGCTCCGCGAGCCGCTCGAATCCGGAAAGATCAGCGTGTCGCGCGCGGCCCGGCAGGCGGAGTTCCCGGCCGTGTTCCAGCTCGTCGCCGCGATGAATCCGTGTCCGTGCGGCTATCTCGGACATCCGAGCGCGCGCTGCCGCTGCACGCCCGACCAGGTCGCGCGGTACCGCGGCCGGATCTCCGGTCCGCTGCTCGATCGCATCGATCTCCAGTTCGAGGTGTCGTCGCTCTCCGAGGACGAACTCACCACGCGGAGTGCCGGCGAACGCAGCGACGCGATCCGGGCCCGCGTCACGGCCGCCCGCACCCGCCAGATCGACCGGCAGGGCGTGCCGAACGCGCGGCTCGGCGCGCAGGGTGTCGAGGACCACTGCCTCCCGGACGAGCGGGGCGAGGCGATGCTGCGGCAGGCCGTCGCGCGGTTCGGGCTGTCGGCGCGGGCGTTCCATCGACTGCGCAAGGTTGCCCGGACCATCGCGGATCTCGCCGGCCAGGAATCCATCGCCGCCGCGCACATGGCCGAGGCGCTGCGGTACCGGCGGGCGGCGGACGCGTAGGTCCGGATCCCCGGTGCGCCGGCGGTGATTTCCACCGTCGTTTCCATTCCCGGCCGCGGGTTGACACCGGTCGCCCGGCGCCGTTAAGTTCGAACCCGAAAGCGCCGATTTGAGCTGCAGCTTGCGGGCGCGTTACAAATTCCGCTAAAGCGCGTCCGAAGCCCGGCCGCCTTGTTTCCAGCGTCCGGGTTTTTCACTTTCAGGGGCCACCATCTTGCAGTCCGACCGTACCCGCCTCCTGCGCGAACTCCTCGCCCATCGCATCCTCGTCCTCGACGGCGCCATGGGCACCATGATCCAGGGCCACGGCCTCGAGAAGCACCACTACCACGGCGACCGCTTCCACGATCACCACTGCGAGCAGTCGGGCAACAACGACCTGCTCACGCTGACGCAGCCGAAGGTCATCGCCGGCATCCACGCCCAGTACCTCGATGCCGGTGCGGACATCGTCGAGACGAACACCTTCAATTCGACGCGCATCGCCATGGCCGACTACGGCATGGAACCGCACGTCCACGAACTGAACGTCGCAGCGGCGCGGCTCGCGCGCGATCTCGCGGACGAGTTCACGAAGCGCACGCCCGATCGCCCGCGCTTCGTCGCCGGTGTCGTCGGCCCCACGAACCGCACGGCGTCGATCTCGCCCGACGTCGCCGATCCGGGCGCGCGCAACACGAGCTTCGACGAACTCGTCGGTGCGTACACCGAGGCGGTGGACGGCCTCGTCGAAGGCGGCGCCGACCTGCTGCTCGTCGAGACCGTATTCGACACGCTGAACTGCAAGGCGGCGCTCTTCGCGATCGACGAGTACTTCGATCGCACGGGCCGGCACCTGCCGGTGTGGGTGTCGGGCACGATCACCGACCTCTCCGGCCGCACGCTGTCCGGCCAGACGACCGAGGCGTTCTGGAACTCGATCCGCCACGGGCACCTGTTCGCCGTCGGCCTCAACTGCGCGCTCGGCGCGAAGGACCTCCGCGGCTACATCGAGGAGCTCTCGCGCGTCGCCGACACGCACATCAGCATCCATCCGAACGCCGGTCTGCCCAACGCCTTCGGCGAGTACGACGAGTCGCCCGAGTACACCGCGGACATCCTCCGCGAGTTCGCGGAATCCGGCTTCATCAACATCGCGGGCGGTTGCTGCGGCACGACGCCGGCGCACATCCGCGCGATCGCGAAGGCGGTGCAGGGCATCACGCCGCGGCCGATCCCGGTGATCGAGAAGAAGCTCCGGCTCTCGGGCCTCGAGCCGCTCAACATCGGCCCGGACTCGCTCTTCGTGAACGTCGGTGAGCGCACGAACGTCACGGGGTCGAAGGCCTTCGCGCGGATGATCCTGAATGGCCAGTTCGGCGATGCGCTCGCCGTCGGCCGGCAGCAGGTCGACAACGGCGCGCAGATCATCGACGTGAACATGGACGAGGCGATGCTCGACTCGAAGGCCGCCATGACCACGTTCATGAACCTCGTCGCCTCCGAGCCCGACATCTCGCGCGTGCCGTCGATGCTCGACTCCTCGAAGTGGGAGGTCATCGAGGCCGGCCTGAAGTGCGTGCAGGGCAAGGGCGTCGTCAACTCGATCAGCATGAAGGAAGGCGAGGCCGAGTTCCTGCGGCAGGCGCGGCTCGTCCGCCGCTACGGCGCCGCCGCGATCGTCATGGCGTTCGACGAGCAGGGCCAGGCCGACACGCTCGCGCGTCGCGTCGAGATCTGCACGCGGGCCTACCACCTCCTCACGAAGGAAGTGGGCTTCCCGCCGGAAGACATCATCTTCGACCCGAACATCTTCGCGATCGCGACGGGCATCGACGAGCACTCGAACTACGGCATCGACTTCATCGAGGCGACGCGGCGCATCCGGCATTCGCTGCCGCACGCGAGCGTGAGCGGTGGCGTCTCGAACATCTCGTTCTCGTTCCGCGGCAACGATCCGATCCGCGAGGCGATCCACACGGCCTTCCTGTACCACGCGGTGCAGGCGGGCATGACCATGGGCATCGTGAACGCCGGGCAGCTCGGCGTGTACGCGGAGATCCCGAAGGATCTTCTCGAGCTCGTGGAAGACGTCCTCTTCAATCGCCGTCCCGATGCGACCGAGCGGCTCGTTTCTTTCGCCGAAAGCTACAAGGCCGAGGGCAAGGTGCTCGTCGAGGATCTCGCGTGGCGTGACGCCCCCGTCGCCGATCGCCTGCGTCACGCGCTCGTGAAAGGCGTCAACCGCTGGATCGTCGAGGACACCGAGGAAGCCCGGACGCAGTTCGCGCGGCCGATCCAGGTGATCGAGGGTCCGCTGATGGACGGCATGAACGTCGTCGGCGATCTCTTCGGCGCCGGCAAGATGTTCCTGCCGCAGGTCGTGAAGTCGGCGCGCGTCATGAAGGAGGCCGTCGCGCACCTCATCCCGTTCATCGAGGAAGAGAAGCGGCGGACCGGCGAGGTCGCGAAGGCCAAGGGCAAGATCGTGCTCGCGACCGTGAAGGGCGACGTGCACGACATCGGCAAGAACATCGTCGCCGTCGTGCTCCAGTGCAACAACTTCGACGTCGTGAACCTCGGCGTGATGGTGTCCGCAGAGAAGATCCTCCAGGTCGCGCGTGACGAGAAGGCCGACATCATCGGACTCTCCGGCCTCATCACGCCGTCGCTGGAGGAGATGGCGCACGTCGCGAAGGAGATGGAGCGGCAGGGTTTCACCGTCCCGCTGCTGATCGGCGGCGCGACGACTTCGCGCGTGCACACCGCCGTGAAGATCGAGCCGAACTACCACGGCACGACCGTGTGGGTGCCGGATGCGTCGCGCAGCGTGGGCGTGTGCACGAGCCTGCTGTCCGACGACCTGCGCGCCGGCTTCATCGAGAAGGTGAAGGCCGACGCCGCGAAGACCCGCGAGCAGCATCGCGGCAAGAAAGGGCAGGGCCCGCACCACACGATCGCGAAGGCGCGCGAGCACGGTCTGAAGACCGACTGGACGACGTACGTGCCGCCGGTGCCGAAGCAGCTCGGCGTGCAGGTGTTCGCCGCGTATCCGCTCGCCGAGATCGCCGAGGTCATCGACTGGACGCCGTTCTTCCAGACCTGGGAACTCGCGGGCCGCTATCCGAAGATCCTCGACGACGAGGTCGTCGGCGAGGCCGCACGCAATCTCTTCGCTGATGCGCAGGCGATGCTGAAGCAGATCATCGACGAGCGCTGGCTCACCGCGAACGCCGTCATCGGGCTCTTCCCGGCGGCGCGCGTGAACGGCGACGACATCGAGATCTACGCCGACGAATCCCGCGATCGCGTGCTGATGACGCACCACTGCCTGCGCCAGCAGATGGTGAAGCCCGAAGACCGCTCGAACCAGTCGCTCGCCGACCTGATCGCTCCGAAGGAATCCGGCGTGCGCGACTACATCGGCGCATTCGCCGTGACGTCCGGCATCGGCATCGACGAGCGCGTCGAGGCGTACGAGGCGAAGCACGACGACTACAACGCGATCCTGCTGAAGGCCCTCGCCGACCGTCTCGCGGAAGCCTTCGCCGAACTCATGCACCGGCGCGTCCGGCGCGAGTTCTGGGGCTACGCCGCCGACGAGGCGCTGAGCGTGGAAGACCTGATCGCCGAGAAGTACCGCGGCATCCGGCCCGCACCCGGCTATCCGGCCTGTCCCGACCACACCGAGAAGGGCCCGCTGTTCGAACTGCTCGACGCGCCGAACAATGCCGGGATGACGCTGACCGAGAGTTTCGCGATGCTGCCCACGGCCGCCGTGAGCGGGTTCTACTTCTCGCATCCGGACGCCCACTACTTCGCGACCGGGCGCATCGACCGCGATCAGGTCGAGGAGTACGCGAAGCGCAAGGGCATGGACCTCGCGGTCGTCGAACGCTGGCTCGCGCCGGTGCTGTCGTACGAGCCGGGTTGAACCTCCGGATGAACGTCCGGTCGACATGGCATCACTCTCGACCGGACGTCGACGCGCCGTCATCGCGCCACCGCCCGACAGCCACACGCCGATGAATCTCTCCGCCGCCCTCCTGCCCGCCGCGTGGTACCTCGCGGCGAACGTCGCGATGCTGGCCATCGGCATCTGGATACTGCGGACCGCGCCTTGGAAGCGGCTCGTCGACGGCGCGTTCAGTCACGTCTGGCTGGGCAGCTGCGTCGCGCTGCTCGTGCTGTGGACGATCCGGCCCGTGGCACTCGCGGGCTTCGATTTCCACCTGCTCGGCGCGACGATCGTCACGCTGATGTTCGGGCCGCAGCTCGCGATCGCCGGCATGGCGCTCGTGATGTCCGGACTCGTCGCGCTCGGTCGCGCCGACCTGCACGCGCTGTCCGCGAACGTCCTCGTGCTCGCGGTGCTGCCGGCGTTCGTGAGCCACGGCGTGTTCCGGCTCTCCGACCGGATGCTGCCGCGGAACATCTTCGTCTACATCTTCGTGCCCGCGTTCTTCGGCGCCGCCGTCGCGATGGAATCCGCGAGCGTCGCGGCGACGGGCCTGCGCGCCGTCTTCGGGACACCGGTCGAGGTCATGCTCGCGACGGAGTTCCTGCCCTACTGTTTCCTCCTGTCGTTCGCCGAGGCGACGCTCACCGGGATGCTCGTCACGCTGATGGTCGTCTATCGTCCGGCCTGGATCGGAACCTTCGACGACGCCCGCTATCTACAGCCGCGATGATCTTGTCGCGGGGCCGTCGGCTCCAGACGCCCCGTCGCCCTGTCTTTCCGGGAGTGAACTCGTGAGAAAGCCCGCCTTCGCCGCCGTCCTCGCGGCCTGCCTGCTGCCTGCCGCCCACGCGGACGAGCGCGTGCACCGGTACACCGTGTCGATCGACGAGGCACTCTCGGCCATGCGGGTCGAAGCCTGCTTCGCCGGTGCACCGCCGGCTGCGCTCGTCGTCGAATCGCTCGACGCACAGGCCGTGTTCGTCGAAGGCAAGATCGTCCAGGGATCACCGCGCCGGCTTGCACCGAACGGCGCCGAGCTGTCGCTGAAGGGCCTGCCCGAGAACGGCTGCATCGACTACGCCGTGAACATGGCCGGCGCGCGGATGAAGCACGACCACTCCGGCAACAGCACGCGCCGCGTCGGCCGCGACCTGTTCACCGAAGTGGGTCTGTGGTTCTGGCGGCCTGCGCAGCTCACGCCGGACGAGGACATCGAGATCGCGTTCCGGCTGCCCGCGGGCATCGGCGTGTCGGTGCCGTGGCGACCCGTGGCCGGCGCAGCGATCCCGACGTATCGCGTGGGTCGGGGCGCGTTCGACCGACCGTCCGCCGCGGCCTTCGGACGCTTCACCGAAATGCCGGTGGAGGTTCCCGGTGCGCGCCTGCGGCTGTCCGTGCTCGACGGCAGTCCGCCCGCCGACGTCGAGGGCATGCGCCGCTGGATCGAAGACGCCGCGCAATCGATCGCGGCGATCTACGGACGCTTTCCGGTACCGAGTCCGCAGGTGCTGGTCCTGCCGGGGGCACGCGCTCAGGAGCCCACGCCGTGGGCGTACGTGCTCCGCGGCGGACAGGCCGCGTCGCACTTCTACGTGAACCAGCGCCGCCCCGTCAGCGAGTACGTCGAGGACTGGACGGCGCCGCACGAACTGTCGCACCTGCTGCTCCCGACGATCGACTATCGCGACTCGTGGCTCTCGGAAGGGCTCGCGACGTATTACCAGAACGTGAGCCGCGTCCGCAGCGGTGCCATCACCGCCGAGGACGCCTGGCAGCGGATCCACGCCGGGTTCCAGCGCGGGCGGAAAGGGGAACCGAAAGAAGCCACGCTCGCCGAGGCGACGGCGCTGATGCAGACGAAGGGCGGCTACATGCGCGTCTACTGGCAGGGCACGGCGATCCTGCTCGCCGCGGATGTCGAACTGCGTCGCCTGTCCGACGGGAAGCAGTCGCTCGACACGGTGCTCGAAGCCTTCGGCCGCTGCTGCCTCGATCCGGATCCGGAGTGGCGGGCGCGCGACGTCTTCGCGCGGTTCGACCAACTCTCCGGCACGAACGTCTTCACGACACTCCTTGCCGCGCAGATCGACGCGAAGGGCTTTCCCGACCTGTCCGGCCTGTATCGCCAGCTCGGACTGCGTGCGCTCGGCGGCAAGCTGGAAGTGGGCGACGGGCCGCTCGCGACCATCCGCGACGCGATCATGGCGCCGGGCCCGTACCGCACGCCGCGCGCGCTGCTCGGCGGGAGTTCCTGACACCTGCCGGGACCTGTTCACACCAGGCATCCGGCATCCGTGACGTGAACAGCCCCCGGCCCGTCGCGACGGCGGGTCGGGCCGGTATGATCGGCCGATGGAAGCCGTCGCCGCCTACCTGCACCTCCTGTCGCTGCTGACGTTCGCGGGCCTGCTCGCCGCGCAGTGCATGCTGTGCAACGAGCATCTCCAGCCGGGCCACGTGACGATGCTCGCGCGCGTCCACCACGCCACGCTCGCGACGGCCGCGTGCGTGTTCGTGACCGGCGTGCTGCTGCTGTTCGGATTCAGCCGCGGCGTGTGGTTCCACCTGACGAGTCCGGTCTTCTGGATCAAGCTCGTGCTGTACGTCGCGATCGTCGTGCTCACGGTGTATCCGATGTCGCAGTACCTGCGCTGGAACCGCGCGATCGCGGAAGGCCGCATGCGCGTGCTGACGACACGCGACATCCGCCGCACGCGCCGCGTGATCGGCGCGCAGCTCGCGATCCTGGCCGTGATTCCGCTGCTGTCCGTCTGGCTCGCCCGCAGCGCGCCGCCGCCGCACTGAACGCCGCTGCCCATGAACCTCGCCTTCATCCCGCCGTCCGTCCAGACCGTCGCGCTGCTGTTCGCGTCGAACGTCTTCATGACCTTCGCGTGGTATGCGCACCTGAAGAATCTCTCGCACCGCTCGTGGTTCTTCGCGGCCACGGTGTCGTGGGGCATCGCGTTCTTCGAGTACATGCTGCAGGTGCCGGCGAACCGCGCGGGCTACGGCACGATGACGCTGCCGCAGCTGAAGATCCTGCAGGAAGTGATCTCGCTCACCGTGTTCGTGCCGTTCGTGCTGCTCTACATGCATCAGCCCCTGAAATGGGACTACCTCTGGGCCGGGCTCTGCATCCTCGGCGCCGTCTACTTCACTTTCCGAACCTGACATGACCGAACTCTGCTTCCTCTCCGCCGTCGAGCTCGCCCGCCGCATCCGCACACGCGAGGTCTCCGCCGTCGACGTGCTCCGTGCGCACGTCGCACAGATCGAACGGACGAACCCCGCCGTCAACGCGATCGTCACGAAGACCTTCGAGCAGGCCGAGGTCGACGCTCGCGCGATCGATGCGCGCTTCGCCCGCGGCGAGGATCCCGGTCCGCTCGCCGGCCTGCCCGTCGCGCACAAGGACCTCGTGCCGACGAAGGGCGTCCGCACGACGTTCGGCTCGCCGCTCTTCGCCGACTTCGTCCCCGACGCCGACGGGCTCGTCGTCGAACGGCTGAAGGCCGCAGGTGCCGTCACGGTCGGCAAGACGAACACGCCGGAATTCGGTGCCGGCTCGCAGACCTTCAACCCCGTGTTCGGCGCGACGCGCAATCCGTGGGACACCTCGCGGACGAGCGGCGGGTCGAGCGGCGGCGCAGCGGTCGCGCTCGCGTGCGGCATGGTCCCGATCGCCGACGGCACCGACCTCGGCGGGTCGCTGCGCAATCCGGCGAGCTTCTGCAACGTCGTCGGCCTGCGTCCGTCGCCCGGTCGTGTGCCGAACTGGCCGAGCGTGAACGCGTGGTTCCCGCTCGCCGTCGGCGGACCGATGGCGCGCAGCGTCGCCGACGCAGCGCTCATGCTGTCCGCGATCGCCGGCCCGGATCCGCGTTCGCCGATCGCCCTGCACCAGCCCGGGTCGATGTTCGGCGCGTCGCTCGATCGCGACTTCCGCGGCGTCCGCATCGCGTGGAGCCCCGATCTCGGCGGGCTGCCGATGGAACCCGGGATCATCGAGACGCTGCTCGCGGCGCTCCCCGCGCTGCGCGACCTCGGCTGCACCGTCGAGGAGGCCACGCCCGACCTCCGCGACACCGACGAGATCTTCGAGACGCTGCGCGCGTGGCACTTCGAACTGAGCTACGGCGAACTGCTGCGCGACAAGCGTGCGTCGGTGAAGCAGACCGTTGCGTGGAACGTTGAGGAGGGCGAGAAGCTTTCCGGGTCCGACGTGGGCCGCGCGGAGCGCAAGCGCACGGAGCTGTTCCATCGCATGCGCGCGTTCTTCACGAAGTACGACTTCCTCGTCTGCCCGGTCACGCAGGTCCTGCCGTTCGACGTGAACGTCGAGTACCCGATGGAGGTCGGCGGCCGGAAGATGGGTTCGTACCTCGAGTGGATGCGTTCCTGCTACCGGATTTCCGCAACGGGGCTGCCGGCGCTGTCGGTGCCTGCCGGGTTCTCGGCCGGCGGCTTGCCGGTGGGACTCCAGATCGTCGGTCCGCACCTCGACGATTTCGGCGTGCTCCAGCTCGGTCACGCGTTCGAGCGGGCGGCAGGGTTCTCGACGCGTCGCGCGCCGGCTGCCGGCTGATCGACGGGGGCGGAGTGGCGTCCCGGTCCGGGTGCGACCCCCACCTGCCCCGGGGCCGGGAAACGACCCCGGTCCGCAGACCGTGGATCGAGGCTCGACGGCCCGGGGATCGCGGGTATCATTCGGCCGCCCGTGCGGCGACGGGCCTCCTCGCCGCGCAACCTCGATCAGCCACGCCCAGCTCATGATTCAGCGCCGCCACGTCGTCCGTTCCGCCATCGCCACCGCCGTCCTGGGCTTCGCCCTGCCGTCCGCGCCGGTTCTCTCTCAGCAACCCGGCGGCCCCGCCGTACAACAGGGGCAGCCCGCACAGAAGGTCGCACCGCGCCCGGTCCGCAAGGACCGCGTCTTCGTGAAGGACCTCGAAGGCCTGTGGGTCGCCCGCGACTATGTCGAGGCATTGCGCGCGACTCGCATGCCCATCGCCGCCGCGCGCAAGGCTCCGCCGCTCGTGGTCCAGATCCGCAAGGACAAGCGCAGCTACCCGATCCTCCGGACCGACTTCACGCGTGCCATCCTGCTGCGCGTCGTCGAGGTGGAGCCGGGGGCGAAGCCGAACGAGTTCCGTCTCGTCACGGCCGCGGACGACAGCGGTCCGGTGAACTCGTCCGACGTGACGTACGTGCCGTTCCGGGGCACGAAGAATCCCGACGGCGGTTTCACGAAGCTGTCGGTCGCCGATCCGCAGCTGTCGCGCAAGCGCCACCGCGAAATCGTGCGGTTCGACGAAGGCCTCGGACCGCTCGTGAACGGCATCGTGATCGCGGGCGACTACCGCGACGAGCAGGGCCGCACGTGGGCCTTCTCGATCGCCGGCGAGGCGACGCTGCCCGACGGGAAGTTCAACTACGAGATCGCGCTCGCGCCGCAGGCGGGGTCCTGCGAACTGATCGAGAGCGCCGGCGAGGAAACCGCCGCGGCGCCGAAGAAGCGCATCGGATTCGCATGGAAGGGCGCGCAGCTCCACCTGTTCGAGGTCTCGGGCACGGTCGGCAAGGACCTGCACTGCGCGAAGCAACCGCTCGCCGTCCTCACGCCCGCCGGCGACGCGAAGGGAGCCGAAGCCAAATGATCGTCACCGTCTTCCGCTCGCGGCTGAAAGCCACCGCGCAACCCGACTACGGCACGACGGCCCAGCGGATGTCCGAGCTGGCGCGGGCGATGCCGGGCTACGTGTCCCACAAGGGCTTCGTGGCGGAAGACGGCGAGCGCGTCACGATCGTCGAGTTCGCCGACCAGGCGTCGCACGATGCGTGGCGTCGACACGCCGAGCACGGTGCCGCGCAGGGCCACGGCCGGAAGCACTTCTACAGCGAGTACAAGATTCAGGTGTGCGAAGTGAAGCGCGAGTCCTCGTTCGTCGCGGACGCGGGCGGCGCGGAGTAGGTGCCCGTCCGCACTGGTTCCGCGCGGTGTTGGCAGGCCTAGACCCCCGCAGTGCGGGGCCATGACGATCGACCGGAGGAGACGGACATGATGGTTTCACGCAAGGGATGGTTCGCAGGGCTCGTGCTGGCGGGCATGCCGATGCTCGGGATGGCCTGCGAGCAGTCGCAGGTGGTGGCCGAGGTGATCGGCGCCGACGCGGAGCGCTACAAGGCGATGGAGAATCGCGACATGCCGACGCTCGCGCGATACCTGGCCGATGACCTCGTCTACACGCACTCGACTGCGGTCGTCGATTCGAAGGCGACGTACATCGAGTCACTGCGGTCGGGGAAGGTCCACTACAAGCACACGGTGCGCAGCGACGTGCGCGTGATCCCCTACGGTTGCACGGCCGTGATGACCGGGCGCGGTGACTTCAAGGTCGCGGTGGACGGCAAGGACATCGAAGTGGCGTTGCGCTTCACGAACGTGTGGGTCATGAACGACGAAGGCTGGCAGATGGTCGCGTGGGAAGCCACGAGGATTCCGCCGAAGCCTTGAACGCCTGAGGGTTTCCGCAGTCCACGAACGGCGAGGGTGAACCCCTCGCCGTCGTCGTTTCAGGGGCCGGTTTTCGTGGCGTCGCGTCATGAGCGCCGCCTACAATCACGGGCTCCCTCCGCCCCCTTCCACCGCGCCGCGTCCATGTCGGATCTCGAAGAGACCAAGCCGCACGAAAGCGTGCAGGACAACCTGCAGCTGGTGATCGCGCTGCTCGCCAAGCACCGCGTGGTGGAGCAGCTCGTCCACAAGCAGGAGATGCCGCGGCACGAGCTGGTCGAATCGCTCGTCCACAAGCAGAACATCGTCGGGCTGCAGAAGAAGCTCGACACGATGCACCCGGCCGACGTCGCGTTCATCCTCGAGGCGCTGCCACTCGAGGATCGGCTCGTCGTCTGGAACCTCGTCAAGGCCGACCGCGACGGCGAGATCCTGCTCGAGGTGTCCGACGCCGTCCGCGCGACGCTCATCGCCGACATGGAGCCCGAGGAGCTCGTCGCAGCGACCGAGCAGCTCGACACCGACGAGATCGCCGACCTCGCGCCCGACCTCCCGGAAGAGGTCATCGAGGACGTCTTCCAGTCGCTCTCGACGGAAGAGCGCGAGCAGCTGCGCGCCGCGATGTCGTATCCGGAGCATTCCGTCGGGGCGCTCATGGACTTCGAGATGGTCACGATCCGCGAGGACGTCACGCTCGAGGTCGTGCTGCGCTACCTGCGCCGGCTCGACGATCTGCCCGACCACACCGACCAGTTGTTCGTGGTCGATCGAGGCGACATCCTGAAGGGCGTGCTGCCGATCGGTCGCGTGCTCGTGAACGATCCCGACAAGCTCGTGGCCGAGGTGATGGCGCCGGAGGTCACGCGCTTCCGGCCCGGGCAGATGGCCGACGAGGCCGCCCAGGCCTTCGAGCGCTACGAACTCGTGTCCGCGCCGGTCGTCGACGATCACGGCGAACTCGTGGGCCGCGTGACGGTTGCCGCCGTCATGGACTACATCCGCGACGAGACGGAGAGCGACATGCTCAACCTCGCCGGCCTGCGCGAGGGCGAGGACATCTTCTCGTCCGTCTGGAAGTCCGCGAAGAACCGCTGGACGTGGCTCGCCGTGAACCTCGTGACCGCATTCATCGCGTCGCGCGTGATCGGCATCTTCGAGGGCAGCATCGAGAAGCTCGTCGCGCTCGCCGCACTCATGCCGATCGTCGCCGGCATCGGCGGCAACTCGGGCAACCAGACGATCACGATGCTCGTCCGCGCGATGGCGCTCGGGCAGATCCACAGCGCCAACGCGCGCGCCCTCTTCATGAAGGAGATCGCGATCAGCCTGCTGAACGGCGTCGTGTGGGGCGGCATCTTCGGCGTGTTCGCGACGCTGCTCTATCACAGTGCACCGCTCGGTCTCGTGATGATGGCGGCGATGACGCTGAACCTCGTCGTCGCCGCAGTGTTCGGCGTGTTCATTCCGATGCTGATGCACCGGCTCGGCCACGATCCCGCGGTCGGGTCGAGCGTGCTCATCACGGCCATCACGGACAGCGGCGGATTCTTCATCTTCCTGGGGCTCGCCACCTGGTTCCTGCTGTAGCGCCGGAGCGATCGCGCACGTGCCTGAATCCGCGCGGCCCGGCCGTCCGTAGAACCCGGGGTGCGCTTCCCGCAGACGTCTTCTACGCCGGTCGCGAGCCTGAACCCTTTCCGGAGCCTGCCATGTCCCGAGTACGAACTGCCTTCCCGCGATCGTCGGAGATCACCCCGCGCGACGTGTTCGACCAGCGTCGAAGCTTCCTGCGCGATGCCGGGTTCGTCATCGCGGCCGCGGGCGCTGCGTCGCTCGGGCTGGGGGCGCGAGACGCCGCGGCGGGTACGTTCTCGTCTGCGCGGAAAGGGCCCTACGGCACGACCGAGGCGCCGACGCCGCTGAAGGACGTCACGAGCTACAACAACTTCTACGAATTCGGCACCGGCAAGGAAGATCCGGCGGAGCGCGCCGGCAGCCTGAAGACGCGTCCGTGGACCGTCTCGGTCGAGGGCGAATGCGCGAAGCCGCGCCGCTGGGACATCGACGAACTCCTGAAGCTCGCGGCCATCGAGGAACGCGTCTACCGGATGCGCTGCGTCGAGGGCTGGTCGATGGTGATCCCCTGGAACGGCTATCCGCTCGCGGAACTGCTGAAGCGCGCCGAGCCGAATTCGCGCGCGAAGTACGTCGAGTTCACGACGCTGTCCGACGTGAGCCAGATGCCCGGCCAGCGGGCCGCGGTGCTCGACTGGCCCTACGTCGAGGGCCTGCGGATCGACGAGGCGATGCATCCGCTGACGCTGCTGACGCTGGGCCTCTACGGCGACCTGCTGCCCAACCAGAACGGCGCGCCCGTGCGCGTCACCGTGCCCTGGAAGTACGGCTTCAAGAGTGCGAAGTCGATCGTGCGCATCCGCTTCACCGAACACGAGCCGAAGACCGCATGGAACAAGGCGGCGCCGCGGGAATACGGCTTCTATTCGAACGTGAATCCAGCCGTCGAACACCCGCGATGGAGCCAGGCGAAGGAGCGCCGGATCGGCGAGTGGACCAAGCGCCCGACACTTCCGTTCAACGGGTACGCAGAGCAGGTTGCCGGGCTCTATGCCGGGATGGACCTCCGCAAGTACTTCTGACGCCCGCGCGATGAGGTTCCAGCCGACACCGCGGCAGATCATCGCGCTGAAGGGGTTCGTCTTCGTCGCGTGCCTGGTGCCGGTCGCGCGGCTCGTCACGCTGTTCCTCCGGGATGCCCTGGGTGCCAACCCGATCGAGGCGATCACCCGTTCGACCGGTTGGTGGACCCTCGCCTTCCTGGCGATCACGCTGGCCGTGACGCCCGTGCGGCTGCTGCTCGGCCTCCCCTGGCTGTTGCGGCTTCGGCGGATGCTGGGCCTGTTCGCGTTCTTCCACGCCTGCGTCCACTTCACGATCTATCTCTGGCTGGACCAGTTCTTCGACGTCCCGGGAATCGTCGCCGACATCGCGAAGCGTCCTTTCGTGACGGTCGGGTTCGCCGCATTCGTGCTGCTGGTGCCGCTCGCCGTCACTTCCACGAACGCGATGGTGCGCAGGCTCGGCGCGCGCCGCTGGCAGCGCCTGCACCGGCTCGTCTACGCGATCGGCGCCCTCGGCGTCGTCCACTTCTGGTGGCTCGTGAAGAAGGATGTCACCGAGCCCCTGATCTTCGCCATCGTGATCGGCGCGCTGCTGATTGCACGGGTCGTCCGCCGCCGCGCCGATGGCCGGCCCGGCGCCCCTGCCGGTGCCCGGAGACCCGAACCCGGGTGACATGCCGTGCGCTGCCGCACGTCCCTTGGTTCCCCTTCGGTTTTCAGTGGCATATCGGTTGCTTTTAGGCCTTCCGTCCAGCTCTCGGCGAGTCATGGTCCCTGTGTCATCCGGGGCCTGGCGGGCCGGGATGCCGCGGATTTCCCAATTCGGTTCGGACGGATTCCGTCCGTGGCAGTTGCGGCCCGATGTGGTCGCACCCCGAGCCGGTCCTGATGCATGGCGACAAGGGTCGTGGAGGTTCGACAATGGTTTCGATTGCCGGAAGGCAGGGGTTCTTCGGTCGTGCGGGGCGTTCGGTTGCCCTGCTGTGCCTGGTGCTGATGGCGGGCTGCGCGACGCGCGCGAGTCATCCGCCGGCGCCGCGCGTCGCGGCCACGTCCGACTATCAGTACATCATCGGCCCGGGCGATGCGGTCAACGTGATCGTCTGGCGCAACGGCGATCTCTCCACCTCCGTGCCGGTGCGTCCGGACGGTCGCATCACGGTGCCGCTCGTCGAAGATCTCGTCGCGATGGGCAAGACGCCCTTTGCGCTGGCCCGCGACATGGAGAAGGCGCTTTCGAAGTACATCCGCGACCCCGTGGTGACGGTCGTGGTCACGAACTTCATCGGCCCCTTCAGCGAACAGATCCGCGTGGTGGGCGAGGCAGCCCGGCCGCAGGCACTGCCCTACAAGCAGAACATGACGCTGCTCGACGTGATGATCACGGTTGGCGGCATCACCGACTTCGCCGACGGCAATCGGGCGACGCTCCTGCGGGCATCCGAGGGCGGCAAGCTGTACTCCGTGCGCCTCAAGGACCTGCTCCGTCGCGGCGACATCGGCGCCAACGTCGACGTGAAGCCGGGCGACGTGCTCATCATTCCGCAGAGCTGGTTCTAGTGCGGCGCGGTCGGCGGCTGGACCCCGATACTCAACCAGGGAAGGGCATGGCGTGAACGTCGTTTTTCAGGAAGCGCTCGAGTACGTGCGGGGCATGTGGCGGCGGCGGCTCGTCGGCATCGCCGCTGCGTGGGTCGTCGCGATCGCCGGGCTGGTGGCGCTCGCGGTGGCGCCCGACAAGTACGAAGCCTCTGCGCGCGTGTTCGTCGATACGCAGTCGGTGCTGAAGCCACTGATGAGCGGACTCGCGGTGCAGCCCAACGTCGAGCAGCAGGTCGGGATGCTGAGCCGCACGCTGCTGTCGCGGCCCAACATCGACAAGCTGATCCGCATGGCGGATCTCGACCTCGACACGAAGACCAACGAGCAGCGCGAGGCGCTGGTCGAACGTCTGATGAAGAACATCGAGGTGAGCGGGTCGCCCGGCGACAATCTCTACACGATCCGCTTCCGCGACCAGAACACTGCGCGCGCAAAGCGCGTCGTCGATTCGCTCCTCACGATCTTCGTCGAATCCGGCCTGGGTGGTAACCGCCGTGACACGCAGAAAGCGCAGCAGTTCATCGACCAGCAGATCCAGGACTACGAGCGGCGCCTCCAGGAATCCGAGCGGCGGCTGAAGGAATTCAAGCTGCGCAACCTCGGGTCGATGGCCGGCACCGATGGCACGATCAACACGATCGCCGCCCTCGAACAGCAGTTGAGCGCCGTGCGCATCGACCTGCGTGCGGCCTCACAGTCGCGCGACTCCCTGAAGCGCGAACTCGCCGGCGAGGAACCCGTGTTCGTCCCCGAGGAAGGTTCGGTCGAGGCCGTTCGCAACGACGCCGTCCCCGAACTCGACACCCGCATCGACTCGCTGCGCAAGAATCTCGACGAACTGCTTCGCCGCTACACGGAAGAGCATCCGGACGTCGCCGGCACGAAGCGCGTCCTGGCCGACCTCGAGAAGCAGAAGGCCGACACCATCGCCAGTCGCAAGTCGGCAGCCGTCAAGAGCGGCAAGCCGCGCATTTCCAGCGTCGACCGCAATCCGGTCTACCAGCAGCTCAAGCTGTCGCTTGCCGATGCCGAGGCCAACGTCGCGGCGCTCAAGGGCAAGTCGGACGAACTCGAGTCGAAGCTCGGCCAGATCAAGTCGCTCGCCCGGATGCGGCCCGAGCTGGAAGAAGAGCTGGTCCAGCTGAACCGCGACTACCAGGCGCAGAAATCCAACTACGACAGCCTCGTGGGTCGTCGCGAGTCGGCGCTCATGACGAGCCAGCTCGAACAGACGTCGGCTGTCGCGGATTTCCGCATCATCGATCCGCCGCGGGTCTCGAACAAACCGGTCGCGCCGAATCGCCTGCTGCTGCTCGGCATGGTCGTCAGCGTGTCGCTCGCCGCGGGGTTGTTCGCGTCGCTGGCGTACAGCCAGCTCTTCCCGGCGTTCCATTCGCTGCGCGGATTGCGTCGGACGATCTCCCGCCCGGTTCTGGGTGCAGTGGCAATGCAGGACAGCCAGTCCGCGAAGCGCAAGCGGCGCCTCGTCAACGTCGTGTTCTTCAGCGGACTTGCAGGCCTGTTCGCGGCGTTCGGATCGGCCATGGTGTTCCTGCTGTTCGTCGCACGTGTTGCCTGAGAGGGGCATTGAATGAGTTTGATCGAACAGGCGGCTCGCAGGCTGGAACAACTGCGAGAGGCCGGAAGCCAGTTGTCGGGTGATCTGGAGTTCCCCGAGAAGGGTGCGGCCGTACGCCGGCCCGACGAGGAAAGCAGCATCATCGAACGTGCGGCGCAGAAGCTGCGCGCACTGGGTGCGGACGGCAGCAGCCCGGTTCCGGAGATCGTGTCGACCGTTCCTGTCGACGCGCCGGAAGACGTACCTGAACCAGAGGTGCAGCTTTCGTCCGAACCAGTCGAGCAGGTTGCCCGGTCCGGCGAGGCGTCGGGTGCGGCCACGCACGCAGATCTGGAAACGACCACCGCGCGGCGACCGGTCCGAGTGACAGGACGCCCGCGTGCACGCGAAGTCGAGATCGACTTCAACCGCATCCTCGAGCGTGGCCTGCTCACTCCGAACAGTGCCCAGTCACGACTCGCGAACGAGTTGCGCGTCATCAAGCGACCGCTGATCAACAACTGTGTCGGCAAGGGTGCGACGCAGGTCAAGCACGCTCGCCGGATCATGGTGACGAGTGCGCTGCCCGGCGAAGGCAAGAGCTTCATCTCGATGAACCTTGCGCTGTCGATCGCGATGGAGCGCGACAGCACCGTGCTGCTCCTCGAGGGTGATCCGACGCGCCCTGCGCTTGCGGAGATGCTCGGCATCCCTCCCGCGCGCGGCCTGATGGACCTGCTCGTCGATCCCAAGCTCGACGTGTCGGACGTGCTGATCCGTACGAACCTCGGTCGCCTGTCATTCATCCCTGCCGGCACGCGGCAGGAGAACGCGACCGAGCTGCTGGCGAGCACGGTGATGGAAGATCTGGTGGAGCAGCTCTACGAGCGTTATCCCGACCGGATCCTGATCTTCGATTCGCCTCCCCTTCTCGCTGCACCCGAACCCCGCGTCCTGGCGCAGCACATGGGGCAGATCGTATACGTCGTCGAGGCCGACCAGACCGCGCAGAGCACGGTCCAGGAAGCGCTCGCGACCATCGAATCCTGCCCGGTGGTGATGGCGGTGCTGAACAAGTCCTCGTTCCGCGAAGAGGGCTACTACTACTCCTACTACTACACTCAAGCGGAGTGATCGCCCATGGCCGGGAGACAACGCCCTGAAGGCGATTCGTTCCGCGGGCGTGCCCCGAGGCCGTGGGTTCGCAGCGGCCTGGCGTTCGCTGTTGCGGCGGTGTTCGCAGACGCGCGGTCGGTGTCGGCGGCCGAATGGAAGAGCAGCATGTCGCTGAATCTTTCGACAACAGCCACCGACAACGTGTTGCTTGGTCCGCGCGGAAATCAACAGTCCGACCTGATCCTGGTCACGCAGCCGACCCTGACCCTCTCGCGGGATCGGGGGCGGCTCCGCCTGCGTGCGTCCTACAGTCCCTCGATGATCGGATACCTCCAGGGCTCCCGGACCGACGTTCTCCAGAACAATCTGATGGCCAACGGAACGTTCGAGGCGATCGATCGTTTCTTCTTCATAGACGCGCGCGCCATCATGACCCGCATGTTCATCTCGCCGTTGGGACCACAGTCTGCGGACTCTGCCGTCGGAACGTTCAACGCGACCGAAGCGCGGACCCTCGGCATCTCCCCGTACATCACGGGGCGCTGGGGCGCGGGCGGGACTTACACGCTGCGCGATGACTACACCTACACCAGCTTCGGGTCCGGTGGCCTGACAGACACCACGACGAATCGTGTGACCGCGCGTATCTCGGATGCTCCCGGGACCCTCGTAGTGCTCAGCGGCGACTACTCCTACACATCCACCGATTTCGGCGCTGCGCGTCCGTTCACTTCGAACCTCGGACGCGGTCGTGCCACGCTCAATATCGATCCCGAGTTCAACGTCTTCGCGACCGTGGGTTACGAGGACAACGACTACGGCGCCGCGCGCTACTCCGGCAGCACTTACGGTGGTGGTTTCGAGTGGAAGCCCACGCCGCGGACTTCGGTCAACGGCAGCGCGGAACATCGCTTTCTCGGCACGTCCTACAGTTTCAGCGCGCTTCACCGCACGGCGCGCACGAGCTGGCGCTTCCTGGCGCAGCGGTCGGAGCAGACCTTCCAGACACCCGCCGCCGGAGCGCAGTCGATCAATACCCGCAGCCTGCTCGACGGCACTCTCCTGAATCGTTTTCCGGACGATACGGCCAGGGCGCAGGAAGTCGAGCGCCTCATGCGAACCCTCGGGCTGCCCGATGTCGTCGGTTCGCCAACAGCTGTTCTTGCGCCTCGCATCGTGCAGGTCGAGAGCATCGAGCCGAGTGTCGGCCTGCACGGCATCCGGGACACGCTGCTGTTCAACATGTACTGGCGCGAGACGACGCCCATCTCGACCAATCTGACGGGCGGTATCCAGGATCCGTTCAGCACGTCCGCGATGATCAAGCAGACCGGGGCGGGCCTCACGCTGTCCCACCAGTTCACTGCCATGACGACCGGGATCCTGGGGGCAGACCGATTCCGGACCTCGACCCGGAGTTCCACCGCGGGCACGCCCGATTTCGAGACCCGGCAGCAGACCTACCGGATGTCCGTGAATCACATGCTCGCCGCCCGGACCAGCATCTCGGCGACGGTGCGGATGTCGAACATCGATTCCACACAGACCGGCGAGATCCGCGAGCGCGCGGTGCTGTTCTCGCTCAATCACCTGTTCCAGTAGAGGTTCGCATGTACGAGTCTTTCTATCGACTGTCCGGCAAACCCTTCCAGCTGAGTCCCGATCCGGACTTCTACTACGAGAGCCGCGTGCACAAGCGCGCCTACGCTTATCTCGAGTACGGTCTCTACCAGGGCGAGGGTTTCATCGTGATCACCGGCGAGGTGGGCGCGGGCAAGACCACCATCGTGCGCAACCTGCTGGCGCACCTCGACCAGGGCAAGGTCGTCGCGGCGCATCTCGTGAGCACCATGCTAGATGCGGATGACCTCGTCCGGTCGGTCTGCGCGGCATTCGGGCTTGCCACCAAGGGGACGGACAAGGGCTCGTTGCTCGCCGACCTCGAGGCTTTCCTGAAGAACGTCGCACTGAAGGGCAAGCGCGCGCTGCTCATCGTGGACGAGGCGCAGAACCTCACGCCTCGCGCCATCGAGGAGCTGCGGATGCTGTCCAACTTCCAGGTCGGCGAACGCGCGTTGCTGCAGAGCTTCCTCGTGGGCCAGCCGGAGCTGCGACGGATCATGCAGCACCAGAGCATGCAGCAGCTGCGTCAGCGCGTGATCGCTTCGTACCACCTCGGACCGCTCGACCGCGACGAGACCGAGCGCTACATCGAGCACCGGTTGAAGCACGTCGGCTGGCGCGGTGACCCGAAGGTCGAGACCGAGGCCTACGACGCCGTGTTCGCGTTCACTTCCGGGATTCCACGCCGGATCAATCTCGTCTGCAATCGACTGATGCTCTCCGGTTTCCTGCGGGACTCCCACAATCTCGGGGCCCAGGATGTGGAGGTCGTCGCTCAGGAACTGAAGGAGGAGCTCGGCACCGTGAGCTCGGCCGCCAATGATTCCGGCGGCGACGACTCCGCGCTTCGAGAGATGGAGCAGGCCGTCTCGAACGGACTCGCGGATCCGTCCGTGGCGTTCGACGCAGCAGCACGTTCGGACGACGACCTCCAGGGACGCGTCGCGCGGCTGGAACGCACGCTGACCATGGTCCTGAACACGTTGCGCAAGGTGGTCGGCGTGATCGAACCCATCGAGAAGCAGAGCGGGCATGCGGGGCGCTGAGCTTCGCGAAGTCGCGCCCGCTGACATCCGGCGCGTCGCCAGCGGTTCGGATGCTGCGTCGATCGTCAATGCACTCACGATCGACGTCGAAGACTACTTCCAGGTCTCCGCGCTCGCGCCGTACATCCCGCGCGGTCAATGGGACGCGATGCCTTGCCGGGTCGAGCGCAACGTCGATGTCATCCTGTCGCTGCTCGCGCAGACAGGCTCGCGCGCCACGTTCTTCACGCTCGGCTGGATCGCCGAGCGGTATCCGGCGGTCGTCCGCCGCATCGTCGACGCGGGTCACGAGCTTGCCAGCCACGGCTACGGCCACCAGCGCGCGAGCGATCAGTCGCCCGAGCATTTCCTGGACGACATCCGCAAGGCGAAGACGATCCTCGAGGACCTCGGTGGTTGCGCAGTGGTCGGCTACCGGGCGCCCAGCTTCTCCATCGGACACCGGAATCTCTGGGCACTCGACTGCATCCAGGAAGCCGGATACCGCTACAGCTCCAGCATCTATCCGGTGAAGCACGATCATTACGGCATGCCCGATGCGCCGCGCTTCCCGTTCGAGTCGCGGCCGGGCCTCACCGAGATCCCGATCACGACGACGCGCGCGTTTGGCCGGAACTTCCCGGGCGGCGGTGGCGGCTTCTTCCGTCTCCTGCCGTACGCGGCTTCGCGCTGGCTGATCGGTCGCGTGAATCGTATCGACCGGCGACCGGCGATCTTCTACATGCATCCGTGGGAAGTAGATCCCGATCAGCCGCGCGTCACCGAGGCCGATGCGAAGTCCCGCTTCCGTCACTACATCAATCTGCATCGCACTGTCCCGCGCCTGCGCCGCCTCCTGACGGACTTCCGCTGGGACCGCGTCGACCGCGTCTTCCTTTCGAATCCATGATGCATCTGCATGCCGAAGTGGGGGGCGCCGTCGATAGCGTGGTGCCGATCACCGTTCGCGAGTTCCGCGTCGACGACGAGAAGTGCTGGGACGACTTCGTCCGCGCATGTCCCGAGGCGACCTTCTTCCATCTCTCCGGGTGGAAGGGAATCATCGAGCGCGTCTTTCATCACCGCACCCGCTACCTGCTCGCCGAACGTGGCGATCGGATCGTCGGCGTGCTGCCGCTGGCCGAGGTGAAGAGTCGCCTGTTCGGCCATGCCGTCACGTCACTGCCGTTCGGCGTCTACGGTGGATGCGCCGTCACCGATCAGGCCGCGATCGCGCCGCTGCATGCCGCGGCGGCAACGTATGCCGAATCGACCGGTGCGGCGCATCTCGAGATGCGCAACCGGTTTGCCCGCGAACCCGGGTGGCCTCGCCAGGACCTCTACGTGACGTTCCGCAAGGAACTCCTTCCGGACGCCGAGGCGAACATGAACGCCATCCCGCGGAAGCAGCGCGCGATGGTGCGCAAGGGCATCAAGGCCGGTCTCGCGAGCGAGATCGACGAGACGGTCGACCGCTTCTTCGATCTGTATGCCGACAACGTGCATCGTCACGGCACGCCGCCGTTCCCGCGGGCCTATTTCGCCGAACTGAAACGCGTCTTCGGCGACGCGTGCGAGGCCATGATCGTCGTCGATGCCGAGCGGCGTCCGGTGTCGGGGGTGCTCTCGTTCTATTTCCGCGACGAGGTGCTGCCCTACTACGCCGGCGATTACACGACGGCGCGCGATCTCGCCGCCAACGACTTCAAGTACTGGGAACTGATGCGGCGCGCCTGCGAACGCGGGCTGCGGGTGTTCGACTACGGCCGCAGCAAGCGCGGCACGGGTTCGTTCGACTTCAAGAAGAACTGGGGCTTCGAGCCCGAGCCACTCCAGTACGAGTACCAGTTGTTCAAGACCGACCGCGTGCCCGAGAACAATCCGCTGAATCCGAAGTACCAGTTGATGATCCGTACGTGGCGTCGGTTGCCCCGGCCCGTCGTGAACTTCATCGGACCGTATCTCGTCCGCAGCCTCGGCTAGGGCCTGTTCACCATGCAGGAATTGCTGTTCCTCGCGCACCGGATTCCCTATCCGCCCAACAAGGGCGACAAGATCCGCTCGTACCACCTGCTGCGCTTTCTCGCGCAGCGCTACGTCGTTCACCTCGCGACCTTCGTCGACGACGAGAACGACTGGCAGTACGTGGATACCGTGAAGGCGCTCTGCAACGGCGGCGAGGTCTGCTTCCGTCCGCTGCGTCCGCGGATGGCCAAGGTGAAGAGTCTCGCGGGGCTTGCCACCGGCGAGGCGCTGACGCTGCCCTACTACCGCGACTCGGGCATGCGTGGCTGGGTCGATTCGCTGCTGGCACGGCGACCCGTGCAGCGCGCGGTGGTGTTCTCGTCGCCCATGGCGCAGTACGTCGAGCATCACGCGATCCGGCGCATCGCGGATCTCGTCGACGTCGACTCCGACAAGTGGACGCAGTACGCCGCCAAGGCGCGCTGGCCCGGAAGCTGGATCTACGGTCGCGAGGGGCGTCGCCTGTTCGACTACGAACGGAAGGTCGCGGGCAGTTTCGACGCAACGTTCTTCGTGTCCCCGGCGGAGGCCGCGCTGTTCCATCGGCTCGCGCCGGAAACGGCAACCCGGGTGTCCAGCTTCAGCAACGGCGTCGACACCGAGTACTTCTCGCCGGACACGAACTACGACAACCCGTTCGCAGACAGCCGGGCGACGATCGTGTTCACCGGTGCGATGGACTACTGGCCGAATGTCGATGCGGTCACCTGGTTTGCACGCGAGGCGTTTCCGGTCGTGCAGCGCGCGCGGCCCGACGCACGCTTCTGCATCGTCGGTTCGCGTCCCACGTCCCAGGTGCTGGAACTCGCCCGACTGCCGGGCGTGGAGGTCACCGGTACGGTGCCCGACGTGCGTCCCTATCTCGCCCACGCCCGGATGATCGTCGCACCGCTGCGCATCGCGCGTGGCGTTCAGAACAAGGTACTCGAAGCCATGGCCATGGGCCGACCGACGCTTGTCACGCCGCAGGCTCTCGAAGGGATCGATGCAGAACCCGGCCGTGAGCTGGTGCTCGCCCCGGAGGATGGCGCGGTTTTCGGCGAGGCCGCCTTGCGTCTGCTCGCCAGCGACGACGTGGCGATGGGGCATGCCGCGCGCGATCGGGTCATGCGTGATTACGCGTGGTCCGCACATCTGAAGGTGGTCGAGCAGGCGCTCGATCGCACGATGTCGGCGCCGCGCGCGGCCGGCGCGTCGGACGGCGCCGCGATCGCGGCGCATGGCGGGGTGGTCCGATGAAGTCGACCGGTCTGGCCTACACCGAAGTCCACGCAGCGGAGGCCATCGGCGCGACCCGTTCCCCGCGCATGCCATGGATCCTCGCGGGCGCGGTGCTGCTCGCGACGTTCGCGCTCCACGCAGCATCGTTCGGCGAGCTGTTGAGCGTGTGGTACCGCTCGGTCAGCTACAACCACTGCTTCCTCGTGTTCCCGGTCGCGCTCTGGCTCATGTGGCGCGATCGCGGAAGCCTCGCGCAGGTGTCGATCGCGCCATGGGCGCCGGGCATCGTCGTACTCGGCGGACTCGGGGCGTGCTGGCTCGCCGGCAGTGTCGCGAGCATCAACAGCCTGCGCGATTTCGCGGTCGTCGCGACGGTGCCGGTGCTGGCCGTCACGCTTCTCGGCACCGGCTTCGGCCGGGTCATGGCCTTCCCGCTCGCCTTCCTGATGTTCGCCTGGCCCTTCGGCGAGATCCTGATCCCGACGTTCATCGATCGCACCGCGGACTTCACCGTCTGGGCCCTGCGTGTCACGGGCGTGCCGGTGTTCCGCGAAGGCAACAGCTTCATCATCCCGTCCGGCGAATGGTCGGTCGTCGAGGAGTGCAGCGGGATCCGCTATCTGATGGCATCCGCCTCCGCCGGCGGCGTCTTCGCGCATCTCTACATGCGCTCGGCGCGTCGACGCTGGGCCTTCTTCGGCCTGTCGGTCGTCGTGCCCATCGTGGCCAACTGGCTGCGCGCCTACCTCATCGTTCTGCTCGGACACGTGAGCAGCAATCGGCTCGCCACCGGTGTCGACCACGTCGTCTACGGCTGGGTCTTCTTCGGCATCGTCATGCTCGGCCTGTTCGTGGTCGGCGGGCGCTGGGCCGATCGACAAGGCCCCGATGTCGCCCCGGACGCGCTCGTTCGTGCCCCCGCCGTCGCAGGGCGTCCCGCTGCGTTCTACGTCGTCGCTGCGCTTGCGCTCGTCGCGATCGCGAGTGGTCCGCTCTGGCAGCGGGCGGTCGACGTCGGCGTGCTCGGTCCGGAACCGATCCGCGAGATCGCACTGCCGCCCGCGAACGGCGCATGGCAGCCGGCCGGTGACGAAGCATTCGAATGGTCGCCCAGGATGCGGGCCGCGGCCGCGACAGCGCATCGCGTCTACATGAGCGGCTCAGGTCCGGTCGGTGTCTCGGTCGCCGTCTCGCGCGAACTGGGGCAGGGCGACAAGCTCCTCACGTTCAGCGACACGGTACTGTCCGACTACGGTGTGTCGACCCGCACGATCGCGCGGGGCGAGATGAGCATTCCGGCGATGGGCGCCGACATCCGGCTGATCGAACGCGACATCCGGACGAGTGGACGAGCCATCCTGTCGTGGCAGTGGTACCGCGTCGGCGCGTTCGAGACCGGCAGCGTGAGCCGCGCGAAGATCGCCCTCGTCTGGGAGCGGATCGCCGGTCGGTATCCGCTCGTCGGTGTCGTCACGGTGGCGACCTACCACGATGGCGACATGGCGAAGGCGCGCGACCGGTTGCGCAGCTTCGTCGCGGATCATCGCGAGGCGCTGAAGCGTCCGCTGATCGTCAACGGGAGCGCGCAGTGAATGCCGTGACCGACCTTCGGCCCGGCGACACCATGCAGGGTGACATCCCGCTGATCGCGCACGTGATCTATCGCCTCGACTACGGTGGTCTCGAGAACGGTCTCGTGAACCTCCTCAACAACCTGCCCGTCGGCGAGTTCCGTCACACGGTCATCTGCCTCACCGACTACACGGAATTCCGCGACCGCATCGTCCGGCCCGATGTCACGGTGCATGCGATCCACAAGCCGCCCGGCAACAGCCTGACGACGCACGTGCGCATCTACCGGCTGCTGCGAGAGCTGCGTCCCGCGATCGTTCATTCACGCAACCTCGCGGCGCTCGAATGCCAGGTCGCGGCGGCCATGGCCGGTGTCCCCGTGCGCATCCACAGCGAGCATGGACGCGACGCCAACGACGTCGACGGCAGCAACTGGAAATACCTCGCGGAACGGCGCGCCATCCGGCCGTTCGTGCATCACTACATCGCGTTGTCGCGCGACCTCGAGCGCTATCTGCGTGATCGCATCGGTGTCGACAGCGCGCGGCTCTCGCAGATCTACAACGGCGTCGATCTCACGCGCTTCCATCCGCAACCGGGTGGGCGACGCGGTCCGCTGCCGGTGGCGGGCTTCGCGGATGACCAGTCGATCGTGATCGGCACCGTCGGCCGCATGGACGCCGTCAAGGACCCCGTGAATCTCGCCGAGGCCTTCGCCCGTCTGGCGCAGATGATTCCCGAAGCGCGGGCGCGGCTGCGACTCGTGATGATCGGCGATGGCGCGCAGCGTCCGGCGGTCGAGGCGTGTCTCGAACGGCACGGACTGCGTGACCAGGCCTGGCTCCCGGGGGCACGCGACGATGTGCCGGCCATGCTCCGCGCGCTCGATGTCTTCGTGCTCCCGTCGTTGTCGGAAGGCATCTCCAACACGATTCTCGAAGCCATGGCCTCGGGCGTTCCGGTGGTCGCGACGGACGTCGGCGGGAATCCGGAACTCGTCGCGGAAGGCGAGACCGGTGCGCTTGTTCCGCGATCGGATCCGGATGCCCTAGCCCGTGCATTGCTGGACCAAGTGCGGCAGCCCGCCGTGCGGCTCGCGCAGGGACGGCGCGCGTTGCAGGTGATCCAGGAGCGTTTCGGATTGCCGGTGATGGTCGCCCGTTACGCCAGCATCTATTGCGACATGCTCGCGGCCCGCGGTGGGCAGGTACCGCGCGGGCGCCGGTCTGGCGTCGGGACCGCGGGGACCTGACTTTCGCAGGGCCCCGCGGTGCGATCGCACCGCCTTCGGCACGACCCGTGCTCTGCAAGGCGGACTTCGATCGGACAGACCCCGGATTCTCAATATGTGCGGCATCGTCGGCATCTTCGATTGCGTAGGCAAGCGCGCGGTGGTTCCCGCGGTTCTCGAGCGGATGAACGAGCGCCAGCACCATCGCGGCCCGGACGGTGGCGGTGTGCACATCGAACCCGGCGTCGGCCTCGGGCATCGGCGTCTCGCGATCATCGACGTCGCGACCGGCCAGCAGCCGCTCTTCAACGAGGACGGCAGCGTCGTCGTCGTGTTCAACGGCGAGATCTACAACTTCCAGGAACTCATCCCGGAACTCACCGCGCTCGGGCACGTGTTCAAGACGCGCAGCGACACCGAGGTGATCGTGCATGCGTGGGAAGCGTGGGGCGAAGCCTGCGTGCAGCGCTTCCGCGGCATGTTCGCGTTCGCCCTCTGGGACCGGAACCGGCAGACGCTGTTCATGGCCCGCGACCGTCTCGGCGTGAAGCCGCTCTACTACGCGCTCCTGCCCGATGGTCAGCTCATCTTCGGATCCGAACTGAAGGCACTGCTCGCCCACGGCGGATTGCGTCGCGAGATCGATCCGTATGCCGTGGAAGAGTACTTCGCGCTCGGCTACGTGCCCGAGCCGCGCACCATCGTCCTCGGGTGCCACAAGCTGCCGCCCGCCGCGACGCTCACGGTGCGGCGCGGACGTCCGCTGCCCGCGCCCGTGTCGTACTGGGACGTGCGCTTCTCGCTCGACAACAAGGTGAGCGATGGCGAGGCGATGGAGGAACTCAATCGTCGACTGCGTGAGTCGGTGAAGCTGCGGATGATCTCGGAGGTGCCGCTCGGCGCCTTCCTGTCCGGGGGCGTCGATTCCAGCGCGGTCGTTGCCGCGATGGCGAGCCAGTCGGACTCACCGGTGAAGACCTGTTCGATCGCGTTCTCCGACCCGGCGTTCGACGAGTCCGCCTACGCGAGACAGGTTGCCGAGCAGTACCGGACGACGCATTTCGTCGAGCAGGTCGACAGCGACGACTTCGCGCTCATCGACCAGCTGGTCGGCCTCTACGACGAGCCCTACGCCGACAGTTCCGCATTGCCCACGTATCGCGTCTGCGAACTCGCGCGCAAGCACGTGACCGTCGCGCTTTCCGGCGACGGTGGCGACGAGAGCTTCGGCGGCTACCGGCGCTACCGGCTGCACATGAACGAGGAGTACCTGCGCGCCTGGCTGCCACTCGGCCTGCGTCGCCCCCTCTTCGGGTTGCTCGGCAGCCTCTACCCGAAGGCGGACTGGGCGCCACGACCCCTGCGCGCGAAGAGCACGTTCGAGGCACTGGCTCGCGATTCCGTGCAGGCCTATTTCCACGGCGTCTCGATCCTGCGCGACGGCATGCGCCAGCGCATGTTCAGCAGCAGCTTCCGGTCGAAGCTCGCCGGTTACAACGCGGTGGAAGTGTTCCGCCAGCACGCGGCCCGCGCCGGCACGGACGACCCCCTCGCCCTCGTTCAATACCTCGATCTCAAGACCTATCTCGTCGGCGACATCAACACGAAGGTCGACCGGGCCAGCATGGCGCACTCCCTCGAAGTGCGCGAACCGCTGATGGATCACCCGCTCGTCGAATGGCTCGCGACGCTGCCGTCGTCGCTGAAGGTGCGCGGCGGTGAAGGCAAGTGGCTCTTCAAGAAGGCGATGGAGCAGCAGCTGCCGCACGACATCCTCTACCGCCGCAAGATGGGCTTCGCGGTGCCGCTCGCGCGGTGGTTCCGCGGCCCGCTGCGCGAACGCGTGCGCAATTCGATCCTGCATGGCGATCTTGCCGACACCGGCTACTTCGACATGAAGGTCCTGGCGGAACTGGTTCGCGACCACGAATCCGGCGTGCGCGACTACAGCGCACCGCTCTGGACGCTGATGATGTTCGAGGGCTTCCTGCGGAATGCCGCGGGCGGCGAGCACGAACAGCCGCTGGTCCGTGCCGCCCATTGATCCGGTGCCGACGACACGCCATGCCTCGGCACACGCGAGGGTGACA
>CAUJJX010000026.1 GCA_963205165.1 Pseudomonadota bacterium | reverse complement strand
CCGCCACCGCCGGACTGGATTCCAGCATGCGCTGGAATGACGGGTCTGAGCATTCCCGCAGGTCGGATTAGCGCTGCAAGCGCGTAATCCGACGCGAACGGTTCCGACGACGCCTGCCTTGCGTAGATACCGTGATCGGAGTCAAGGCGGGCAGCGTCGCATCGCGGAGCGACGCTGCCCGCCGGGTACTAGGGACTGGGCATTGCTCATTCCGTCACCCCAGGGAACGCCGGGGTCCAGCAGCGGACATCGCACCCGCCACCGCCGGACTGGATTCCAGCATGCGCTGGAATGACGGGTCTGAGCATTCCCGTCGGACGGATTAGCGCTGCAAGCACGTAATCCGAAGCGAACGTTCTTGCAGGCGGCAGCAGTCGGATTACGTGACTGCGTCGCTAGACCGACCTGCCCGGACTCCGTCCGCCCCCGGGATTGGATGCCTGACGCTGCGTGTCCGACATGCCCGAGAACGTGACTACGCGAACACCAGTTCCGAGTCGTCCTCCGTCCACCGCAGCGCGCCGATCTCCCCGTCGATCCCGCACCAGCGATGCACGGCCGCCCGAAGCGACGCCGGATCGCCGGTCGTGAGAAAACGATGCGTCGCACGGCTGCCCGAACCATTGCGCAGCTGCCTTGATCCGAGCACGTCGCCGAGATGCCGCGCGATCGCCGGCGCCGGATCGATCACCGTCACGCGCGGCCCCGCGATGCGCTGGATCGCGTCGAGCGCGAACGGGTAATGCGTGCACGCGAGCACGATCGTGTCGGCGCCCGCGGCGAGCATCGGCTCGACGAAGCGCCGGAGCATCACTTCGGTCGCGGAGCTGTCGGTGTCACCGCGCTCCACCTGCTCGGCGAGTCCGTCGCAGACCTGCGTCACCAGCGTCACGCCGCTCGCGTGGCGACCCGCCGTCGCGCGGAACAGCTTGCCGGCGAAGGTCGCGGGTGTCGCCATCACGCCGACGACGCGGCTGCGCGTGATCTGTGCGGCGGGCTTCACGGCGGGCTCCATCCCCAGGATCGCCACGTGCGGAAAGCACTCGCGCAGATGCTTGAGCGCCGCGGCCGATGCCGTGTTGCACGCGACGACGATGGCCTTGCAGCCCGACGCCAGCAGGAAGCGCGTGATGCCTTCGCAGAAGCGCCGCAGTTCGACCTCGTCGCGTGGACCGTACGGCACGTGCGCCTGGTCCGCGACGTAGATCGTGTGTTCGGCCGGACATTGCCGCGCGATCTCGCGCCACACCGACAGTCCGCCGACGCCGGAATCGAAGATGCCGACCGGACCTGCGGCATCCGGTGTCGTGAAAGCGTGCGGGGTCATGCGCGCTGCGCTGACCATGGGTTGGACTCACGCAGGCGGGAGCCCGAACCATGCATCCCGGCAAAAGGCCCCGACGAGGGGTTGCAGACACGCACGCGGGATCGCGTCGTTCTCCGCACGATCACGTGGACGCCTCGCCGGCCGGACCGAACGCGATCGCCGGCTCGATCAACTGCAGCACGCGTTCGACGCATTCGGCGAGCGACAGAACGCTCGTGTCGACCTCGAGGTCCGGCGCTTCCGGCGGTTCGTACGGCGACGAGATGCCCGTGAACTCGCGGATCTCGCCGGCCCGTGCACGGCGGTACATGCCTTTCACGTCGCGGGATTCGCAGACGTCGAGCGGACACTTCACGTAGACCTCCCGCAGGTTGTCGGCCCCGACGATCGCGCGGACCCGTTCGCGGTCGTCGCGGTACGGCGAGATGAACGCCGTGAGCGCGATCACGCCGGCCTCGATGAACAGCCGCGACATCTCTCCGACGCGCCGCAGGTTCTCGCGTCGATCGTCCGCCGAGAAGCCGAGATCGGCGCAGAGCCCGTGCCGGACGTTGTCGCCGTCGAACACGAAGGTGCGCCGGCCCTCGCGATGCAGTGCCTCCTCGACGGCGTGCGCGATCGTCGACTTGCCCGCACCCGACAGGCCCGTGAACCACACGACGATCGCGTGATGACCATTGAGCCGTTCGCGTCGCTCGCGCGTCACCGACGCTGCATGCCACACGACGTTCGCGGGCGCGGCGTCATTCCTTCGTTCCATGAACCTCACTCCAGAGACGGGGCCATTGCTCGGCCCAGCAGCATCGATGATCGTTGTCGGCGACGCGTCGCACGACGGGGCGTGTGTCGACCGGAAAACCCGCGGCGAATCCTTCCGCGATGAACGCAGGCACGACCGTGTCGCGCCCGCCCGCGAAGTGCCATTGCCGGACGCGCCGCAGCGCATCGCGCACATCCGCGGCATCGAGCGAGCCGTCCAGCGGCGGAAGCCGATGATGCCGTGTCCACGCGCCGTGATCGAGATTCCCGGCGACGGTGACGAGTCGCTCGACGTCGGACCTGCGTGCCGCAACGAGTGCCGCCACGGCACCGCCGCCGGAGTATCCGACAAGGGTCAGCCGCCGCGCGCCGGCCTGCACCTTCAATGCGTCGACTGCGCGATCGACGGCCTCGATGACGTCCGGTGCGAATCGCTGTGCCGTCCACCAGCGCGACGCGCATCCCGTCTGCGCAGCGTCGACGTACTGGCACGGACGCGCGACGTACGCCGCGTTGCCTGCCGGTTGCGCGAGCGCCAGTTGCAGCGCGAGCGGCACCACCGGCGTCGGATCGGCGGACGGCAGGTCGGACGCGATCCACGCGAGTCCGTCGCCCTCGATGTAGATCGCGAGTGCATCGTCGGCAGCGAAGCTCGTCGGCGCCCAGGTGATCAATCGGAACATGCCGGTGTCGACGGCGCGTGCTTGCCAGCCACGCGACGCCGCGAGCGCGTCTGCGGACGCGAGACGTGCTGCCGGCGTCGGGACGGACACGCATGCAGCGAGCAACATCGCCGCGAGTGCGGCCGACGCACCGCGATGTACGAAATTCACGCCGATCCGGTGTCGCGGAGCCCGATGATCGCCGCCGCGTGGCCAGGATCGATCGCGAGGGCGCGTCGCCACGCCGAGGCGGCATCGACCTGCCGCCCCATCGCAGCGAGCGCACCGGCAAGCAGACACCAGTCGTCCGGACGATCGTCGCGGCGCCGGACGGCGTCCTCGAGCAAGGGCAGCGCGTCGTCCGGACGGCCGGCATCGATGAACACGCGGCCGAGACCGACGAGCGACTCGTGATAGCCGGGCCGCAGCTGCAGCGCGCGGCGCAGCAGCGCGATCGCGGACTCCGGATTGCCGAGCCGGTGCCGCGCGAGCCCGAGATTGCAGAGCGCCTCGGGATACTCCGGCTGGAGCTGCAGCGCGCGATCGAGCAACGGCTCGGCCTCCGCGGCGCGATCGTCCTGCACGAGCACCGCGCCGAGATTCGACAGCGACTCCGGATAGTCCGGCCGCGCGGCGAGCGCCTTCCGGTACCACGCAGCCGCGCCGGCCAGATCGCCACGCGCGTGGCGGATGCTGCCGAGGTTGTTGAGCGACTGGACGAGGTCCGGCGCGAGCTGCAGCGCGCGGCGATGGCAGGCCTCGGCGCGGTCGTACTCGCCTGCGTCGCACAGCGCGATGCCGAGATTCGAATGCGCGGACGTCATCGCGGCGTCGAGCGCGACGGCCTGCTCGCCATGACTCACTGCATCTGCGAGGCGTCCCTGCTGCCGGCACATCTCGGCGAGATTGCTGTGGAACAGCGCGACATCCGGCGCCGCAGCGATCGCTTCGCCGATGAGTTCGAGCGCGCGTTCGGGGCGACCGCTCATCCACGCGACGACCCCCTGGAGATGCAGCGCATGCGCGTGCCGCGGCTGCGCCTCGAGGATCTGCGCGAGCAGCCCTTCGGCTTCCGAGAGACGGCCCGCGCTCTGGTACTGCCCGGCGCGCTGGATGGCCTGCTCGACGGACAGCCCCTCGGGCGGCGGCGTCACGGCCGGCACCGTCGCGACCCGCGCGCGTCGGGGTGCCGGGGGGCGCGGCACCGGCACCGCCGCCAGCGCCGCCCGGACATCCGCGACGACGCGATCCCAGTCGCCGAAGGCCGGCTGGTTGAAGATCCGCATGGCCGGATACCACGGACTGTCGGCGCGATGACGGAACCACCGCCACTCGGCGTCGAAGCGATTCATCATCCAGACGGGCCGGCCGAGCGCGCCCCCGAGATGGACCATCGACGAGTCGATCGACAGCACGAGGTCCAGCCCCGCGACGAGTGCGGCCGTGTCGGCGAAGTCTGTGAGTTCCTCCGTCCAGTCGAGCCAGTCGACGTCGGCGGGCACCTGCGGCGGCCCCTCCTCCGCCGTCCACTTCTGGAGGCTGACCCACGTGACACGGTCATCGGTCAGGAGCGGCGCGAGCTGCCGGAAGGCGAGGCTGCGGCGGCTGTCGTACTGCTGCCCTTTCCGGCCGGCCCAGGCGATCCCGATGCGCAAACGGCCCGGCGCGGCGAGGTCCAGCCGTTCGCGCCAGTGCGCCGCGGTCACGGCCGGCACCGTCAGGTAAGGCACGTTCGCGGGGATCGTCTCCGGCGTCGTCCGGAACGCGCGTGGCAGCGACATCAGCGGGCACTGCCAGTCCCAGGCGTCGAAGTCGGACGGCATGCGGGTCATGAACACGATGCGGTCGCTGCACGCCCATTCCATGAGGCGCTGCGTCGGCCCCGAGCACACGAAGCCGACCTTCGCGAATCGATCCGCGGCGAGCGCGAGATACCGTGCGAACTGGAACGTGTCGCCGAAGCCCTGCTCCGTGATCACGAGCAGCCGCTGCGTCCCGGTGCCGCCCTGCCCGTCCCATTGCGGCAGCGACGACGGCGGACGCGCCATCTGCCCGTTCGTCGCTTCGGCCGAGCCGGTCCAGCGGGCCTCGTAGTTGTCCCAGCCGGCGCGCCAGTGGCCCAGCTTCAGCTGCGCCATGCCGAGGTTGAGTCGCGCCATCGCGAACTCCGGCGCGAGTGCCACGGCCCGTTCGAAGCAGGCCAGCGCCTCGTCCATGCGGTCGAGATCCTGGAGGACGAAGCCGCGGCTGTTGAGCGTCGCGGGAGCGTCCGGCTTCAGCGCAAGCGACTGGTCGTACGCGGCGAGTGCCTCGTCGAAGCGCCCCTCGCGGTAGAGATGGATGCCGCGGAGGTGGTGCTCGTCGGCGGACTGTGCGGTCTCGACGGACGCGCCTGCGCCGGCGGTCGCGCGGGTCGTCGATGCCGCATCGAGCGCCTCGAGATTGCGTCGCGCCTCGGGGAAATCCGGACGCGCCGCGAGTGCCGCGACGAAGCACGCGCGGGCCTCGTCGAGCTTGCCGTCCGCGCGCCGCAGCGCCCCGAGATTGTTCTGCGCCTCGGCATGCCGCGGATTGTTCGCGACGGCACACGCGTAGGCCTGCGCGGCCTGCACACGATCGCCCTGTCGTTCGAGGAGCGTGCCGAGGTTGTTCCACGAGAGCCCGTGGCTCGGGTCGATCTTCAGCGCCTTCGAGTAGGCCTCGATCGCACGTCCGACCTCGCCCGCGTCGGTGTACGCGACGCCGAGGTTGTAGTGCGCGTCGAGATCGTCCGGCGAGAGCTTGCAGGCGCGCCGACCGGCGAGCGTCGCCTTGTCGAGCCGGCCGGCGCGGCGGCACAGTTCGCAGAGGTTGCGCTGATAGAGCGGTTCCGCGTCGTCGACGAGCGCCGCCTTCTCGACCCAGTCGACGGCCTGTGCGAGATGGCCGGCCGACAGCGCGAGCAGTCCGAGCGCGTGCCACGCCGGCGCGTACCGGCCGTCCCGCTGGAGGATCGCGCGATAGACGTGCTCGGCGTCCGCCGCGCGACCTGCACGTTCGAGCTGCGCCGCGTGCTGCATCTCGCCCGCGGCATCGAACGACGCGATCGCAGCACCGCCGTCCGCCGCGGCGCGATCGAGCGCTTCGCAGAGTTCGACGAGCGCCGCGGACGTCGGGTCGTCCAGCACGTGGATCCGCGACGGATCCACGACGGCGCGTTCCGTCGCGGTACCTCGCGTGATGATGATCGGGACATCGAGCAGTGCAGCGTCGACCGCGATCCCGGACGACATCGCGGCGTACCGCCCGCGGTCGTAGACGCACAGCACGTGGTCGGCCTGCGCGATCTCGGTGAAGTACGCGTGCGTCGGGAGGCCGTCCTCGAGGCGCACCGAGACGCGGTCGGGCGGGAGCGTCCGGAGGTACGCGAGGTCCGCCTCGCGCATGACGGGCAGCACGAAGCGGACGTCGCAGCGGGACGTCCGCGCGACGATCGTCGCGAGCGCCTGCACCACGGTGACGTAGCCCTTCTCGGCACGCGGCTCGCCGATGAACAGCAACCGGATCCGTCCGTCGTGGCGGTGCACGCGTTCGACGCCCGCGGGCACGACGTGCGGACTCTTCACCGGCTCGACCGCCACGCCGCAGAGCACCGAGAGTTCCGCGGCGAGTTGCGGGTGGTCGGCCGTGCAGTGCACCCCCTGATCGCGGACGAGTGCCTGCACGGCGGCGACGAAGTGCTCGTTCGCGCGGTCGCGGGTGGCGTCGCCGTCCATGCCGTGCGTCGGTGCCACGTGGAAATGCAGCCGGACGGTCATCGGACGGCGCGTCGCCGGAAGACTCGCGAGCCAGCGATGCAGTGGCACGAGCAGCGACAGGTGCGCCGTCGGGAACAGCAGCAGGTCGTCCTTCGTGATGCGCTCGTCGAGCGCCTGCCGCAGGTCGGCGTCGAAGGCGTGCGCGTGGGCCGCGAGCCGCGTGTCGAGTTCGGCGGGCGACGTCGCGCGGACCTCGTAGATGCTGTGCCGGAAGCACGGCACGAAGCCGGGCTCGGGCGGGAAGCTGCGGTGGCACAACACCTCGGTCCGGTCGCCCAGGCGCTTCAGCGCCGCGTGCAGCAGCGTGTCGAGCGGATGGTGATGTCCGCGATGGTGCGCGAGGCCGGGATCGACGATCCAGGCCGACCCCGCCGTGGCACGCGCATCGCCGAAGCGCACGAAGGCCGCCGGCGCCATCGGCATCGATTCGGGACTGAGATAGGGACGACCGCTCGGCGTGGTGTTCATGGCATCGATCCGTGGAGGTTCGAGACGTTCGACCTGGCACTGGCGTGCGCGGCGGACGCGTTCATTTCGCGGGAAACGCCGGCGAGAGCTGGAACGCGAGCACCCGCGCGAAGTCCGTGATCGCTGCGACGTCGCAGGCAGGCAGGGCATCGCCGAACCCACCCGGGCACTCCACGCGCAGCGTCTCGCTGTCGGCGCACACGAGCCGGCGGAAGGCGTTCCAGCATGTGTCGGCGACGACGGTGTCGCCCGGCTGGATCTGCGACTGTTCCGCGTGGACCGACAGCGACGTCGCGAACGGGAACGTCGCGCGTGCCGCGAGTTCGCCGCCGAGCACGAGGTTGCGGAGCACGAGGTCGAACGGCACGTCGAACCGCGTGATCGTGGCGAGGCGCGCCGCGAGGGCGGACTTCGCGTGCTCGCGGACGAGGTACACCGTCGCCGCCGCGAACTTCAGGTCACGCAGATCGAGCAGCCGCGAGCGGCGCGTGGCCTCCCATTCGCGGCGCTGCAGGAACAGGTCGAGCATCTGCCGCGGGTCCACGATGCAGGCGTCCGGATACAGGACGTCGCATGCCGTGCCGGCGAGCGCACCGCGCGCCTCGTTGACCAGCTCGGCGCTGCGCGGCCCCAGCCAGACGTCGTCCTCGAGGATCATCACGTCGCCGGGCAGTTCGAGCGCGCGGTCGAGCGCGCCGACGTGGCTCGCGAAGCACGCCTTCTCGCCGTCGCGCAGCGCGCCTGCCGCGAATCGCGCGGGCAGGTGCGATGCGTCGATCGCGGGGAAGCGATGCAGCGTCCAGTCGGGATCCGCGTACCGGTCGAAATTGCGTTCGACGAAGGTGCGGCGATCGGACTGGCGGTCGAGATTGATGAAGATGCAGTGCATGCGTGGTTGCCCGGGTCACCCGGTCACTCCGGACCCTCGAGATTGTCGATCGCCTGCCGGTGCGTCGGGTCGATGGCCAGGGCCGTCTCGAACGCCCGACGCGCGCTGGCGTGGTCGCCCTGCCGTCGCAGCAGCACGCCCAGATTGTTCCACGCGGCCCCGTGCCGCGGGTGGATCGCGAGCGCCCGCCGGCAACTTTCGATGGCGTCGTCGAGCCGTCCGCCGTCGGCCTGCGCGAGCGCGAGGTTGAAGTGCGCCTCGGCGTCATCCGGTGCGAGGCGCACGGCGATCTGTCCGGCCCCGATCGCCTCGCCGATCCGGCCGAGACGCCGGCAGATCTCGCCGAAGTTGCGGTGGAAGAGCGGCACCGTGCCGTCGCAGCGGATCGCCTGCCCCACGAGGAGCGCCGCCGCATCCAGCCGCTCCGCCTGGACGGCGAGCATCCCGAAGCCGTGCCACGCATC